>CAJUJQ010000020.1 GCA_910586575.1 uncultured Clostridia bacterium | reverse complement strand
TAAGATAGGATTAACAATAAACACACCGCCAAAACAAAAAAACGGAGGGTTTTACGATGAGCATTTTGAATGATATCAGTTCCTGGCTGCAACAGGGCCGCGCACCCAAGGTAAAAGCATGTGTGCAGCAGGCGCTTGACGAAGGCATCCCGGCGAGCGAGATTCTGGAACAGGGCCTGCTGGAAGGTATGGGCATTATCGGGCAGAAGTTCAAAAACAATGAAGTTTTTGTGCCGGAGGTCCTGATTGCTGCGCGCGCAATGTCAAAGGGTGTCGAGGTGCTCCGCCCCCATCTGGTTGAGGACGGCGTGGAAGAAAAGGGCACGGTTGTGCTTGGCACGGTCAAGGGTGACCTGCACGACATCGGCAAAAACCTTGTCCGTATGATGATGGAAGGCAAGGGGCTGAAGGTCATTGATCTTGGGGTAGACGTACCGGTCGAAAAGTTCCTGGACGCTGCCCGTGAGAACGACGCGAAAATCATTTGCTGTTCCGCGCTGCTGACGACCACCATGGGTGAGATGCGAAGCGTTGTCGAAGCGGTCGAAGCTTCCGAGCTGAAGGGCAAGATTTCCATTATGGTTGGCGGCGCGCCTGTTACGCAGTCCTACTGCGACCAGATTGGCGCAAGCCGTTATACAGCGGATGCCGCAACCGCGGCAGAGGTCGCGCTGGAGCTTTGCACAGCCTAAAAAGAGAATACAAACCGCCGCCCGGACTGCATTGGGCGGCGGTTTTTGGTTTTCAGTGCCTTCCCGCGCCGCGCTCCGCGAGCCGCAGCGTGAAGGCGATTGGTACAATCAGCGTTCCGCAAAGGAAATTGCTGATTCCATGGATGATGTCAAACGGGATACCGGCAATAATCCAGGCGATTGTCCCTTCCAGGTTCAGCCCGAACAGGAGCGCTTGCGCCGGGGCGCACAATGTCCCAAACAGGAACCCATGCGCCGCGCTGACGGCCATGTAAACGGCGGGCTGCGCCTTTTTCGGCAGTTTCTGCGGAAGCAGCATAACAGCGCCCCAGAGAATTGCCCATACATACAGATATGCGAACCACCAAGCGGCAAAACCGCAGAAAATACCGTTCAGGATTACATAGATGTAAATGGGATAGAGCGCTTTTTTGCGATAAACAACCGTATAAGCAACGGTCAGCGCACCCAACAGGTGAATGTTCGGCAGCAGCTCCATCAGCAGTTTGGAAGCGAACATCACCGCCCCGAGCATCCCAAACACTGCCGTTTCCCGGACGGTCAATTTCATCCTTTTTCTACCTGGAACGCGTAGCTGCTGCCTTCGGTGATGGGGGTGGCGTCAACGCCAGTTTGTGCGTAAGCGCCGTCGATGTAGAACGCCCAGTAAGCGCCGTCCGCATCGTAGTCTGCGGTAATGCCGTTGACCGTTTTCACATAAATGCCGGTGGGGGTTTCCTCGCCGGCGATGACGCCAAGATCTTCCAGCGCTTCGCCGACGGTTTCCTTGTCCGTGTGGATTTCGGCATGGATTTCCCCGCCGTCCCCGTCCACAACGGTCAGCGGGAAGGACACCGCGCCGCTCCCCAAGGTTTCCCCGTCCGTTTGAATGACCACTTCTGCGGCGGGCGTTTTGCCTTTGTCCGGTTCCTGGGCGCACCCGACTGCAACCAGAGCGGCAGCCACAATCAGCGCGATGCAAAGGAACCGTTTGATGAATCTGTAATTCGATTTCATTTGCGTCCTCCTGTTGAAAGAATTTCCGTCTCAGACCGGCTTCGGCAGCCTGTCAAGAGGATGTTCCTGCCTGGATTTTCACCTTGACAGCTTAGATCCGCCAGCCTTCCCAGGGCATAGCCCCAGTGACGTTTCCTGGTTTGTGGCGTTCGGCGGTTACAGCTGGTCGTCCAGCTCAGCCGGGACACTGCGCAGCTTCCGGTCGGAAAAATCTGCTTCCATACGGCAGCGCGGCGGGCAGACCAGAAAACGGTCATCCTCCCACGGGCCGTTCACAAGCGCGGAAAAATATTCCATGCTGCCCTCGACCTTGCGGAACTGCCAGCCAAAATCCTCCGCTGCCTGCCGTGCGTATGCTTCGTAATCCGGGCGGTCGCCGAGCGGGCAGGAAATAAAGCCGCAGCATTGGTACTTGTCCATCCAGCCGTTTTCGCATTCCATCAGGAAATCGGCATTTTCTTCCCCGTAATTTTCCACGTACTCGGCGCGTTTGCGGGCATAATTTTCCTTTGAGGGGGTGAACGCCTGTTCAATCCAGCCTGTGTTATACCAATAAGCTCCCGGCATTTCCAGGAACAGCGCCCGGTAGCGTTCCGCCGAGCCGAGGAACAGCGAAATACAATCGTCACAGCGCGGTACCACGATGGGCAGCGACCGGCTGCGCAGCCCGACGACCCCGTTCGAGCACAGCCCATAAGCCAGCACAACCGCCTTGAACCGCAGATGCTCCGGCAAAAGCCCGTTTTCCCGTTCGATTTCGTCAACTGTGCGCTGCAATTCCGTGCGCAGGACATCCGGCGTGTCATGCAGCCCCTGCCGCAGCCACCACGCCCGGACCACATGCCCGCTTTCCGCAATCAAATGGCTGATTTCGCGGTTCATCACCATGCATCCGATCAGCGCAAGTCTCATGGATTTTTCCTCCTGTTTCCCGATAGCTTCCGAACGGATCTATTATACCATTTTCGGCGAGACTGTGTATAGCAGCTTTTTGGAAATTTTTCGGATCATTTTGACATCTCATCAAAAAAACGGTATCCATAAGACCGCATTGGCGCCCGCAAATGGAAACGTGACTGACAAACTATGAATACAGGCAGCAAGTCCGTTAATCGTCCTCCCCTGTCCGGAAGCTGTCGTTAATGTGGAACGCCTCATCAAGCTTTGGATAAAGGATCAGCTGGCTCAAAAACAGGATATACCAGATTCCCAGAACCGGCAATAACAAAAGCGTCCAGGGCGCAAATAATACGAGCAGCGCAAGGTAAAGCACCTGAACCGCGCCCGCGCCCAGCACCCGCCAAAAATAGAGCACGCAAAACAGCAGCGTATTTTTCAGCCTCAGAAAATTCGACTGCCGGAACAGCACCAGCTGCGGCCAGTACAGGCTGTTGACGCAGAGCAGGAGCAGCAGCCCAAACAGATACACCGTGACCGTCCCGAAGCCGGGAGGGGTGCTTGCCCACCAAAACAGCATTCCCATAAAGGCATACAGCCCGATGCACATGCCAAACACCGCGCCGGGGAGGATACTTCCGCACCAATTCTGTTTCCAGGCGCGTTTGTAGTTGTCCCACCACGAGTGGGGGTCGTCCCGCAGCCCGCGCAAAACAGCGTCGTACATCCCCGCGAGGAAGGGGCCGAAAACGGCTCCGCCCAAAAAGGAGAGGGGGAACAGAAGCAGCACGCTCGACGACGCGACGGCATAGAAGATACCTGCCGCAAGCGGGGCCGCGCCTGCCAGCGTCAGCAGGTTGACCATCATCCAGCGCTTGGCGTTGTCCGAAAGCTGCTGTTTGTAGCGGTCAAAGCCGGTTCGGGGGGCGTCTCCGTGATACGGCTCATCCGGTGTGAAGAGTCCCATTCCGTCAGTCCCCTTTCTGCGCCGCGTAGTGGCTGTGCGCCAAAAATGCGGATAAGTATTCCGTTTCATCGCCCGTGAAGCTGTCCAGGCAGGAAAGCTCCATACAGACCGCCGTGTCCCCGTAAACGCCGAACGCGGACGCGCCGCGCGCATAGGGGTTGCCCTCCGATTGGTAGGTGTATTCCAGGACGGTATAGTCCGCGCCGTTGCACTGCTGTGAATCCTGTGCCGTAATCTGGTAGTTTTCCTCCGCGAGCGCAATCCAATCCGCCCGGGATTTTTCCGCGTCCCCGGGTGATTTCTGCTCGGAGACGACAACCGCGAGCTGTGCGTCATAGAGGTCGGCGTCGTCGCCGTCCGCGTTGGTGAACGGCTGCGGTTCGCCGACCGCCCACAGCGCGTAGTACATCCCGCTTGCGGCAATCACGCTGTTGGTGTCGCGCAGGGTCAGGCCGTTGTCCATCGCTTCCACGCCGAGGATGCCGCCGATGGCCGTCCAGCCTTCGTTCCAGGGCGTGCCGTCCGCTGCCTGCTCGGGCTGCGCCTTCTGCGCGGCGCAGCCGGTCAGAAGCAGCGCGCACGCGCAAAAGATAGCAAAATAACGTTTTATTTTCATGCTGGCGCTCCTTCCGTCAATCGATCCCACAGGCGGTCGCAGCCATCGGGGTATGCCGCCGCTTTTTCCGTCCAGAAACCGCGCCGGGCAAGGTATAACTGGGATGCCAGCGCTTGGCTGCTGCCGGTCACGGTGCGGTCCATAAACCGATAGGAATAGTCCCCCAGCGCAAAACCTTCCAGAACCGGGCATTGTTTCCATGAAAGGAAGGTCCCCTCGGCGGAGCGGCTCGCCTCCGGCGGCAGCGAGCCATCCAGGCGGCGCAGCGCGTGATAATCCTCCTGAAACCGCTCCGGGTCCTCAAGCAGGAAGAAATAGCTTTCACACTCCAAAATATCCCCCATTAAGGAGGTTGCCGCAGCTGCCGCGACAGAAGCGTCCTCGTTTGACGACGTGTATTGGTTGAGCCGGACCAACACTTTGCCGTCCCCATTTAAGTCCTCGCCCAGCGCGGCAAAGCCCTGTTCGAGCGCGGCGGCGGTGTCGTCCGGGAGCGCGTTCGCGCCGACATAGGCAACCTGGTAATCCGGCACAGGCTTCCCGATGCCGGACGCGTCCCAGAGGACGCTGCCCGCGATTGCCAGCATCGCCGCGCCCAGTACGACATGCCATTTGTGGTAATCCCACCAGTTTTTCCGCTTCTGTGCCGGGGTCAGCACCAGCGGCTGTTCGGGCTGCTCATTGCGGTGCAGCCATCTTAAATATGCGCTAGCCATGGCTTAACCCTCCTCGGCGGGTTCCCGGGTGGTGCCGCCCGCGGCGTAGGTTACGGGCAGGCAAATCAGCGCGGGAAGGTTGGAACGGTCTTTTTCTAGAAGGAAATCTACGCAGGTCTGCGCGATTTTCTCGATGGGCTGGACGATGGTGGAGCAGTACAGCCCATCCGCATCGAAATGCCGCGAACCGTCAAAGCCGATGATTTGCACGTCCTCGGGGACGCGGATGCCAAGCCCTTCCAAAATCTGCTGTATCCGCCACGCCAGCAAGTCGGTAGAGCAGAAAATCCCATCGATATCGAGCCTGCCGCCGCTGTCCCGGTGCGAGAGGAAGAAGTCGCGGAACCGCCCGAAATCGTCCCCGTCGTTCAGTTCCAGCGCGTCAAAGGGCACGTTCCGGGCATTGCATAGCGCCTTGAACCCATCCCCGCGCTTGTCGGCTTCGCCGGGGTTGGTCGAGCCGGTGCGCAGGAACGCCGGATGCCTGCACCCCAGCTCGAGCAGCTTTTCGGCTGCCATGCGGCCGCCGCCGTAGTTGTCCGCCGTCACGCAGGGGACGTTGGGGCTGAAAAAGCGGTCGATGCTGACAAAGGGAAGGTTTTCGTCGATTTCAAGGGCGTTATAGGTCAGTCCGATGATGCCGTCCACCCGGTTCTGGCGCACCATCTGCACGCACTGCTGTTCCACATCGGGGCGGGAAGCGGTAACATATAACAGCATCCGGTGGTCCCGCCGGAGCAGCTCGGTGCAGATGTGCTGCGCCAGCGCGGAAAAGAAGGGGTGGTCCACGCCGGGCAGGATCAGGGCGACGGTATAGGTTTTGTTGGCGCGCAGGCCGCGTGCATATTGGTTGACCTGGTAGCCGAGCTTGCGCGCGGCGTCCTCCACCTTCGTGCGGTAGCTTTCCCCGACGGGAATCCCGTTGAATACCTTGGAGACCGTCCCCAGCGCGACGCCCGCTTCCCGCGCGACATCCTTCATGGTTGGTTGGGTGCTTTTCATGGTGCCCTCCTTTGTGAAACCTTTCATATCGCAGCGCCGCAGCCGGAACGGACGGCGCGGGTTCCATCTGGTTTCTGCACTTATCATACCAGAATCCGGGCGGATTTGTAAAGAGAAATTTCATGAAATTCTCGTGAAACGCTGCATTTTGTCGATGTAAACAAAATGTGAACGTCATAATTAGTCATTCCTACAAAATGAAAGGTTTCACGAAGAAAGATTCTTGAGAAACTTGACAAGAGAAATTCCGTTTGATAAGATAAACACATCAAAATAACGATTCACGAAGAGATCATCAACGCGAAATTCCATGTATAATACGTGAATCGTTATATGAGAGAGTAGTCGCTGACAAAAAAGGGGGGATGCAAGCGAAAGGGCATGAAACTATTCACACTTCGGTAAATTTATCTTTCAAGGATGTGAGTCAACATGAAAACTAAGAGTGGAAATCCCTCGGGCGGCACGGCAGCCGTGAAACGGCGCTATACCAAATCGCTTGGGCAGCGCATGAAGGACAACTGGCAGCTGTACGCGCTGCTTGCCATCCCGGTTCTGCTGACGCTGGTTTACAAGTACATCCCGATGTACGGTATCCAGATTGCGTTCCGGGACTTCGACCCAAGCCTCGGCTTCACCCAGAGCAAATGGGTCGGGCTGCAATGGTTTGAACGGTTCTTCACCTCGCCGAACTTCGGGCGTATGATGAAAAATACCGTGCTCATCGCGCTGTACAGCCTGCTTTGGAGCTTCCCAATCCCGATTATCCTGTCGCTGATTATTAACCAGGTGCGCTTTGCGCGGTTCAAGCGGGTGGTGCAGACCGTCCTTTATGCGCCGCACTTTATCTCGGTGATGGTTATCTGCGGTATGATTAAGATTTTCCTCAGCCCCACGGGCGGCCTGCTCAATCTGCTGCTCGGCACGCAGATTGATTTCCTGACCCAGTCGCAGGCGTTCCGCACCATCTACATTGCGTCCGGCATCTGGCAGGACGCGGGCTGGGGCTGCATCATCTACCTTGCGACCCTCGCCAATGTGGACACCAGCCTTTATGAAGCGGCAAAAATTGACGGCGCGTCGGTGTTCCAGCGCATCCTGCACATTGATATTCCGGAGCTGCTGCCGATGGCAATCCTCAACCTGATTATGGCGGCGGGCGGTTTAATGAACGTCGGCTTTGAAAAGGTCTGGCTGCTCCAGACCGACCTGAACAAGGCAACCTCGGATGTCATTGCGGTTTATGTTTATCAGCTCGGTATTGAACAGGGCAAGTACAGCTATTCGACGGCGGTCGGCTTGTTCAATACGGTCATCAATATCCTGCTGCTGGTCATCGTCAACAGGATTGCGTCCAAGGCCTCGGACGTTGAATTTGTGTAAAGGAGGGCGGCAAACATGGCAAATACGAATTCCGCCAAAATCAAAAAAGGCCCCGGCATGTCCGATAAAACCAGCGATATCGTCCTCGCGGCCATCTGCACGGTGGTGCTGGTGATTGTGGCGTATCCGCTTTATTATGTGCTTGTGGCATCCTTCTCCGACCCCTACGCGGTGTATGCGGGCAAAACCTTCCTGCTGCCCAGCGGCTTTACCCTGGACGGCTACAAGGCGGTGTTCGCCGACCCCGGCATTGTCAGCGGCTTCCTGAACTCGGTCAAATATACCGTGATCGGCACCATCTTCTCGGTCGTCATGCTGTATATCACCGCGTATCCGCTGTCCGATGACAAGCTCCCCGGCCGGAAATGGATCAGCCTGTTCTTTGTCATTACCATGTACTTTGGCGGCGGCATGATCCCCACCTACCTGGTCGTCAAGCAGACCGGCCTGATTGGCAATATGTGGTCGCTGTTCCTGCCCGGCGGCGTGGGTGTCGGCAACATGATTATTGTCCGCAACTACTTCAAGAACAGCATCCCCCACTCGCTGATTGAAGCGTCCGAGATTGACGGCTGCTCCAAGCTGCGCTCCTTTATCAACGTAATTATCCCGCTGTCCATGCCCATCATGGCGGTTATGGCGGTGTTCAGCATGGTCGCTTACTGGAACGACTGGTTCACAGCGATGATTTACCTCGGCGGCAAGGGCCAGCCCCTTCCGCTCGTCCTGCGCGGCATCCTGCTGAAAAGCTCCGCCAGCCAGGAGCAGGCGGCAATGGTTTCCGGCGGCTTCGCCGAGCTGAACAAGATGACCGAAATGATCAAATTCTGTTCGATGATTGTCGCGGCGCTGCCCATGCTGATCGCTTACCCCTATGTTCAGAAGTATTTTGAAAAGGGCTTCATGGCGGGTGCGGTCAAAGGCTGAGCCAATGGCCTTTTACCATGGCAAAAGGGCGGGCCGAAGAACTTCGTTCTTCAGCGGAAACCCGCTCTTGACGGCAGCGTCATAATGATTTATGATAGAAAAGGAGCATTGTTATGCGGAAAAGCATGAAACACACCATTGCCCTCGCGCTTTCCTCCGCGCTGTTGCTGAGCGGCTGCGCGGGCGGGGCCGGGGAAAACCCGAACGACGGCACGGTCAATGAAAACACCGAGCAGACCGAATTCCATATTGTCAGCGGCATCTCGGCGCTGTCCCCCGGCTATGACGACAACCCGGTGCTCAATGAACTGATGCAAAAGGCGGGTATCAAAATCAACTGGGAAACCATGTCGGACTCCCTTGGCGAACAGGTCAACATCCGCATTACCGGCGGCAACCTGCCGGACGCGTTCCAGGCGGTCGGCTTCTCGAATTACGATATCGGGCGGCACGGACACAGCGGGACGTTCCTCGATCTGACGCCGTACCTTACCCCCGATATCATGCCGAACCTGTGCGCGATCCTGGACGAAAACCCCAGAATCCGCGCCGCCATCACCCAGGCGGACGGCATGATTTACGGCCTGCCAGCCGCTGAAATGATGGGCACCGCCGCGACCGGCGCGGAGGAGGATTATTCCATCCACTCCATCCAGCAGTTTTCCATGATTAACAAGAAGTGGCTGGACGACCTTGGGTTACCGGTGCCCGAGACGGTAGAGGAGCTGAAAACCGCGCTACAAGCATTCAAGGATAACGACATGGCGCACAAAATCTACGGCGCTGACCCCGGAAATACCATCCCGATGTCCTTTGGCTTTGACGAATGGTGCTGGGGGCAGAACATCTTCTACGCGCCCTTCGGCCTGACCAACTGGAGCGATGTCTGCATGGATTTGCGGCTGACCAAGGACAAAGAGGTCGTGTTCGATTCGGTGAGCGACGAGTACCGCGACGCGGTCACCTATTACCACGATTGGTACGAGGACGGCCTGATTGACATCGAGGTATTCAGCCACGACGCGAACCAGTACCTTGCCAAGTGCGCACAGGGTTACGTCGGCGTTGCCACCTGGTGGGAAATCAACGAGCTGATGAGCACCCACGCGGAGGATTATGTATACCTGCCCCCGCTGAAAGGCCCCGACGGCAAGTGCACCGTCACCCTGAAATCGGCAGGCTCCGCCGTCTCCTCCGGACAGCTTTGCATTACCAGGGACTGCAAAAGCCCCATCAATTTGCTGAAGTTCTACGACCAGTGGTACGACGGGGAAACCGTGATGCAGCTCCAGTATGGCCCGATTGGCGTTTACTTCAGGGAAGAAAAGGACAAGGACGGGATGTATGTCACCCTGACCGACGATGAAGCGCGCGCGCAGTACAACAAATCCCTTGGCGAGCTGAAGAGCACCTATGAAGTACAGGGGCCGAAGCTCATCCTTTCCGAGTATTACACCAGCGTGTTCCACATGGAGGACCGCGCGCTTGAGCGACTGAACGACTTAGAAAACTTCTGGTTCAATTACGTGGATGACAAGACCTTCTATCCGGTGGACTGCGTCTTTACCTCGCAGGAACTGGACGTTCTCGACCAGTACCGCACCGACTTTGAAGGCTACGTCAAGGAGCGCGAAGCGCTCTGGCTCCGCGACGGCGGCCCCACCGACGAGGAATGGGAAGCGTACAAAACCGAGCTGGTTGAAAAGTACCACATGAATGAAATTCTTCAGGTTTATAAGGACGCGTACGAGCGCTACGCGGCGGTTGCGTAAACACAACGCGAAAGGGCGGCTCCCCCGCCTTCACAGATAAGCTTTTTGGGAGGAACAGCAATGATGATGAGCAAAGCGCTGCGGGATGCCAGGGATTTTGAGAACCAGTACGGCCCGCACATCCCGGACAACGAACGTCCCGCCTACCACGTCACCCCGACCATCGGCTGGATGAACGACCCGAACGGATTTTCCGTTTATAAAGGGGAATACCACCTGTTTTACCAGTATCACCCATACTCCAACGAGTGGGGGCCGATGCATTGGGGGCATGTGAAAACCAGGGACTTCCTGCACTGGGAGCGGCTCCCGGCGGCGCTTGCCCCGGACGCGGACTATGACAGGGCGGGCTGTTTTTCGGGCAGCGCGGTCGAGCTGCCCGACGGGCGGCAGCTGCTGATGTATACCGGCGTGCAGCGCGGCCATACCCCGGATGGGTTCATTCAGGACGTCCAGACCCAGTGTATCGCGGTTGGCGACGGGGTGGACTTCGAGAAAACCGAGGAAAACCCGGTCCTGGACGGCAAGGATTTGCCGCAGGACGGCAGCACAGTCGATTTCCGCGATCCCAAGCTCTGGAGGGAGGACGACGGCAATTATTATGCCGTTATCGGCAACCGCACGGCGGACGGCAGCGGGGCAATCCTCCTGTACCGCAGCAGCGACTGTAAAAAGTGGGAATTTGTGCGCACGCTTGACCGATGCTGCAACCAGTACGGCAAAATGTGGGAATGCCCGGATTTCTTCCCGCTGGACGGAAAGCACGTCCTGCTGACCAGCCCGCAGGAAATGACGCCGGTCGGGCTGGAATTTCACGCGGGCAACGGCACGGTGTGCTTGATTGGTGATTATGTTCCCCAAAAGAAGGGCTTCTCACGGCAGTTTGTGCAGGCGATTGACTACGGCCTTGATTTCTACGCGCCGCAGACCCTCCTGACTCCCGACGGGCGGCGGATTATGATTGCCTGGATGCAGAACTGGAGCACGGTGGGCGCAAAGCCGTATCACTGCCGCTGGTTCGGGCAGACGACCATTCCCCGTGAGCTGTCGGTCAGGGACGGCAGGCTTTATCAGAACCCGGTACGGGAGCTGGAAAGCGCGCGCGGGCAGTGCGTGATACACCGCAATATCCCGGTCAGCGGGGAGGTCAACCTCCCCGGCATCCAGGGGCGCGTGCTCGACATGACCGTCACCGTTCGCCCCACCGGGGAGGAGCGCTACCGCTGGTTCCGCGTCCGCGTGGCAAAGGACGGCGAGCATGAAACCATCATCCGCTACCGTCCCAGCCAGAGCACGCTGAAAATCGACCGTACCCGCAGCGGCCTGCCGCATGACATTGTCCACACCCGCAGTTTCCTTGTCCGCCCGCGTGACGGCGAGATGAAAATGCGTATCCTGCTTGACCGGTACAGCGTGGAAATCTTCGTTAACGACGGCGAACAGGCGGCAAGCACGGTGATCTATACCCCGCAGGAAGCGGACGCGATTACCTTTGAAGCCGGCGGCGCGGCACTGGTCGATGTGGAAAAGTACGAATTGAGATTTGACGACAGCGAGGAATCATAAATGGAGAAAAAAAGCTTTGATGTGCTGGCGCTTGGCGAGCTGCTGATTGATTTCACGGACAACGGGCTGAGCGCGCAGGGGAACCCGGTGTTTGAAGCCAACCCGGGCGGAGCGCCCTGCAATGTGCTGGCGATGCTGAACAAGCTCGGGCGGTCGTGCGCCTTCTGCGGCAAGGTTGGCGACGATATGTTCGGGCGTCAGCTGCGGGAGATTGTCGGTTCGCTGGGGATTGGCACCTCGTTTCTGGCGATGGACAAGATCTATCCCACAACGCTGGCATTCGTGAAGAACGCCCCGAACGGCGACCGTGAATTTTCCTTTTATCGGCGCGGCTGCGCGGATGTGCAGCTTTCCGTGGAAGAGCTGGGCGAAATGCCGGATGCGCGCTGCTTCCACTTTGGCAGCCTTTCGCTGACCGATGAGCCGGTACGCGGCGCGACACAGCAGGCGGTTTCCGCCGCACGGCAAAAGGGGATTCTGGTTTCCTTTGACCCCAATTTGCGCCCCGCCCTGTGGAGCAGCCAGGCGCTTGCAAAGGAGCAGATCGAATGGGGGCTTTCCCAGTGCGATATTGTAAAAATTGCGGATAACGAGGTAGAGTTCCTGACCGGGACAACCGATTTGGTGAAGGGCGCTGCCATCCTGCGGGAGCGCTTCCCGGATATCCGTTTGCTGTGCGTCACTGCGGGCGCGGACGGCAGCTATGCCCATTGGAAGGATCTCAGCGTGTTCCAGCCCGCGTTCAAGCTGGGCGGCACGGTGGAGACTACCGGCGCGGGGGATACCTTCTGCGCGTGCATGATCAATTTCGTGCTCGATCACGGGCTGACGGATTTGACTGAGGACGTGCTGACCGGCATGCTGCGCTTTGCCAATGCCGCCGCCTATCTCGTGACCACGAAAAAAGGCGCGATCCGCTCCATGCCGGAGCGCGGGCAGGTGGAGGAGCTGCTGAGCCGCTTTTGACCTGTTTGATGCCTTTAAACCGCAAAAAAGCAGCACCCTTTCCGATAAACGGGAGGGGTGCTGCTTTTTTGTTTCGTTTCGAGAGAGCGGTTACAGGTTTTCGCCGTTGGCGCGGATGGTTTCCCGGTACCAGGCGGCGGAATCCCTCAAAATGCGCCGCTGCGTCTGATAATCTACGTAAATCATGCCGAAACCCAGCCCAAGAACGAGTTCGATTTCTGGCCGGATGGAGCAGTAGGTCGGTTTCCGCTGCCGCCCGTTTCCGCTCCCGCAGGTAGCGCGCCAGGAAATCAATCCGGGCCGTTTTCCAGAAGCCTGTCAATCAGGCGGTTGTAAAAATCGACGCCCGCTTCGTTTACCCTTCCGGCGCCCTCCGGCAGCAGCCGCGCCCACGAAACCGAAAACCGGTAGGCGTTCAATCCGGCTTCCTTCATCAGCGCGACATCCTCCGGCATCCGGTGGTAATGGTCACAGGCGGTATCGCCGGTGTGCCCGCCGTAAATATGCCCGGGTTCATGGGTGTAAACGTCCCAGATGTTTAGGCCCTTGCCGTCCTCGGCATACGCGCCCTCGATTTGGTAGGCGCTGGTTGCCGCGCCCATACAAAGCCGCGCCGAAGTGGGGACTTGTGCCGCCAATGCCGCCGTTGATATAGCGGAAGTCCGCGTTTGGGAAGGTCTGCGCCCACCATCGAAACACCCGGTAAGCGTAGCACTTTTCATGCGCGGAGGCGAGGCTGTCCTGTGTAACCGAGCCGCCGAAAAAGCCGAGCGTCAGCGCTTCGCCGCGCGTCTCATGCAGGCTTTCAGTCGTTGTGCCACGGTTCGTCCCACCCTTCAATATGCAGGCTTTTGAGATAGGCGGTCAGCTCCGCCGCCATCTCTTCATGCTCCGGGATGCGGAGGTGTCCCGGCGTACCCCTGCCGTTCCGGCGGAAGCGGTATTGTGTGGTTTTGGGGTCGCCCATTGCTTTGCAAACCTGCTCAATGGAATCATCCCATTCCGGGGCGTGTTCCAGGATGGTCGTGCAGCAGACGATATGCGCGTCCGGGTAGGCTCCACGCAGGGCTTTTAAAAACTGCTCATAATGCGCCTGCCAGCGCCGCGCGTGGGTACCGTCCGGGGCAATGGGCATGTAGTCCACCGGGTGGCTGTCGTTCTGCCCGAGCGCGACAATGACCGCCTGCGGCGTCCAGCGGGAGAAATCCCAACGGGACGGCTGCCCCAGATAAGGATGATAATGCACCTTGTCCCATACGGATTCCATGCCGACGGCGTTCGGCTCGCCGAACCAGCCGGTTCCGTCCATCAGCGCGATGCCGCCCTGCGCGATGTCGTGGAATTCCGCGTTCAGGTTCCGCGCGGTCAGCCAGCCGAAGGAGTACCAGCTGTTGGAAAATTCCCCGTTGTTCGGCGGGTCGAGCCGCCCGATGCAGTGCACCGCTTCGCTGACCTCGCCCGCCGACACCGAATCGCCGTAAACCTCAATCCTGCGCCGTGGGCGTTCCGGGGCGGGGAGCAGCCCGCCGGAGATTTCCAGCCGCTCCAGAATGACCTCGTGGCAACTGTCCATCCGTTTGAATACCAAAACGTCATGTTCGCTTTCGGTTTCCTCGGATACGAGCGGCAACACGGTCTGCCCGTTGTCATTCAGGTCGAAGCGCATTTGCACGCCGTCTATCACCGCGCCCAGCGTGTTTTGGTCGTATACGTTCCGGTTCGTTACCCACAGCGCCGCGCGCGTCCCACGGAACCGGAAGCGCAGGGACGTTGCCGGGAATACCCATTCCGGGCGCTTGGGGTCGCGGTCGTCGATTCTCCCGGTGTAACAAAGCGCCTTGCTGTCAAGCGCAATCTGCATATGCTTTCACTCCTTTGGATGATGAAACATCGGTGTTTTTTTGAACGCTGTTTTCGCGGTTCCATGATAGCATGGCAGGTTGATTTATGCAAGGGTATTTTCCTGACGCTTACCCGTCAATTTGTATTATGAAAAACGGACGCCTTCCGCAGCCTGACGGTGTGCCGCCGCGGGGGTGGCTGCCCGCCGAGGCATTCCCGAAGGATATGCAAAGGGCCGCGCAGGATTGCCGCCTTCCCTGCCGGAACTGTTTTTTTCAAAATCCGGTAATTTTGTCCAGCCCTGCGGCTGTCTCCTTCGTTTGATTCCATAAGTCCGGCTGACTGCCGCGCGAAATTTTTGTGGGTTTCTGATTCTATATTTTTTTTGCAGTGTCTGATATACTTTTAATAGGTTTTCGCAAAGCTTGGCGGGACTGGAAACAACTGCCGGAAATGCGGCAAAGGGGGATGCATACCGCGTGAAAATGAGAAAAAAGGTTTATTTGTCTTTTGTTGGGGTTCTGGCGGCGGTTTATTTCATACTGCTGCTGATCCTTTATTATTCGGAGTCCGCGCAGGAGGGCGCCGCGATTTGTACGTTCGGGGATGCTGTCTGGTACTCGCTGGTGACGCTGACCACCGTCGGATATGGCGACGTCGTCCCGGTCACGCCGCTGGGACATGCGGTCGGGGTTGTGTTCCTTCTTTTAGCCACTGGCATTACGGTGACCTTGCTCGGCGCGGCGATTTCGTTTTTTACCGGTGAGGTCATGCCCCTTTTCCTGCTGGGCTTCCAGCGCAAAAAGAACTGGTATTATTTCGCCGATTATGGGGTGGAAGCCAATGTCCTGGCGGCGGATATCTGCCGGGAGGACCCGGACGCGGTCATCATTTTCGGGGAGAAACGGGACGAGCACAGCGAAGCGCCGGATTATTCCTGTTTCTTCCTGAATACATCGCTTGCAGGCATCGTGGCGCGCAAGAAAAATATCGGTACAAAATGCCGCGTTTTCCTGATGCGGGAAAACGATATCGGGGTCAACAGCCGCGCGAAGCAGGTTCACAGCCTGCCGGTTGAGGTGTACGCCCGCACCACGAACGGGCAGGAGCGCCTTTCCGGAAACATCAATTTTTTCCATTGCTACGACTGCTGCGCGCGGCAGTATTGGCTTTCCAGGCCGCTGTGCCGGAAGGAGAAAACCATTGTGCTCATCGGCTTCGGGAACTACGGATGGAGCATTCTGGAACGGGCAATCCTCATCAATGTCATTGCGGTGGATCAATGTGTGCGGTACCATGTTTTCGGTGACGCAAAGGAATTCCTTACCCTGCATTACCGGCTCGGGCAGGTGTTTTCCATCAACGAGGAGTCCAATACCAGGGATTCCCTGATTTTCCATGATGGGTTCTGGGGGGAGCAGCGGGAGGTTCTGGAAAAGGCCGACCGGATTATTATCTGTGAGGACGATGTACAGGCAGGCTGGAATATCTTCTGGAAGCTGAACCGGTTCTATAAAACCCGGGGGCGAATCGACCTGCGTAATAACCGGAAAGCGCCGGGGGTTTCCTATTTCGGGACGTATGAGGAAATTTACACGCTGCGGAACATCATGCGCACCGATTTGAACCGCGCGGCCATCGCGATTAACGATATTTTCCGGCGATCGGTTTCGTATCCGACCTTGGACTGGAAGGATCTGGACGAATTTCACAGGCAGTCCAAAATTGTCGCAGCGGACCATCTCCATATGAAAATCCGTATCCTTTTGGAGGATGAACAAATCACGGGGCTTTCCCTGTACGCGGCGGAGCGTGCGTATCAGAAATATCGTGAAACAAAAGCGGTAGAGGCCGTGAACGAAACCTACCGCAGGCTGGATTATATGCGATGGCTCCGCTTCTATGTGTTCTATAATTGGCGCTATGGGGCGGCGCACGATGAAGCGGAACGGCAGCACCCGATGTTATGCGGCTACGGGAAGCTGACGCCGGAGCAGAAGAAGGAGCGGGATGCCGCCTGGGAGCTTCTGGGGCTGATTTCAAAGGAGCTTGGGGACCGGATTGCCTTTCGATGAAACGAAAAACAGACTTGTTGGAAACCATTTGGCATCTGATTTCCGAACAGGTTTGTTTTATCAGGATGATTGTATTCCTGAGATTACGCGAGGGGAGGCTTTACCAGAAACGCCGCGGTGAACGCCGCGCCTTGGTGGGGCGCGCTCTGCACCGACAGCATACCGCCCTGGCCCTCAATTACCGCGCGCGCAAGCGGCAGCCCCAGCCCTGTCCCCTGTGCATTTTGGGCGGAAGGGCTGCGGTAGAACCGCTTGAAAATATGGTGCAGATCGGCGGGGGCGATTCCCTCCCCGGTGTCCGCGACCGTGATGCACAGCATGGCGGGCGACTGCTCCCAGCGGACGGTGATTTCGTCGCCGGGGGAGGTGTGGTCGAGCGCGTTTTTGATCAGGTTGCCGAGCGCCTCCGCCGTCCACGCCGGGTCACAGCAAAGGGTCAGCGCCCGGTCGCCGGTCAGGGTGAGGCGTTTGCCCTCGCGGGCGGCGCGGGTTTGCAGCTCGGCGGCGGCCTTGGCGGCAAGATCGGCTGCCAGCATGGTTTCCGGCGCAAAGGAAATGCTGCCCGCATCCAGGCGCGCAATTTTGAGCAGGGTGCCAATCAGGCTTTCCATGCGTGCGATGGAAGCCAGGGATTTTTCCGTAAAGACGGAAACGGTTTCCGCGTTGTCCGGTTCGGCGGTGATGATTTCCGCGTACATTTGCAGTGCCGCGAGCGGGGTTTTCAGCTGGTGGGAGATGTCGGAAAACATGTTTTTTAAGAATTCCTTGGAGCGCTGCTCGGCGTTGATTTTCGATTGCAGGGCGGTGGAAAGCTGCTCTGCGGCGGCAAACAGCTGATACAGTGCCCCATCCTGCGCGTGCGGCAGGCGGCAGGTAAAATCACCGTCCGCAAAACGGCGCATGCGTCCGGCGGCTTCGCGATACATCCGGTCGCGCATGGAGAGGAAACGACGTGCCGCCGCCAGCTGGCAGGCCGACAGCAGCACCGCGCCGAAGCCTGCCGCAAGCAGCAACCGCCAGGCATGGGCGCGCACCGACGGCAGCAGCCAGAAGGGTGTGCGCGGGCTTCGCCCCAGCCGAAGGAGCAGGGCTTCGGCTGCGGGGGAGGGGCGGGTACATTGGAGCGCGGCGGTGATCGCGGTAGGGGATACGCCCTGCTCCAAAAGGGAAGCAGCCAGCGATTGTTCACGTTCCAACAGGGCGGCGTGCAGGCTTCCCGCGCAGAGCACAGACAATGCGCAAGCCAGCAGCAGGGCCGCGCCGCAAAGCGCGGCAGTCACCGTGAAAAACCGCTGTGCCTGGCGGTCTTGATGGAAGCTCACGGCTGTGCCTCCTTCCACTGGTAGCCCAGGCCGCGGATGGTCCGCAGATGTTCCGGGTGGGAGGGGTCGTCCTCGACCTTTTCGCGCAGGCGGCGGATATAGACCGACAGCGTATTATCGTCCACAAAGCTGCCCTGGCCGTCCCAGAGCGCGTCTAAAATCGCGGCGCGGGAGAGCGTCTGCCCGCTGTGGCTGACCAGGAAGCAAAGCAGGCGGTATTCGGCGGCGGTCAGGTCGAGCGGCCTGCCGCGCAGCAGGGCGCGCCCCGCGAGACGGTCGATGGAAAGCGCGCCCGAACAGAGCAGCCCCTCCCCGGGTACGCGGCGCAGGCGGGCGCGGATACGCGAGCAAAGCTCACCCAGGCGGAACGGCTTGGTAATATAGTCGTCCGCGCCGCTGTCCAGACCGCGAATAACGTTGGGTTCCTCGTCGGAGGCGGTCAGGAAAATAATCGGCGTCGGGTCCCCAGCGCTGCGGACGGCTTCGCACAGGGAAAAGCCTGTCCCGTCCGGCAGGGTCACGTCCAGCAGCAGCAAATCATAGGTATGTGATTTTAACAGTGTGCGCGCATCGGCGAGGGTGCGGGCGATATCGAGCGAAAAGCCGTTTTTCGGCAGGGCGTAGGCAAGGCCGTCAATCAGGCTGGAATCGTCCTCGAGCAGCAGGAGATGTGGCATGGGGGCATGCCTCCTTTCGTAGCTATTATACCATAATCAGCGGCGCTTGGAACGGGGCTTACAAAATTGTAAGCAGAAAAATACTGCGGAGGAATCAGCATCGTCTGTCTTTCGCGGTATTTTTCCTACAGGCGGGCTGTTTCCAACCCATACGAGCCGACGGCGTCCAGCAGCCCACAGGGAACCAATTTATCGTGATTTTTATAGTGTTGGTAATATCCCCCGGTATTGTGCTGTACATTGTCAATGCGCACGCCGATGTTGTATAAATAAAGTTGACACCTTCTACTCACGGAAAAGAAGTATAATCAACGAAAAGGAAGGTGTCAGGAATGGCGAAGGATCAGAGGAAGTATGAGAAAGAATACAAGGTCAGGCAGTGAAGCTGGCCAGAGAGATCGGCGCGGGAAAGGCGGCGAAGGAACTTTGGGTTCCGACAGATACGCTGTATGGGAGGATGAGGGCGGTGCGGGAGGGGCGTTTGGACCTCGGCGCCGGTACGCATATACCCGATCCAGCGATGCGTTTGGCAGAGGAACTGGCGGTACTGCGCAAGCAGGTCAAGGTACAGGAAAAAGAGATCCGGCGGCGTGGAAAAAGGGAAGCTTGCAATGTGTTGCCGAGTTCTGGAAGTAAGCCGACAAGGGCATTATCAGTATCTTACCCGGCAAAACCGTCCCTGGAAGTACCAGGGCCTGGCGGATGCCATTCTGGAGATCCTCGAAGAGGATGTATTCAATGATACATATGGACGCAGGCGGATGTACCAGGCACTGACCCTGAAGCAGCCGGAAGGGATTACGATTCCCAGCGAACGGACGGTTTACCGGATCATGAAACATCTGGGGCTGATCCATCGCCCGAAACGCAGGCCCAACAGCATCACAAAGGAAGATTGGAAAGCCAGAACGTCGGATGACCCGTTAAAACGGGACTTTTTCGCGGAGAAGCCGCTGGAAAAATGCGTTACAGATATTACAGAAATCAAAGCAAAAGACGGGAAATCGCATGTTTTGGCTATTTTCGACTGTTTCGATCTCAGCGTTCTCGGATTGGCTATGGACGACAATATGCGGGCCGGACTGTGTGCTGAAAAGCGCAGCCACAGCTTTTGGTGTGCCCGGAGCGGAGCCGGGATGTCAAAACAACAGTTTCTTTGCCACATTCGCATCGGCAGAGCCACGCGGTGCGCCTGCCGATGTTTTCTGCCGGGGTGAGTACAGTCAGCCTGCCATATTTTTCTCCAGTCAAATCCAGTTTTTTTGTCGAGTGCCGCATTGAATATTTCGCCCTTTCTCCTGTCGCTGCAACGGAATGTGTATTCTGTTGCAGATACCGCATCACCAGCATAGGTTTCATCTGCCTCAACCAGTTCATCCAAACTGTCCTCCAATTCCATCATAGCTTCCAGAAAAGCAAGGCGTTTGTGGCGCATATTGAATGCGGTTTCATGACATACTCCGATTTTCTTGGCAGTTTTATCCAGTGGTCTGAGTGACAACGTATCTTCTATTACCGTTACCCATGAATCGACAGACTGATGCGAATATGCGGTGATTTGCTCTATTTGATATGCGTTAAGTTCCTCTATTGCTGCTTGAAGTTCCTGCCGTGCCATCTCTATCATCCTTCCTGCTTCTGTTGCCCCTATTATACCACATTCCATCGCTCATTTATAGTCTTAAGTCCTAATTTCCCGACTAACACCTTCCAAATTTGATACCGCGTCATCACCGAACCGTCTTTGGCACGGAATACCGCGCCCGAGGCGGTTCTTTCTTTTTGGCGTGCTTCAGCAGCTTGCGGCACAGCTTCGCGGGCAGCAGAATTTCCCGCGTTTTGCCCTTGTTGGTCACGGTCGCGCGGCCTGCCGCCGCCGCTTCCACGGTCAGATACCGCACCCCGGATACCCGGACGCCAGTTGCGCAGATGCTTTCCATCAGCAGGGCTGGCCAGTCCTGCCCCTCTGCCGCGCGGCGGTATCCAGCAGTCGGGCGTATTCCGCCTGCGTCAGCTCCCGCGACGCGTCGCGGAATACCCGCCGCTGTACCTTTAAGAAACGCACCCGGCGCTCCGGCATCCCGAGGAAGCTGCACAGGCCGTTCAGCGCCGACAGCATTACATTTACGTCGCGGGCGACAGGCCACCTTCCAGCAGCTCGTCCTTCCACTGTACAGCGGTTTTCCGCGTCAGCGCCCGCTCTCCCAGCCACGCGCGGAACACCCGCGGCCATGCAGATATTTGCCGGGGCGCGCTCCTCGTCCCGGAGATGCCTGCCATAGGCATCAATTTGTTTGAATGTCAGGATGGAGTTCATAAATGCGGTTTTCCTTGATGTGTTCCTCTGGTTGTACATCATTTGCCCGCGCTTGTCGATTGCACATCATAAAAAGACGGACTGTACCCCAAGAAAGGATACAGCCCGTCCTTTTTATGCAGCTATTTAACAGCTTCCCGATGTCCGCCGGGATGATGGATTACTGGTAATCCGCAGCGTTAGAGGAATCAATCCAGATGCACTCAGTGAAGGCTTCCGGCTCAACCTCTTCGCCGTTCAGGTAGCTGACCATGGTTTCCACGCCCAGCGCGCCCTGGCCGGAGGCATCCTGCGATACCGTGCCGTCAAGGCGGCCTGCCGCGATCGCCGCGATTGCATCGTCTACCGCGTCAACGCCGAATACCAGGATATCGTCCTGTTTGCCCGCGTCCTCGATCGCCTTCTGTGCGCCGAGCGCCATGCTGTCGTTCTGCGCAACGATGGCGTTAATCTCGGTGCCGGTGGAAAGCCAGGTTTCCACCAGGCTCAGCGCTTCCTCGGTCACCCAGTTCGCGGTCTCCTCAAAGACAACCTGCACATCCGGGTTGTCCGCAAGCACAGCGTCATAGCCTTCCTTGCGGATCAGCTGGCCGTCGGAACCCATCGGGCCGTACAGCAGCGCGATATTGCCCTTGCCGCCCAGCATTTCGACCGCCTTTTCCATCTGGAGACGGCCCGCGTTCGCGTCGTTGCCGCCGCGGTAAGCAACCGCCAAGTCCTGCTGGGTCATCTTCTGTACAACGGTCATCACCGGGATGCCCTGCTCGTTGGCTTCCTTGACCGCCGGGGCAATGCCGTCCACGGTGACAGGCTCGACCAGGATGCCGTTATAGCCCTGGTTCAGGCACTGCTCAAGCTGGGAATTCTGGGTCGCCTGGTCCTGGTTGCCGTCAAAGACTTCGACTTCCACGCCAAGCTCTTCGCCCTTGGCGCGCGCGCCCGCCGAAACCGCGTTCGTGAACGCGTTCGTCTGGTGGCTCATCAGCAGCGCAATCTTGTAGGAAGCGCCGCCTTCGCTGCCGCCGTCGCCCTCAGCGGGCGCGTCCGCGCCGGTGTCTGCCGGGGTGTCATTTGCGGAGCCGTTGTCTGCTGCGCTGTCGCCGCCGCAGGCCGCCAGGCTCAGGCACATCAGGGATGCCAGAAGCATAGCAAGGATTCTCTTCTTCATTTTCAAATTCCTCCTGAAAATTTTTTGACAGTACCGCACCGCACGGCACGGCGCTGCCGTATATCAACGGGAAAGGGTCAATTCTTTTTCCCCTTGCCCCTGATATCCATCAATACCGCGAAAATAATGATAAAGCCCTTAATAATCTGCTGATAGTTGGACGAAATGCGCATAATATCCAGGCCGTTTGCAATCACCGAAATCATCAGCGCGCCAATTACAACGCCGTGCCATTTCCCCGCGCCGCCCGACATCGAAACGCCGCCGATAACCGCTGCCGCGATGGCGTCCATTTCGTAGCTCTGCCCGGCGGTAGGCGCGCCGGTGATGGTGCGCGAGGCGACCAGCAGGCCGCACAGCCCTGCCAGCGTCCCGGCGATGGTGTACACAATCACACGCAGGCGCTTGACGTTCAGTCCGGAAACCGACGCCGCTGTTTCATTGCCGCCGATGGCGTAAACATTGCGCCCAAAGACGGTTTTTTGCAGGACAAACGCACTGATTGCGACCACAATAATTAAATACAGCGCGAGAATCGGGAAGCCGCCGAACAGCTTAATGGAAGCGATTGCCTCAAAACGGCTGGTCACGTCGTAAACCGGGGACCCTTTGGAAATGACAAGCGCAAGCCCGCGCACGATGCTCATCGAGCCAAGCGTGACGATAAAGGGCGGGATGCCGCCGTAAGCGATGCCAAAGCCGTTAAACAGGCCGACCAGCGCGCCGACCACAAGCGCCGCCAAAATCGGGACGAGCAGAGGGTACTGCGCCGCGCCTTCGACGGCACCGGCTTCCATCGGGTGCGCCAGCATGCAGGCGATGACGCCGGTCAGGCCGACGGTCGAGCCGACCGAAAGGTCGATGCCATTCGAGATAATGACGAAGGTCATGCCCATGGCAAGGATGCCGTTGACCGCCGTCTGTTTCAGAATGTTGATGATATTGGAGCCTTTGACAAACGTGCCGCCAGAGGCCACCGCCAGCACTGCCACCAGCAGAAGGAATACAATCACAAGGCCGAGGTCCTTGAAGGCGCCGGCGCTGAATTTTTTCTTGGTCATAGCTCTCACTCTCCAAACTTAGCCGCATAGGTCATAATGGTTTCCTGGGAAAAATCGGGGCGCGCAACCTCGCCGGTGAGGCGGCCTTCCGCCATGACGAGGATGCGGTCGGACAGGCCCATGACCTCCGGGATTTCCGAGGAAATGACAATGACTGCCTTGCCCTGCCTGACAAGGTCGCCGATCAGAAGGTAAATATCGCGCTTCGCGCCAACGTCAATGCCGCGCGTCGGCTCATCCAAAATGATGATTTCCGGCTCGCTGAGCAGCCACTTTGCCAATACCACCTTCTGCTGGTTGCCGCCCGAAAGGTTGCCCACCAGCTGGCTGGAAGAGGGCGTCTTAATTGACAGCTCGTCGATATACTTGTCGGACAGCTGCTTTTCGAGACGGTGGTCAATCAGCCCGTTACGGAACAGCCGGGGCAGATGCACCAGCGTGATATTCTCGGCAACGGTGCCGGAGAGGTTCAGCCCGGTGAACTTCCGGTCCTCGGTGATAAGAGCCATTTTGTGGACGATTGCGTCCTTGGGCGTGCGGATATCGACCTTTTGCCCGTTGATAAAGACCTCGCCCGCGTCCTTGCGGCGGACGCCGAAGATGGTTTCGACCAGCTCGGAGCGTCCCGCGCCGACCAGCCCGGCAATGCCGAGCACCTCGCCGCGCCGCAGGCTGAAGCTGACGTCCCGCACGCGCCGCCCAAGCGTGATGCCCTTCGCTTCCAGGATGACCCCGCCGATTTCGGCGTCGGCCTTGGGGAATACCTCGGTGATATCGCGGCCGACCATCATGCGGATGAGCTGGTCGTTGGTCATATTGGAGGCGGCGTCCGTGCCGATGAACTTGCCGTCCCGCAGGACGGTGATGGTATCACAAATCTGGAAAATTTCATCCATTTTGTGGGATATGTAAATGATAGCCACGCCCTCGGACCGCAGCCTGCGGATCTGGGTGAACAGCGTGTCAACCTCCTTGTCGGTGATGGCGGAAGTCGGCTCGTCCATCACAATGACCTTTGCGGAAATCGAAATCGCCTTGACGATTTCAATCAGCTGGCACTGTGCGACGCTGAGGTCGCGCATATAGGCGGTCGCCGGGATATCGATGCCGAGCTGCCGGAGCAGCGCATCGGTTTCGCGGATCATGGAGCGGTTGTCCACCAGCCCGAGCGAAGTGCGCAGGCTGCGTCCAAGGTAGATGTTTTCAAACACCTGCATGTCGAGGATGGGGTTCAGCTCCTGGTGGATCATCGCGATGCCCTTGTCCATGGCTTCGCGGGGGCTTTTCAGCTCCAGCCGCTCCCCGGCGAAAACAACTTCGCCCGCGTCCGCAGTGTAAATGCCCATGAGGATTTTCATGAGCGTTGACTTGCCCGCGCCGTTTTCGCCCATCAGCGCGTGCACCTCGCCGGGCCGGATCTGAAGCGTCACATCGTCGAGTACCTTGACGCCGGGGAAGCTTTTGGCGATGTGGTTCATTTCCAGAATAAATTCCGACATATTACCCTCCTTTTTCGTATCTCGTCATGACAGACCAGCGGCAAAGAGAAAAAATGATCCAGCCCGTGCCGTCAGGGGTACGGGAAAACAAGCCGCCCCCATGCGGGCAACCTTAATTCCCGACACCACGCTGTAAAAGGCGCGGAACGAACCATTTCTCCTTCATCATTTCTCAGAACGGCATTGCCGTGTATCTTCCATCACCGGATTCGGGAACCGCGGGGGAAAACAAAGCGGTCAGGTATCCCCGTGCAGTTCCGAAAGTGCTGTGTATCGTACCGGTCCCCATAATGCCGGGAGGGATACCGCACTTGGCTTTTGAAAATATTATACTTGACTTTGGAAGATTTGTCAATTTATTTATGTGCAATTTTTGTGCAGTTTTGGAAAGGTTTTTTCCCAGCTTGCGCATTATGATGGTTAAATAGACAGCATTACGGAACGATGTGCGCACAGCGAAAAGCCCTCCTTTCCAGAAAAGGAGGGCAGAGGGCGTTATTCGTACTTTTTGCCGGTCATGTAAATCGGCGCGATAATTCCCAGGGAGCCTGTCAGCGTCAGCCCCAGCGAGGGCAGGAACTGGCGGTTCAGCCCGGCAAGCTCAAAGAGGAAATAAACAGCCGGGAACAGCACCGCCGTCCCCAGGCAACAGCGGCGGCAAACCCGGACAATATGCGGCCAGTTGCGGTTATTGAAGCGCATTCCCGCCATATGAATCCTGAAAATGCCATCGGTGTAATAGCTGATGCGGTTTTGGTCATAGTAAGCGGGCAGCGTATCGGGCGCGGCGAAGCAGAACCACCCGGCAAAAATCAGCATCATCAGCACTACCAGAAAAACGCTGCTGCTCATGTGCTCCCAGCTGCACCCCGCAGCCCGCAGCCCGAAGATTTCAAGCACAGACACTATCAGGCAGAGCGCGTAGGCTTTCACCCATGTCCGGCGCTGCCGCCGCCGCTGCTCCGGGTCGCCGGAGGAAAGCGCAAGCGACTGCGTCAGCAGCTGCTCGACCTCGGCAACCGACAGGGATTCGGTCTGTGTCCGTTCGCCCCGCAGCAGCTCGGTCACGGTTACGCCGAGCACCTCGGACAGCGGCAGCAGCAGGGAAACGCTCGGCAGGCTCAGCCCGCGCTCCCATTTGCTGACCGTCTTGTCGGTGACGAACAGCAGCTCGCCAAGCTCCTTTTGGGTCAGCCCTTTTTCTTTGCGCAGCACCGCGACGAAAGCGCCAAATTTCTCCATATTGATTTGTTCCACGGAAAACACCTCCATGCCTCTATCATACACCCGGAAACCCGCGCAAAGCAATCGACCAGCGGTAGAATCGGCGTTTTTTGGGGGAACCGGCGCGGGATATGCGAAATCTGGCCGGGCGGCGGGGCTTCCTTGTATTTGCCCTGCCCGAAAAATTTTCCGCTTGTCACATTCCCCCCGGTTTGTGGTATAATAGACCTGAAAGGAGGGGATCCACGGTGCCGGAACGCTTTTATATTGCCTGCGATTTGAAATCCTTTTACGCGTCGGTTGAATGTGTCGAGCGGCAGCTTGACCCGATGAATACGAACCTTGTGGTAGCGGACGAAAGCCGCACGGAAAAAACCATTTGCCTTGCGGTCTCCCCTTCGCTGAAGGCCTACGGGATTTCGGGCAGGGCGCGGCTGTTTGAGGTCGTGCAGCGCGTGCGCGAGGTCAACCGGCAGCGGGAGCGGGAAGCCCCCGAACGGAAGCTCACCGGGGAGTCGCCCTTCGACGACGAATTGAAGGCCAACCCTTCGCTGGCGGTTTCCTACGTGGTGGCGCCGCCGCGCATGGCGCATTACATCGATTGGAGTACGAAAATATACCAAATTTATCTAAAATATATCGCGCCGGAAGACATTCACGTCTATTCGATTGACGAGGTTTTCATGGATGTGACGAGCTACCTGCATACCTACGGCTGCACGCCGCGCGGGCTTGCCGCGCGCATGATCCAGGATGTGCGCGAGACGACCGGCATCACTGCCGCCGCCGGGATTGGGACAAACCTTTATCTGTGCAAGGTTGCGATGGATATTGTCGCGAAGCACGTCGAGCCGGACGAAAACGGCGTCCGTATTGCGGAGCTGGATGAAATGTCGTACCGCCGTACGCTCTGGGCGCACCGCCCCCTCACCGATTTTTGGCGTGTCGGGCCGGGCTATTCGCGCAGGCTGGAGGAAAACGGCCTGTACACCATGGGCGATATCGCGCGGTGCTCGCTCGGCAAGGCAGCCGATTATTATAACGAGGATTTGCTGTACCGGCTGTTTGGCGTGAACGCCGAGCTGCTGATTGACCACGCGTGGGGCTGGGAGCCTTGCACCATTGCCGATGTCAAAGCGTACAAGCCCGGCACGAAAAGCATCTGCTCCGGGCAGGTGTTGCAGCGTCCTTACACCTGGGAGGAAACCCGGATGGTGGTAAGGGAAATGGCGGATTCCCTTGCGCTGGACTTGGTGGACAAGGAGCTTATCACCGACCAGATTGTACTCACAATCGGTTATGATATTGACAACCTGAAAGGCGCTGCCCGGAAGCAGTACCGGGGAGAGGTCAAAACCGACCGCTACGGGCGCAAGGTGCCCAAGCATGCGCACGGGACGGAAAACCTCGGTCGGCCAACCGCCTCCACCAAGCGGATCATGCAGGCGGTTTTAACGCTTTATGACCGTATTATTGACAAAGACCTGTTAATCCGCAGGATTTATCTGACCGCGAACCGCCTGATTCCGGAGGGGAGCTGGCAGCCGCCCGCCGCCTGTGAGCAGCTCGACCTGTTCACCGATTACACGGCGCTCCGGCAGCAGCGGGAGCGGGAGGAGCGCGCGCTGCAAAAGGAACGGCAGCGGCAAAAGGCGATGCTGGGCATTCAGAAGCGGTTCGGGAAGAATGCCATTGTAAAGGGGACCAATCTGCAAAAGGGGGCGACAGCGCTTGAACGGAACAAACAAATCGGCGGGCATAAAGCCTGATATTTCACAGTATCAGGATATCATCGGCCTGCCGCATCATACCTCGGAAAAGCACCCGCGCATGCCCATGCAGGACCGCGCCGCGCAGTTTTCCCCGTTCGCCGCGCTGACTGGGCACGGCGACGCCGTCCGCGAAACCGCGCGCCTGACCGGCTCCAGGGCCGAATTGACGGAGGGGCAGCAGGAAAGGCTGAATACGCAGATTGCGCTGCTGCTGGAAGCGCTTCCCGGACAGCCGGAAATACAGGTTACGTTTTTCCGCCCGGACGGCAAAAAAGACGGCGGGGAATATGAAACCGTTTCCGGGCACGCCAAAAAGCTGGATTTATTCGCGGGGGTCCTGACATTGGCGGAGGGCCGCAAAATCCAGCTTCCTGATATTATCGAAATTGCGGGGGGAATCTTTCCCGGCTGACCGCGTTTCGCCTGCATTCGCAGGCTTTTTACGGTATTTCGGCAGTTATTCCCCGATTTCGTCCAACAGCGTGCGCAGCTTCTTTGCGGAGGACAGCAGCTGTGCCTGCTCCTCTTCGTTCAGCGGCAGGTCGAGCACAGCCTCCACGCCGTTGCGCCCAACTACCGACGGCAGGCCAAGGCAAACCTCACTTACGCCGTAATGCCCTGTCACAAGCGATGTGACCGGCAGCACCGAGTGTTCATCCCGCACAATCGCCTCGGCAATGCGGCGGACGGTCATGCCGATTGCGTAATACGTCGCGCCCTTGCCCTCGATGATGGAATACGCTGCGTCGCGCACGTTTTCATAAATCCGGTTCATCGCGGCGAAGGAATACTCCTTGCCTGCCGCCTGGCAGTAGCCGTCCAGATCGACGCCGGAAACATTGGCGGACGACCAGACCGCCAGCTCGCTGTCCCCGTGCTCGCCGATGATGAAAGCGTGTACATTCCGGCTGTCTACGCCCAGATACTGTCCCAGCAGATATTTGAGCCGCGCCGTGTCCAGCACCGTACCCGAGCCGATGACATGACCGGGCGGCAGGGTTGCCATTTTGCGCGCCATATAGGTGAGGATATCGACCGGGTTGGACAGAATCAGCAGGATGCACTCCTGATTGACTTCGCAGATTTTGCCGACGATGGATTGCAGGATATCACGGTTGCGCCCCAGCAGCGCAATCCGCGTTTCGCCCGGCTTCTGGTTTGCCCCGGCGGCAATGATAATCAGGCCGCAGTCGTGCAGGTCGTCGTAATCGCCCGCCCGTACCAGGCAGGGCCGCGCAAAGGAAATGCCGTGGTTAATGTCGGCGGCTTCGCCCTCCGCGCGCTTGCGGTTGTAATCAATTAACACCAGTTCAGAAAACAAGCCGCTGTTCGCCAGCGTGAACGCCGAAGTCGCCCCGACAAAGCCAACGCCTATCACCGCGCATTTTTGAATATTGACCATAGAAAAGCTCCTTTTTCGGTTTACGCGGTAGTATGCGCAGGCTGCGCCGGTTCTATTCGGTGGCAGTCTTATAAGGGCTTATGGAAGGTGCCGTAAAGCTCTGGCCTGCGGTTGCGGCGGGTGGTGGGGTCGTTCCGGCTGAGGTCGAGCAGTAATTCGAGCGTGCCCTCCGCTTCGCCGAGCGCGCCCAGGCATTCCCCGGTTGGCGCAAACGCCGCGCTGCCCCCGGTAAAGACCTTTGGTGAAGTCTGGGTGCAGCCCAGCACCGGTACGCCGTTTTCGATGGCGCGCGCCGCAAGCAGGGTGCGCCAATGCAGCGCCTTATGTTCCCCGCGCGTCCAACCGGCAGGGACGACGAAAAAATCACATGCCTGCCGGGTGAGCACCTCGGGGAAGCGCAGCTCATAGCAGCATGCAAGCCCCATCCGTCCCCACGGCGTCTGTACCGGGGAAAACGGCGTGCTGCCCGCGCAGTAATCCCGCGATTCCTGCCAGTGGAACGCGTCGTAAAGATGGGTTTTCCGGTGCACCGCCGCCACATTGCCCGCGCCGCTGATGATTAAAATGGTGTTATAAGGCAACCCATACGGCTTGCCCGAGCGTTCGGTCATTCCGCAGACCAGCCACACGCCGTGTGTCTGCGCAAGCGCGCACAGCGCCGTTGCGAACGCGCCGAACAGGGGCTGCTGTTCGCTTTTCCCGCCTTTTTCCTCCGGGTATGACATCATGTATTCCGGGAAAACAACCATCTGTGCGCCGCCTGCCGCTGCCTTTTGGACGGTTTCCGTGATTTTTTTCAGGTTTTCAACGCTGCTTTGCAGGGCGCGCAGCTGCGCGAGGATGATTTTCACTGCCATGGAAGGCGCCTCCAATTTCTGCTCGTGATTCACACGATGCGTTCAGGGAAGCTTCCGCTTCCCATTTTCATCGAAATGTTTTTTCAGCGCGCGTTCGACCTGCCAAATCATGATGAGCAGCGGGACGCACAGCACAAAGCACAGCGCGCTGCTTATCGTGCCGACGGTGCCCTCATCGCGCCCAAAGATTGCCGCCATGACAAGCAAGGTAACCGGCAGCTCGGCAAGCCCCCAGCGCAGCGAATGCCGCCCGAATTCGGCCTGCGCAAACCGCCAGGTCTCCTCGTTTTTCATGGAACGCTTGGTGCGGTAGCCGAACGCGTAGTTGATGGTTTTGGGCGCGTGCGACCGGAACATCCAGCCAAACAGCAGCAGCATGCCGGGGACAAGGAGACAGCTTAGCAGCATAAAAATCCAGAATGACATAAAAACGACCTCCTGTCAGTTCCGTAAATGTGAAGGTTCAGAGGTCCTTCTGCAGGACGGTGCAGCGTTCCAGGGAACAGTCCTTCGTGTATCCGTCGTCCAGGTACTGCCGGTATGCCGTGCCGGTGCCGAGCAGCTCTACGTCGGACAAGTCAAGCTCCGCCGTGCTGGCGGCGGTGGTTTTCGCGACGGGCACAAGGCAGTCTTTTCGGATGTAGAATACAACCTCGTTCAGCGGGACGGTAATTTCCCGCGTTCCGGCGTCCGCGCCGGTGCAGCGGAATTCCTCGCCGTCCCAGCGCACCTCGGTCATCGGCTCGGGCAGGTATACCTTCCGCCCCATCGCGCCCTTTTCCAACACAGGCGCAATCATGATGCTTTCGCCGACCAGCAGCTGGTCCTCGATGCGGCGCGCCGTTTCGTCCCCGAGGAAGCCGAATGCCATCGGCAGGATGAACATATCCTGCCGCAGCGCGGCCTTCATAAATTCGGAGTATAAATAGGGAAGCAGGCGGTAGCGCAGCGAAATCACCGCTTTGAAATCTTCCGGGTTCTGGTAGCGGTAGCATTCCTGCCTGCGCGTGCCGAGGGCGGAGTGGTTGCGCATCAGCGGGGTGAACACCGACACGGCAAGCCACCGCAGCAGCAGTTCGCGCCCCGCGTTGCCGCCAAACCCGCCGGTATCCGCGCCGCTGAACAGGAAGCCGCACATATTCAGCGACGGCATATGATAGACATTCTGCCGCAGCATGTGCCAGGTGGAAGCGTTGTCCCCCGTCCAGATGCCGCCGTAGCGGTGCGCCCCGATATAGGAGGAGCGCGAGAACAGCAGGTACCGCCGGTCGAGCAGCCGATCCAGCCCTTCGCCGGAAGCGCGGGTCATCAGCCCGCCGTAAATGTTGTGTACCTCATAATTGCTCACCCGCGTGCCATCCTCCAGCCGGTGGAAAAAGTCCTTGAAATCGGCAATGTGCCGTTCTGGCTGCACAGGGTCGCCGCGTTCAGCGTCGGGCTTGGCGGTTTTCGCGCGGTATTCGGTGGAAAAGATGGCAGGCTCGTTCATATCGTTCCAGAAGCCGTCCAGCCCCAGGTCGGTATAAAATTTGTACTGTTCGCCGAACCACTCCCGCACCTCCGCACGCAAAAAGTCCGGAAAATGGGTCATGCCCGGCCAGACCTCCGCCTGGAAGTTTTCACCCTCCCGGTTGGTGCAGAAATACCCCTTTTGGATGCCCTCGTCATAAACCGGGTTGCCCGGCTCAATTTTAATCCCGGCGTCCACGATGGGGACAAGGTGCAGCCCCTTTGTTTTCATATCCTCCACATATTGCGTCATAGCGGGGAAGCGGTGTCCGTTGACCGTAAAGTCAATATAACGGTCCATGTAGTCGATATCCATGCAAAGATAGTCGAGCGGGATGCCGAGCGCCCGGTGCTTGTCGGCAACGCGCCGGATTTCTTTGTCGGATTTGTAGCCCCAGCGGCTTTGCCCGTAGCCGAACGCCCAAAGGGGCGGCAGGAAGCTCGGCCCGATGATGCCAAGGAACTGCTTTACCACGTTGTAAGCGTCTGTGCCGTCAATCAGGTACAGGCACAGGCCGGGCGCTTCGCAGCTGACGGTAACCGTGCCGTCCCCAGCGGAATCCATGTCAAACGCGACCCTCGCCGGGGTGTCAAAGAACGCGCCAAAGGTGCGGTCTCCGTCCACGACAAAAAAATTGTGGGAGCCGTACATAGACGGCATTTCGTCCTTGTGATAGGGATCGTCATAGTTGAAACTGAGGTAGCGGAAACCGCGCTTGTTGATGCCGCGCATGGTTTCGCCAAGGCCGAAAATCAGGTCGTCCGCACCCAGGCGGCAGGAAAAGGTGAATGGTTCGCGGCTGTCCAGCGAGAAATGCTGGAGCGCTCCCCCTTCGGGGACATCAGCGGTCACGGCGTAGGTTTCAACCGGGGTTCCGCAGGTGTACCGGGTTATCATAGGCATAGGCTCCTCTCTTATGTGAATTGCTCTGTCTACATTATAAAGGGAGCCTGTCTGTCATGCAACTCTTTTCTGCCTGCGGACTCGTAAATCAGTTTCTTGAAAATGGAAATTTACCAAGTGCCTAAATCGTGTTTTTTGTACTTCAGCCCTCTGAAAGAAAAGTCAAAATAACGTGTTAGCGAAACATTTCGTCTAACTTTTGGTTTTCAGAATCGCGTAAATGGGGATTTATGTACCAAAATGGATTTCCTTGTCCAGTATTTTGTTGTATTTTACCGAAGGTTATGCTATATAGAAAACGCCGGCGTTTTGCCAGGATCTGCTTGCAAGACAAAATATATTTGTGGTTCCTTTGTATATAGCTTGGAATATCTTTTAAGTTTGCCTTATTTGCAGATACAGGATGGGAAAATAAAATCGTCTTTAGCGTTGGCAGGAAATCATCGTTTTCTATATATACTGGAATGTGTATGACGGGCTTGGAACAGCCTTGGGCTGTTCCGGTGTGCTCTCCCTTTCGGATCACGTTGTAAGTATTTTTTAATCACTATCCACAACTTAACCTATCACAAATTATGTCTTTTGCTGTGATGATGATGAGAAGCCTTTCTGGCATTCGCGTACCGCGGGGTATTCCCGTCATCAGCGCGGATTGGCACAACAGACTTTTGAATCCCGGTCATGATTCTTTCCAGCTTTTTCTGACGGTGGGCAGGGTTACGGGAAAAAACAGCATCCGCCAGTTTGTCACGCAAAGAGCCAATCAGAGTAT
>CAJUJQ010000019.1 GCA_910586575.1 uncultured Clostridia bacterium | reverse complement strand
TATATAAACTGCTTTTTGAACCGCCCTTTGTCGCTTGAAACTTGGAAACTGGTGAAAGACAAATAAAACTGTTTGAAATTTTTAAATCAGAATTGAAACCCGCTGGACGGTATACTATATTTGAAATTGCAGGCGGCATATTGGGCTGCGCTTTTGATGATATTATGGGGCTGCTGCCAGACGAAACGGAGGATTGACCTGTGATAACAGGAGAATTGAAAAATAAAGTGGATTCCATTTGGGATACCATCTGGACGGGAGGCATCACAAGCCCCATCACGGTTCTGGAACAGATTACATATCTCATGTTTATGAAACTGCTGGACGATAACCAGCTCAAGGCCGAAGCAAACGCGAACGTCCTTGGCGTTCCTCTGAAAAATAAAGTATTTCAGGATGGCGTGTGCGTCATCAGCGAGAAGCCCCGTATAGAAACGGAGTACCGGAATCTCCGCTGGAACGTGTTCCACAACTTTGAGCCGGGGGAAATGCTTGCAAATATCCGGGATTATGTGTTCCCCTTTATCAAAACGATTGGCGAAGGGAAGGATACCGCATTCAGCCGGTACATGAAGGATACCGTTTTTCTTATCCCCACGGCCAAGGTGCTGGCAAAAGTCGTGGACGGCATTGATTCCATGGACATGAACAACAAGGACATCATGGGCGATGTGTACGAGTACCTGCTTGGCAAAATTGCGTCTGCGGGCGAGAACGGCCAGTTCCGCACCCCAAGGCATATCATCAACATGATGGTCCAGCTGATGCGGCCCACCCTGAAAGACAAAATCCTCGATCCGGCTACGGGCAGCGCCGGGTTCCTGCTCTCAAGCGCGGCGTATATCAGCGAGCACCAGAAAAATGATTTGATGAAGCGGGAAAACCTGGGGTATTTCAAATCCGGGCTGTTTTCCGGCTTTGATACCGATCAATCCATGCTGCGGATCGGCGCTATGAACATGATGCTGCATGGCGTGGAAGACCCTCATATCACCTATCAGGATTCCCTTTCCGGGGACAACACGGAGCGTGACGCTTTTACGCTGATTATGTCCAACCCGCCATTTACAGGCAGTGTCTTCCAGGAGGACATCAGCAGGGATCTGCTTGCGCTGACGAAGACAAGAAAGACCGAGCTCCTGTTTTGCTCGCTGTTTATCAAAATGCTCAGGGCCGGCAACGGGCGCTGCGCCTCCATTGTCCCTGACGGCGTTTTGTTTGGCAGCAGCAGGGCGCATAAAGAGCTGCGGAAAGAACTGGTTGAGAATCAGCAGCTGATTGCGGTGATTTCCATGCCGTCCGGCGTGTTTAAGCCCTACGCCGGGGTATCCACTGCCATTTTGATCTTTAAGAAGACGGATACAGGCGGTACAGGCAATGTATGGTTCTACGATATGAAGGCCGACGGCTTCAGCCTGGATGATAAACGCAGCGAAATCGCCGACAACGATATCCCGGATATCATTGCCCGTTTCCACAATCTTGACGGCGAGGCAGGGCGGGAACGCACAGAGCAGAGTTTCCTTGTGCCAAAACAGGAAATCGTGGAAAATGGCTATGACCTCTCCATCAACAAATATAAGAAGGTGGCGTATGTGGCGGTCGAATACCCGCCCACCAGCGAGATCGTAGGCAGATTGTACGAGTTACAGGAGCAGATTTCGCATGAAATGGACGAATTAAAAAAACTGCTCAGATTATAAACAATTTGTATTTGTGGGGGATGATAGGATGGTTCGGAGAACCTTCGATGATATCGTGCTTTTCGCTCGAACTGGTCTGAATCCACGGCATAACTTCAAACTTGGCCGAGGAGAAAATAAGTACATAACAATAAAAAACATTCATAACAATGCTTTAGCAATAGATGAAAATACTGATGTTGTAGACGATGATGCATTAACTCTCATTCACAAACGATCTCAAATAAAAAAGGGGGATGTCTTGTTCTGCTCCATTGGGCACCTGGGCGATATGTATATTATTACCGATGACCCGAAGGATTGGGACATTAATGAGTCTGTATTTGCGTTTACCTTGAACACAGAAATTATTCGTCAAAAGTATTTCTATTATCTTTTCAAAAATCATACAACCATTGAATATTTGACGAAAAACAGTTCTGGGAGCACATTTAAGAGCATTAAAATGAACCAATTGAAGCAAATGATGTTTGATGTGCCTTCATTGGCGGAGCAAGATTTAGTAGCAGCGGTGCTTGATGGTGTTAGTAAAATCATTTCACTTCGCCAACAGCAGCTTACGGAACTTGAGAACCTCATCAAAGCCCGATTTGCCGAGATGTTTGGGGACTCCTCTTGGAAGATGGTGACGGCTGATACAATAATGCACAATATGAGAAATGGCCTTTCGCCATCGAATAGAGGAACTCATTCCGCAAAGGTGCTCACACTGTCTGCAATTACCCAAGGTATCTTTAATGCTAATTCGTGGAAGAATGGGCTGTTTGATATCGAACCTCCAAAGGAAAAACGGATAACATCTCAAGACTTTTATATGTGTCGTGGGAATGGGAATAAAGATTTAGTAGGGATTGGAGTATATTCATCAAAGGATTATTGTGATTTAGTTTTCCCAGACACTGTAATTGCAGCATCTGTTGACCAGCAACAGATATGTCTCCCGTACCTTTATCACGCATGGAAAAGTCCGTTTATTCGCAAACAAATTGAGTGTGGTGCAAGAACTACCAATGGAACCTACAAAATCAATCAGGGGATAATATCAAATATTGAAATCGCATTGCCTCCCCTACCCCTTCAGACCCAATTCGCAGCTTTCGTTGAAGCCACCGACAAATCGAGGGTTGCCATACAGCGGGACTTATGCAGACAACTGCTTTATTCAATAAATTACTTCAAATCAGCTTCCAATAAATTAACTTATGACGGAGGTGCTTTCTATGACAGTTAATCAGTTAAAGTCTAAGCTGAATGAGATCGATTCTTCACAGACATATTCCGAGCGCGCCTTGTCCTGCCTCAATCTGCTGGAGGACGCTGTCTGCTATATTTACGATAAGACTGAAAACAAGAAGCCAAAAAAGGCTTCCCTGCTGCAACTGATTGACAGCACGGTCGTCACATTCTATATCAATGATGCTGATATCGTGACCGCGCTCCACCAGGTCCGCATGATCGGAATGAACGCAAAGCAGGGCAAAATTGTTCGCAGGAACCAGGCGAAGCTGGCGCAGGACAACATTGCTTATCTGATCGGCCTGATTGCGGCCAAGGGAGCCGGTACAGAGCACGCCTACCACAAGCCCCTGTATATGAGCGAAGCGGCGACCCGGAAGCTGTATGTTGACCTCTATCTGGAGGAAGCCGGGTGGGACGTCCTGGAAACTGCAAATGTTGCGCAGCCGGGTAAGGCCGGAATCGAAATCAGGGTGCAGGGCATGCCGAATTCCTCAGGGATTGGTTACTGCGATTATGTCCTCTATGGCCGGGACGGGAAACCGCTGGCAATCGTTGAAGCGAAAAAAACCTCTGTCTCTCCGGAACAGGGCCGGTATCAGGTCTACCTCTACGCCGAATGTATGGAACGGGTTTACGGCTATAAGCCCGTAATGTATTACACAAACGGATACAGCATGAAAATTATAGACGGGATATATCCGGACAGGGACGTCATCGCGTTCCACTCGATAGACGATCTGGAACGGATGATCCAGCGCCGGGGGCGCGGCGCAATCACCGACCTGACAATTAACGATGAAATCACGAACCGTCCCTATCAGAAAATCGCGATCACCAAAATCTGCGAATGGCTGAACGAAAAGCATCGCCGGGGCCTGCTGGTCATGGCGACAGGAACCGGCAAGACGCGCGTGGCCATCTCGCTGGTGGACGTCCTGAGCAGGAACCACTGGGTGAAAAATGTCCTCTTTCTTGCTGACCGCACAGCCCTGGTCCATCAGGCGAAAGTTGATTTCACAAAATATCTGGACAGGATGAGCGTTTGCGAGCTTTCTGCATCCGGAAAAAAAGATTACAGCGCAAGGCTCGTGTTCTGCACTTATCAGACCATGATTCATTATATTGATAATGAAGATAAACGTTTTTCTTCCGGGCGCTTTGACCTGATTATCATTGATGAAGCCCACCGCAGCATATTCAACCGCTACGGAACGATTTTCAGGTATTTTGACAGCTTTTTGATAGGGCTGACCGCCACCCCGAAAAACGAAATTGACGCTAACACTTATAAAACCTTCGATTGTGAAGTTGGGATTCCCAACTTTGATTACTCACTGGATGATGCAAGGAAAGAGCATTACCTGGTGGGATACCGCGTAAAAAACAGGACGTCTGAAATCATGTCCTGCGGCATTGACTATAATAGCCTGACGGATGAACAGAAGGAACAGTTTGACGAGTATTTTGAGGAGGATCCGCCAACACCGGATTTTAACATCCCCGGCAACGAAATATTCCGCTATCTTTTCAACAAAGATACCTGCCGCCGTGTGGTGGAGGAGCTGATGCGGTGGGGCCTCCGGGTAGACGGCGGGGAGACAATAGGAAAGACCATTATCTTTGCCTACAATCAAAGACACGCGAGTATGATTGTGGATTGCTTCTACAAATTGTACAGAAAAGCGTCGGATAAAACCTGCCAGCTTGTTGTCCACTCCGTAAAACATGGGAAGAACCTTGTTGAAGAGTTTAAGACAAATAAAGAATTTCGAATCGCGGTTTCCGTTGATATGATGGACACCGGCGTTGACGTCCCGGAAGTCCTGAACCTGGTGTTCTTCAAGCAAATCCGATCACGTATCAAGTTTGTGCAGATGCTCGGCAGGGGGACCCGGCTTTGCGAGAATATCTACGGCAATGGGAAGGATAAAAAGGGGTTCCTTGTTTTTGATTACTGCGGGAATTTTGAATACTTTGACCTGCACCCGGAAGAGAAGGACGGAAAAGAAACCCTTACGCTTTCTCAGCGCCTGTTTCAGGTAAAACTGGATATGCTTTATGAACTGCAGCGCATAGAGTATCAAGAGGATGACTGGTTTCACGCGTATTACGGCCAGACAAAAACAGAACTGCAAAATACTGTGATTCAGATAAAATCTCATGATAACCGCATCCAGGTACGGGAAGCTATGCGGTATGTGGACAAGTAATGATAAGGCCACATGGCTGGCACTCTACCCGGTTATGGTAAAGGAGGCAATAAAACATCTTTCGCCTCTTCTGGACAGCGGCCTTGGCGGCTGCCATTTAGCAGTTGCTTTTGACATCCGGATGTACCATATTGAAAAAGCGCTGCTTCAGTCTGGGACTATCGGCGGGGCGTCCGGGCATATTAAGGCTGTGCGGATGACCGCGCAGTACCTTTTAAGAGAGAAAGCGTCCATACCGCTGGTTCTTGAAAAAGCTTCCGGCCTGAAGGAACTGACGGGCGATGCTTTCTGGGATACGCCCACTGTCCCGGAGATTGAAGAAAAGAGAAAAGAACTCCGGGATTTGATGCAATTCCTGATTGGCTCAGGAAGGAAGCAATCCGATATTGATATTGCCGATACGATAGATGACGCGGAATATCAGCCGGACGATACCATGATAGATATACGCACTACAGGGAAAAAGTGATTGATTACCTGGCGGAAAACAGCGACAGCCCCGTTATCAAAAAGATTCATAACCTTGAACCAATCACCAACGATGATTTGCAGGAGTTGGAGCGCATCCTTTGGCACGAACTGGGAACCCAGCAGGAATATGCCGAAACAACGAATATTGGGAATTTGGCGGCATTTGTCCGCAGCCTGATCGGGTTGAGCCAGGAGGCCGTCAATCAAAAATTCGGCGAGTATCTGAACGGGAACCTGCTGAATTCCCGACAGCAGGAATTTGTCCGCACAATCATCAACTATGTCAGGGAAAACGGCGATGTGGAACTGTCCGACCTTGTGAATACGGAGCCATTCAACAATTATGATCTGAATGAGATATTTGGCATTCAATTACCGATGATTGTGTCGGTTGTAAAAAAACTGCATGAGTCTGTTCTCGCGGCGGCATGATACTGCCTGCCGCAACAGAACAGATACTGCGCCCGCCTGGTATCGCATATTTTTTAAGCGCGTCTTTTTATCAACACCCGGGAGCCTGACGCACAGCCAATCCCGAAAGCAAGGTTGTTAAAAAGTCAGTTGGCGCTTACAATATACAATATCTGGAATCCTTTAAGACAAACAGATCATGCCATTTCGTAATCTTCCACCTTCTATCTCTTTTTCTGCTTTTTTGTGCTTTATACAGTGTATCCTCTGGATAGGTCACAGTGAACCCGCCCATGAGTCAGAAGCGCGGCAGACCGCCCTCCTAGCGGAGAGCGGTCTGCTTTACGGTTACAGAATGTGGTACAGGTTAGACGAAAAACTACCGTTTTCGCGCCAGCGCTGTTCTCTGCGGATAAAACCTTCCCGGCACAGATCGTCAATCGCGCGTTTAACGGTTGCGCGGGAAAGGTGCAGTTCCGCGGCGATAGTTCCCATTGCAAGCCAACAGCGCTTTTCCGCATCCGCGTGATCTTGCAGACAGCGGTAGACTGTAACCGCTCGATGTCCCAACCCGGAATTGTGGATAGAATTGTAATAGTCTATCGATCATCACCCGGCCTTTCTCGGAACATCGGCCTACGCAGCAAAGGAGCGCGTTCCTCGCGAAGCGGCGACTGGGGCCGCTCTGGACGGCTTGTCGCGGGAGCTGGGTGCTTCTTCAGAATGGCTTTTTCAAGCTCGTCCTTGTTGGCGTAAGCGACTTTACGCTGTGCCTTCTCTGGAACCTCATACGGCTTTTTGAAGCGGATACCCCAATCGAGAAACAGACGCAGCTGTACCTGCATCGGATGTACGCCCGTCTTCATGATTACGAAGCTCCCTTTGGGCATCGTTTTTAATTCATCCGGAGTCATAAGCGGACGCTCTATCATTTGCAGTGATTGCGTCGGATCGTTCTTCCCCTTACTTATGGAGCCGCTCATAACGGTGCGGCTGCCGAGTGCCTTCGATAATTCGATTGCAGTTTGTGACGCAGGTGCGAATCCACCGAAAATATTGACCGCACAATTATCCACAATTATTTCAGAGCCTTCTTTGCCATAATTTTTTTGAAGCTGACCGGTAATGCTTTGCACAATTGGTACGAGCATTAAACCGCGAGAACGGGACGCTGAAAACATCAGCTCAAGAGATTGAATCGGCGGACAGGTACCAAGCTCGTCTGCGAAGAACACAGCACGGTTTGGAAGTCTTCCACCATACTCATCCGAAACTGTCAAAATCTCATGGTAAAGATTTTGAATAATCAGAGAAACCATGAAGTATTTCGCCTGATCTTCTTCTGGCAAAACAATAAATATTGCAGACTTTTCTTTACAAAACTTTTCTGCGTCTATAGCAGTATCAAAGCATAGGATCTGCTCCATTTCACTGTCTAAAAACGCGTTTAATCGTGATAAAACAGTTGAGATAACAGAGGCCATTGCCTGTTCTGCCGTATTCAGCGCGGAACCTGCAAACCACTTTGCTTTGTGGTCAGGCGGCAGCTTTTCTAGGAGCAGCTGAAACTGGTTTTTTCCTTTGACCTGCGACGGCGCAAGAAGCTCCTGCACCAGCTTGAACACCGAAACAATGTGCCGCTGTTCGATTGGATTTCCGTCCTCGTCTTCGGTCGGAAGATACTCCGCTACCAGCATCAGCATGGCAGTCAGCAAGCCTTCTGCACTATCATAAAAATATGCGTTTTGACCATATTGCGCAGAATCTCCCCCACTGGTATTAATCAGCGTTTTCGCAAGAATTTTTGCGTACTTTTCTGCCTTTGCTTTTGCAGGAAGATTGTCCGGTTCGGCCTTATAGATATCCATGTAGCGGTTCACCAGATTCATGCCATCCGAGCGTGTTGGATTTCGCAAATCAAGTACCGCAATTTGGTATCCATAGCAATCTTTCGCGATGCCTGCGTAGTTGCGGAACAGGTCGCCTTTTGTATCGGTACAAAGAAAAGACATTCCCGATGCGAGCGCATATTCGATGTTGGGATACAAAAAGAACGCGGTTTTTCTGGCTCCGCTTGCAGCAGTCACCATAGCGTGGATATCATCGGTATCGACTAACGCAGTCACTTTATTCTTTGGCCCTTCGCAGCCTAAAATCAAGCCTTGCTTTTTCGGTAAGTTTTTGCCTTGCCGCCATAAAGCAGGCTGGAAGCGGACGCGTGTATAAGTACGCTGAATTTCCTTTTTCGTAGCCCATCGTGCGGTTCCATGCTGGCCGTCACCTACGGTTTTTGGCTTGATGTTGTCCAGCGCGTAATGCTCCGAACAGAACGCAAGTCCGCCAATCACAAGAATCATAAGTCCCGCCGATAGAATCAACATTAACACATGCTCACCCCCATTTCAATTTGTTGTTGCTGCGGCTGCTGCTGTAAATCGGTTTCGTATTTCACAACCGCTTTCGCACAGGATGCCGCCAGATGCAGCCACGCATAAGCAATCGCTTCCTTCTCCGGCTTGGTGCGAATGCCCTGCGCAGAAGTTTTTGCTATCACCGCTTGAAACTCTGACATAAGCTCGTCTGCACGACTTTTTAATGCTGTTTGGTTACGATTCGGCCAAATTTCAGCCTGCAAAAACGCTGCAATCTGAGTTTCGTCCACCGGCTCACAAAGCTGACGGCGCTCCCGCAGAGCCACAGACAATGCAAACGCCGCAGCGGCTTCCATACGTTCCATTGCGCGGTCAAGGTTTCCGTATTGCAAATCACGCGAAAATCCTTGCAGCAGCGATGGAATTTTTTGCGCTGCGTACTTTGGATTTGCTTTATCTGTAAGCACCGCAATTCGCTCACAGACTGACGGCGCAAGAATCATCTGCGGGTGCTCCTCCGCTGGCTCGGCGGAGAAATTGCAGGCCGCAAACAATTCCGCATTCCAATCCTTGCAGGACGGCAGCCCTGCGACTACGTCATGATATCCTTTTTCTCGAAGGATTTCCCGGAGCCGTCCGACTGCGGTAATGCCTGCCGGATCATGATCGAGACAGAGCGCAACGCGCTGCAACTTTGGATTCTGCTCCAGCATCCAGAGCATGGCGTGTTCACTTGTACCGCAAAGAGCAACATAGCTATGTTTCTGCCAATCCTTCTGATATAACGTCACAAAGGACATCAAATCAATCGGCGCTTCAAAAACATAAAGCCGTCTGCTGGTTCCAATGTGGTGGAAACTGCACCGCGCATCACTGCCGATCACGTTGCGCTTAAACGGCTGATCTCCCAGACCACGTTTGTGCGCATGACGGGCAACGCCGTGTTCATCCTTCCCGACGAACACGGCGTTATGTTGCTCCATATTATTGAATTTTTCACAGCTCTCGTAGAGCAATCCAGAATCCACAAAAGTATTTACGACCTTACTTCCAGCTAAGCGTTTTTTAGTCAGGTACGCAAATACCCGCTGCATATCTGGATTCGCATCGGGCAGTATAAATGGCTGCAACGATTTGAGCGGCTCACGAGCCTGCTGCTTCACCGGTTGATAGGTTTCACCCTGTTCACCGTCAAGCAAACGGGTTACGGCTTCCGCGTAACCTACGCCATAAAATTTTTGCACGAACGAAATTGGACCGCCGCCTTGCTGCGCAGAATGATCATACCAACGGTTTCCGTTAATGGTAATGCTGTGATCACTGGCAAGGCGTTTTTCTCGACCAGAGGGAAGCAGTTTTTCTCCCTGTCGCCGCAAAAATTCAACCAAATCCACACTGCTTGCTCGCTGCTTCTGCTCTTCCGTAAAATGGGTGTACGGCATTTTATCACACTCCTTTGTTAACCGGGTCTTGCATTGCAATCAATCATCTGCGATAATAAATACAGAGTTTCATGGATTTAAGACAGGCAGGAGGGGCGATGTGTGAACAATATCGAATTGACAAAAAAGGTACGTTCTGCAATGTACTGCCAATGTCGGAGACGCGGCTACGCCGCACCCGTAGACGTACTGATGGAGATCGGTGTCCTTTCAAAAAGTGAATACGAAGACTGGCGATTTGGGCGAATTCCTTATCTGGAAAGCGTCTGCCATATCAACCTTCATAAGCTTTCCTTTATCATGCACCAAATGCGTGTTTACGCGAAAAGCAATGGTCTAAAGCCTTCTTTTTGCTGTTATAAGCAGTGGGGCGTGAAAAAGAAAAACGGTCAGGGCCGTAAACCAGTGATTCAACTGCGATTCAGCAAAAGTCGCAATCCGGAAGTTGAAAAATGGTACTCGACACATTTTGTGGATGCCAAAAGAATCAAGGAATTAAAATCCGCGAAGGAATCAAAGACTGTAGAAAGTGCCGAGGTCACTGAGCCTTAACTCATTTGCAATCCATCACTTTCCGGCGTTTCCATTTCATACAATTCCTCTGCGTCTCCAGTATCGATCAGCCGCCACAAAACGTGGTCGAGGGCCTCATCAATTACCGAGACATCAGAACTGTTTTCAGAAAGCCAGCCATCGCTGACCACCTCTAATGGATTTTTGAATTGCAAAAGAGATTCGGCCTGCTCATCGGAAGCCTGCTGCGGAAGCTCCTTTGCCATCAGCTGGACTGCCGCAATTTCTTCTGTTTTCTGAATCAGTTCTGTCGCGGAAAGCTGCATCCACTGGTTATAATAATCGCCATAACAGTTTTCGATTTTCTGCCGAAACTGCTCGTTCATTACATTGCTCACGTTATCCCTCCGATTCTCAATTACATATTCATAGAGTTCTCGTGGTCGTCGGCCTTATGGCCGAGCGCCATTTTCTTCTCACGGATTTTCTGACGCAGTTTGCTGTCCACCGAAACGCGAAGAGCGCCATCCGTTGGCGGCTGCTGGTCGCGGAAAATATTGCCCATGTGGTGCAGCAAGCGCGTTGCCGCTTGAGCAATTGAAGCGGGCTGACGCACCTGTGATTCTGGATTTCGAACACTTTCAAATGCCTGCTGCGGGTCTGCGCTCATGCGCACGGCTTCCTCAATCACAATATTTTTGACGCGTTTGAATTCCTTCTGCTGTGATAACGGGATACGATCCGGCATGGTGTCTTTGTACGTTTTCAGCACATCTTCGCGAAGCTCATACCACAAGCTATAGGCTTCTGCAATGCGAGGGTCTTTGCATAGCTCGTCAACAATCTCATCCACGACAGCTTTTAGCGGTGCTTTCAAATAGTCGTAGTTTTTCTTTCCAGAAGTCGTTTTCAGCTTTTCCGACAGATGCCTTATCAGCTGCTCGATACGCTCGTTGTCGAGCGTACCACTCTGCATTTGAGAAGCCAGTTGATGCAAAACCTCGCTCGCGGAACGAGTCAGATTGTCGCGGCGCTCAGTTTGGTGCGAATAAATTTCGGTCAGTTCCTGGCGAAAAATCTGCTTTGCCAGCATGGATTTAATGTTTTCAATTCCCTTGCCGGTAAGAAAACCTTTGGACGGATCGGCTGAGTAGCAGACCATATGGACATGTGGGTGATTGCCCTCATCGTGAAACGCAGCGTACCAACGGAAGTCCTCCCACGGAATTTTCATTGCTTTTGCAATCTCCATCGCATTCGAGGACAAAAGCGACCGCCAGTTCTCCGCATTATCATAGCCGAGCCGCTCCGCATCTTCGCGGCGCAGGGAGATGATTGGCAGCCAAACGTTTCCGGGGTGCTGGGCAATTTCTTCGGCAACCTGTGACAGTACAATCAAATCCTCGGAACCGTTAAACAGGCCGTGCGCTCCCATCCGAACCGCGCGGGGACGCTTCGCAATGTATTCCAGATAATTTTCACGCTTCGCAATCTGGTTAAGATTATCCTCCAGCGCACGCGTGATAAACTCCGAAGCGTTGCCTTGCGTCGGATTCTGCACAAAATCCTGATATTCGAACAGTGCGCGACTTAATGGAAACTCCCTCGTGAGCTGTTCGATCAGTCCTTTCTGATTTTCTGTTGCAGGCAAGTTTTTGTTTCCGGAATCAATACGTTCTGCGCCGTCGCGGGTGGCAATGTAGTTGACCATATTTTTAAGGTGTGCCGGAGCACGCTTCGACTTGCCTTTAATGTACGGACACTTAAAAATCAACCTCGGCATGAAGTTTCACAACCTTATCTGCCGTTCTGGAACTCAACTGCGTCCTTAAACGTGATATTGCCGTTCGATTTTTTCACGTCGCGAACGCACTGACCGCGCAGCCGGTCAAGATCAGCAGCGTTTATCTCCATCCCAACCGCAAGCACGTTCATCATCATTGACATTTCGACAGCCATTTTGAACAGCAGCCGAGCAATACGGTTTTCACTGTCCTGCACGGTTCCGCGCATAGCAGAAACCGATGCAGGCGGCAAAAAATCACTGCTATTCTTTGCGGACAAATATCCGCAGTAGAAAATAAGCGCGTTCTCCACGAACTCGTTCTTGCTCTGGCTGTTGGTAAGCTTCATCGCTGCCGTAACTTTCCGATCGGTTTCCGGCGAAATCCGCATTTGAAACCGAACTTTCTCATCAGCCACGTTTTTTCCTCCATTTCTTCGCATGATGTCATGAGTGATGCCGCGAATTTCCCGAGAACGACGGGGAATTTAGGCATTCGTGATGTCACAGGTGGCAACGCACCCTCAAAAGTGATGCCACGCGAAAATCTCCGAAACCCCGCGTAAAATCCACAAAACGTTTCCTTTTCGCAATCCCCGACCCGCGTTGCGGGACGGTGTGACTCGCGGTGATGTCACCGCTTTATCCCGCACCAAAATCGACCCTCCCCTACGCAACCAAAATCGCGGCTCCCGCCCTCCGGCACATTTCCCCACAAAGCCCCGGGCAGCCGTTTTCCCTGCCTGCTGGGGCAGGGATGCCACCCTCGCCGCAAAAACGCGACACAAGGCGCGACGTGCGGCAACATCGCCGAACCCGTTCGAGAGCCACGCGGCAAGGGCGTTTGGGCGTTTTCGCACGATTCCATCAGAGCGAAAGCATCGGGCCTTGCTCGGAGTCGTGCTCCAATGCATCTATCTCAGGAACCGCCTGCTCAAACGCCGCCAAATCGAGCTGCCTTCCAACCAGCCTTTCCTCGAATCGGGCTTCGTATCGTTCCGAGGCAAGCCCACTTTTTCGGTAAGCGTGATAGACCGCCGTGGATACGTCCTTTATCGAGTAGGCTTTCCAACCTTCTGCGGGATCGAGTGCAGCGGCTGTCATTTCGTCAAAGTCCAGCCGGAACACCCCCGTGACTTTGCCCGGATCTCCCATCCGACGTACCGCGAGAAGTTCGTACTGCTCGGCGGTGATCGGTTTCAGATCAGCGAACGATTTTTCAAAGGACGCTGCTGTCAGCTCCCGATCCGGCTGGGAATACCGGCGCAGGAATCTGCCAACATCCAGGAAACCCTCGCCCTGATCCAGCTGATAGAATCGGTCTGTCCCGCTTTCCCGCACCTGAAACGCACTGTATTTCCTTGCCGCTTCACGTTCAGCCAGCTCCGCGGCATACTCGTCATCGATGCGCTGACGGATACCCCGCTGCACTTCCTGCGGGACGTTCTCTGCGTAGAGCTGCACGAGCATCTCCTGCATTTGCTTCTCTACACTGGTACCTTGCTGCTCCAGCACAGCAGACAATGCTTCCATTTTATATTCGTGGAGCCATAGCTCCAGTTGGACATCTCCGCTCATCAGCTTTCTGCTCCGATTCCCGACGTGTCGCCTGCGGAAGCCGGACGGGTCGGGCGTACCTGACGCGGGCGCTGCTGGCGTGGCGGGCATTCGTCGCGGTCCGCCATGCTTTCGATGTACTCGCGGGTCTGGGTGGGGACGTATTTTTCGTACAGCTTCCCCATGAAATCGTCCAGCTCCGCTTCGAGCGTAGAGTCCTTCTTGCTGATGTAGAACTCAAGCGCCCGCAGCTTTTCCTGCTCAAACTGTACGGTAATAGTTGCTTTTTTCATCTTGCACCTCCAAATTTTTAGCCGTTGGAGCCAACTCACATCGTCGGCCCCATGAGTTCCTCCGCTTCCTCAAAGGCTGCGAAGTCTTCGCAGAAACGCTCCATTTCCTCCGGCTCCACACCACAGATTACGATCTCAAGGCCATAATCGGCGCTGCGGATTTCTTTGACCTGCGCGTTCAGAAGGTCAGAATAAATCTCCCGACCAGTATCGGTCAGCTTCAGCAAGTCTGCCGGACAAATCACAACGGATTCCGAATCCCTCTGTTCATGGACGAGGACAGCGTCTTCCGATTCTTCCAGCTCTGCCAGCCGGGGCAGGATGCTGCCGATCCGCTCGCCTGTAAGGGCAGCCATCTTGTCATTCATAATTGTGCATCCACCTCCTGAAAATTAGGGTAAATAATAGCGTGGGTTCGTCCTCTGGTTGTTGACCCGCACCTCAAAATGGAGGTGTGGGCCGGTCACTCGGCCGGTCGCGCCTGACAAGGCAACCACGGTTCCAGCCTGGACTTCCTGACCAGTACGGGCGGTCAGCTGGGAGCAGTGCGCATACACGGTCCGCAAATTGTTCGCGTGCTCGATCATGATGTAGTTGCCATAGGTGGCCTCATAGCCTGCGACGATCACCGTCCCGGGCAGCGCCGCGCGGACAGGCGTCCCCTGCGGCACCGCCAAATCCATTCCGCTGTGACCGTCAGACTGGCCGCTGATCGGGTCGATGCGATAGCCAAATTCTGAGGATACGATACTGCGCCAGTTCGCGCCGACCGGAGAACAGAAACCATCCGCCCCGACGTATGGCGCATTATCGCCGGTTTCCCAGCTCTCGTCGCCGCTGGGCGCACCGTATTTTATCAGGCTGTAGACGCTTTCAGCATTGGCCTTTTGCTCGGCGGTCACCTCCGTCCCGAGAGCTTCGCCGATTTTCTGATAGACCTCGTCCAAATCCGAGATAGGCGTTGCCGCCATAATCGTACCCTCGACTTCTACCTCGTTGCCGTCTGCATCCGTTTCGGTGACCGTCCCTGCCGTTTCCGTGAAGGTCGCGAAGCAGTCCACAAATTTCTGATAGATATCCGCATCGAATGGCGCAGGCTCCTCTGCTCCGAAAAACAAGGCATAAAAAGTCGCCTTGACCCGGATTTCGTCAAGGCTTTCGTCACCCTCGGTGCGGTCGCCAATGTCCTCCAGCAGGGTGTCCAGCTCGGCGAAATGCGCACGCATATTTTCGATGGATGCTTTGTATTCCTCCGGTAAATCATCGGGAAGTGCGATGCTGCTGAAGCAGAATTCCGCCGCTGAAACATTATGCTCCGCCGTGCCAGCAGCCACAGAACAGAGGAGTGCAAGCAGTACAATGATCGGCGACAGGATTGCAACAATACACCAGCCGATACCTTTTCGGGTATTTTCGTCGGTCAGCGCGAGTGCCGCAGCCTTCGCCAGAATCGCTGCCGGAGCTGCCATAAATCGTCACCTCTTTTCACAAATTCATGGCGGGAGACGCGCTTTGCTCCGGCTCACTCACAGGCGCGTTCCGCGTGATCGACAGCTCCGGCGTGGCTTCCACGATGGTGCGGGCTTCGGGAATGTATGCCGCAAGCCGACAATAATCGTACCCTTCCGAGTCCATAAGGATGCCGTCGCGACCGCCTTCACCCAGAACCAGCAGGCAGTGAATCCCCTTTTCATCGTGCCCCATCGCGTCCTTGTTCTGCCGGATAACCGAGTGCGTCCCCAGCGGGCACCGTGACATCGCAAAAAAATCCACTTTGGAAACCTCGACTACCCGTTCGATGTAGCAATCATCAAAGTCGAAAGCACCGGGTTTGTGCTGCATCTGTGCATTGATTTTCAAAACATTTTCCTCCTTCACCACAGCCGGAAAGCAGGCGAGCTGCCCTGCTCCTGCGCTGCGAGTTCCTCGCTGTGTTCGCGGGCCTGTTCGAGAATCCTGGTATCAAATCCGCAGTCGTGATAGCCTTATTCAATCGTAGCGTAGTAGTAGCCGGAAGGCCTTCCCAGCTCATGGCCGGGAGTCATGACGTACACCATCGCGCTGACTGTTTCGCCGCTTTCCAGCTGGAACTCCATCTGCTCCTTCCCGTAAAAGGACGGCCATCCTTCGTAGCGGTCGAGCGAGTGCTCGTCCCGTTTGCTGATTTCCCATAGCAGGATCGGTACGGAACCGCCCTCCTTCGGCTCGACTGTCGCGACCGCACTGCTCGGCGAGCCGCGAAACAGCAGCTCGTGGTCTTTCAGTTCGGCCGTTCCATAGACGGTCGCGTCCGGACAACGGTACGCCATCTGCGCATGGTTGAGGTTGCTGCCATAGGCGGCGTATAATTTTTTCATTCGCAAAAACTCCTTACATTGACATTGAAAAACCGGAGGACTGATTTTCCTCCGGCTCTGGTTCTGGCTCTGGTTCCTGTGTTACAGGCGTGAGTTCTGTCAGCCGGGGCGGCTGCGCTTCCTGCGCGTGCCGTTGCCGCAGGCGTTCTTTCTGACGTACTGCCTGCGCAGGGTCTTTCCACGCGATGTTCCCTTCGAGGTGGTCGAGCAGGTGCTTCCGCGCCGTTTTGAACTCGTCGCCGATCATCCCCAGCCGCAAAAGCCACACGCGGAAGGTGTATTTCTCGTTATCCGAAACCGTTTTGGCCGGTCTTGCCGAGCGCTGATTGTGCGCCTGCGCGGTGATCGCCAGACAGAATTGCAGGTACGCTTTGACCTTCCCGGCGTGCAGATTGCTGTTGAATGCCCGGAACTCGATCGTTCCTTTTTGAAACACGGAGTGTAAATTGAGACAACGGTACCGGCTTGAATGGTAATGCTCTCCGCTGCCGTCATAGCCGTTGTACCATAGCCGTTTCAGCTGTTCTATTTCCTTTGGTTTTTGATTGTTCAGCCGTTCCAGAAAATCCGGATCGACCTTTCGGCAATAGCTCAGCTCCCGTCCACGGTTGACCTGCAATGCCCGATAGATCATATCCTCTTTTGACGCTACGATATTGACGAGATTCCGAAGATGCGGCGCGTCAAACGGCGCAGCGTCCACATGGATATGGATACCGACCGATTCATTACAAAATGCGCCGGCCTCTCGCAGTTTCCGGATGATCTCCTGTAAATTTGGGATATCTTCGTATGTACAGATCGGGCTGACCAGCTCCACACTGTAATCACGTCCGGCGCTGATCTTGCGGCCATTTTCCCGCCGCTGACAGTTGATGCTCGAATCGGACATTGCCTTCCACCGCCGCCCCTGTTGGTCAAGCGCAGAATACGTGTCATAACATGTACCGTCATGCCGCACTTCCGTGCCAAAGTAATCGGCGATCACCTGCGCCGCGCGGTAACGAGTGATGCCGGTCATCTCGATTTCGATGCCCCAATTTTGCTCTCGCAGATCCATCGGCTACCACATCCGCTGCCCATAGGTCATGTCCTGCCCCGGCTTCGCGCCTGCCAGCTCCGCCGTGCCGTTGATGAATTCGCACAGCCGGTCGCGCCGCCATGTGTCGATCAGACCTCCACCGCAGGCTTCATTCAACCGATTGATTTTGCCCGTGACCTCTCCGGCCAGACGTTTGATTTCCTCTGGCGTACCATCACAGATTTCCATCGCTGCGGCGTAATCGTCGAGGATTTTGCCGCACTGGTCGACCTCTCTTTCCGAGTAGCTGAACGGATCGGCGTAAGGATTCGGGTACGGTTCGCCGTCCATGCAGTGGCGGATGTGTTCCAGCAGCGGCGGACGGTTTTCCGGCTCCTCTTTGATGTACTGCGCCATCATCGCGACAAGGTCGGTCTGCGGGTCGGGCGTGTAGCGCACCGAAGCGTACAAATCGTTGAACAAGCGTTCCCTACTCTCTTGAATCTTCTCGATTTTGTCCATAAACTTCCTTTCTCCAATCGGCTATTTGCCGCCTGCCGTCCCGAACAGTTTTTCCTTGTAAGCGGGTGCATGGACATCAAGCAAGTATCGCTCATTTCCACATTTGTACAGGCAAGTGCCGCGCTGCGGGTAGCGGATCAGCTCGAATTCGGATTCCTCCAGTTGCAGATTCTCCATAAAAAACTTCCGATCCACCGATCCTGCGTTGAACAAAAACTGATGCGTTGGAATGGAAAACAGCGGACGGGTCATTTCCGCCACGCCGGGAAGTGCGAAGTCTTCGATATTTTGGCTGGCGAGCAGCACGGCGGAGTTCTTCTTTCGCACGCGCTTCATAAAATTGCGGATATATTCGATGGTCGTCGGGTTTGAGAGGAACAGGTATAGCTCGTCGATTGCGGCAACCGAATTGCCCTCGGTCAGCAGTTTATCGCTCAAAAAGGACAAAATGTTGAACAACAGCGCGTTTTTGATGTTGCCGCTGGCGTTCATTAGATTTTTCACGCCAAATACGAGGAAGCGGGAGCTTTCCACGTTGGTGTGCCCGTTGAAAAATTTGCTTTCCGCGCCGATGCACATCGAGTGCAGACCAAGCAGGACTTCCTGCAACAGCGGCGCGGGATAGAGCGCTTTTTCTTCGCTGTCGTAGTTTTCGTAGGCATCCTCCATGACGGTGTACAGGTCAGACAGGGTCGGGTAATCTTCCGGGCCGAGCTGTGAAAAATCGGTTTCGTCGCTCAGATTCCAGCCCGCGTACAGCCGTTCCAGCATCAGTTCGATGGTGTCGATGTGGCGGTCGGTAAAATCTTTGTAGGAGCGGAAAAAGTCTTTCAGGAACGAGATATGCTGGCTCAGTCGCGAGTGCTGCCGGAAGGTTTCCGGGGCTTTCGGATCGTCGTTCGGGTCATTGTCCGGCTCGTCGCTCGTCACAAACGGCACATTATTGCCGCCTGTCCCATAGCGGGCGGACATCGTAGGTACAACATCATGCGGGCCGGTATACCGCCCGTCGATCCCGTGATTTTCGTAAACGACCGGCGTATGGCTGGTCTGGGCAAGCAGCGTTCCGCTCTGATCCGTAAAACAGTCGATCCGTTCGCCGCCCTGATCGTGCAGGCAGAACACTTTTTCCTGCGTGACGAAGGTCTGCATCTGCATATTTTGCGTCGCCATCAATGCACCGGATACCCCGCCAAGGTCGATCCCCTCATCGCGTTGATGGATGTGGAACGCTTCTCCGGATGGGATGAAATAATCGTTTGGCGCGAATATCCCAGCCTGTAACTTGAGCGCCAATTCCAGCTTTTCGGGAAGTCTCTTGCCGCGCTTATCCGCCCGCTTCAGAATCCCCCTGCAACTTTTTTCGCTCAAATAGTATTTGGATGGGACTGAATCCAGCAAAATCTGCGACAAGGAAGATTCTTCGACGTCTTTGGGGCACTCCGAGGTATTGAGCGTCCCAGGTGGCCCAAGCCAGGCTGGATCGTACTCCCAGCACGGCCCCAGCATATTCCCAGCGCCCGGTTGGAGGTTCAACAACATGAAGGTGTGGTTCTTAAATTTCGATGACCGATTGCAGGACTTGGAGGAGGTCTTTCCCCTCGGAGCTGCTATATGCCCCGACCACATTTTCCCAGCATAGGAATCTCGGGCGAACAAACTGAGCTGTCCGTCCCCGCTGTTTTTCTGCATTTCTCATCTCCTTTACTACACGAATTTGTTCCATAAACAGGCCAGAACGCGACCCGGCAAGTCCGGCACGCATCCCGGCCACCGACAGTCCTGGCACGGTGAGCCGCCGCAAATGATATCGACCGGCGGCAATTCTGCACCATTCAGCTTGGTTATGTCGCCTACGTGTATCATTTCGGGGAAATGATGCTTTGTGACTGCGATTGGGAACGGTTCAATTTCGCTCGCCCATACGGGAACAATTCCATTCCGGACTGCCGCCAGCGGGAAGCCGCCGATTCCGTCGAATAAACTCCCTAAAGTCAAAGGTTCTACCCCATCGACATCCCCACCCCTTTTGTCGATTCAAAATCGACTTCCAGAATATCTTCAGCGTTCACCTGATGCACAGGGATTCCGAGCTGCTCGGCCAGCTCCTTTTCCCCTGCCATGCCTGCGCTGATCCGGTCGCTGCAGAGCCAAAGCTCGTCACACAGTGCCAGCATCTGGTTTCCCATGTCAATTCCGAACTGACGGTCGGCGGGACTGCTGTCGTCCAGCATCTGCGTGTACAGCAGGTGCGGCGCGAACGGCGTAGCTTCCTGCTCGATAGCGTACCGGCACGCTTTTCGCGCAAATTCAAGGTTCCGCTCCACATCGCCAGACAACGGCGACGCAATATAAACTAACGGTTTCATCGATGCTCCTTCCCGAACAGTTTTATGACGGTAATACGCCGTTCAGCGGCGAGGCAAAATAACGGCAGCAGCAGGTCAGACCGGCCTGCTGGTTGAGGGCTTTCGCCGCCGCTTGCGCCTGCTCCCGTGACTCAAATATCGCCCGCTTTCCCTGCGGGTCGGTACACCAGCCATGCAGTTCACCCCACATGGAGTCGCTGTTTGTCTTAACTAAAACGCCATATTTCATGCTTGATTTCATCCTTTCCGGTCTTATTTCAGCGCTGCGGCAACGACTTTCGTTGTGTTAATTGCCGCCTGTGCGGTGTACACGGCGCTCATAATGTTGGCGCGTGTCGTGGTGTCCAGCCCGAACGTACCAGCGATCCGCGGTACCTCTCCGGCGGACAGCATCAGCCCAAGGCCGAGCAGGGCATGGTCTTTAAAGACCATAAGCCCCGCTACGAGGATCGTCGCCTGCAAAAACGCCGTCAGGCACAGCCCGATCACCTGCTTGATCCATTGTGTAAACCCGTCAATATATCCTCTCGGAATACTAAGCATATACAACGAGCCGACCGCGATCTGAATCAGCAGGATGCCGCCGCGCTTGAGGTTCGAGAAGAACACTTTTATAACAGCGTAGGCCATCAAAATAATGCAGAAAATCAGCATGATCCCGCTGGTGATTGCGTGCAGGCCGAACCGTGACCCGGTCATTGCCGCTTCCAGCGTGTCGGTTGTCTGCAATTCTTCGATAATCCTTGTCCCGACGCTGCCGATGCTTTCGCCAGAGCCTGCCAGCCCCGTGGTCATCAGCCCTTGCAGCGATACCGAAAGGGCGTATAATCGAACCGGCACGACCGAGAACAAACTGACTGCCATAAAGCCTTTGATTGCGTTCAACGCCGTCTGCTGGATGTTCCCGCGCCCGGTTGAATACTCGATCCCGCACTCAAAGCAGGCCACCACAAGGCTGACGCCGAACAGTGCCCATCCAAGCTGGGAGAAGAACAAAACCACCGACTGTACCCAGTTCATTTCAAACAATTCCACGCCCATATTGCCCATTTCGGCAAAGAAATTGCCGATAAATCCAACAATTTGGCTGTACAGCCAGTCGAGCAGGTTGTCCATGACCGTGGATGCAACAAATTCCCACATGAAAATGGTGATTCACCTCATTTCACGTTGTTTTCCGTCTGTTTTAGATTCCAACAACGCCCCAAATATAGTTGGGGGCGGTCAGCGTGAACACCAGGCAGGCGAACAGGATCGCGGGGCCAGTCCATTCAAATTGTCCGTGTTTTCGATAGTCAAAGTAAGCCATGCCGAGTTTGCCGAAGAACGCGATCGCGAGGATCATATCGAGCGCCGGGAACACCACATCGTTGACAACCGACTTGATCTGCGAGGACGCGCCTGTCCATGCCTGCGAAATTGCGCCGGATACGTCGCCGCTGGCGAACGCCGGGACACAGAACATTGTGGCAACCGCGAGTGCCAGTACGATTACGCGAGCAGCTTTTTTCCAATATTTTTTCATGTTAGACCTCCATGAACTGGCGGAAGAGCTGTCTTGAAGACAGCCCTTCCTGGGTGAATTTTTATATATTGACTTGCATCAATATCCAGTCTTAGGCAGCGGTTCGGAGGGCTTGTAAACCGTGGTTACCCAGCGGTCGGTCGCCACGATCCACTGTCCGTTGTGAATGCCGCCGACATCCGCCTGATTGACGAATTGGCTGCTGCCGGTCAGCCACGAGCCGACGTTGCAAAGAACCTGCGCACCTTCAACCATCCGGAAGTTTGCGGGGACAACGCCGAACACGACCATAAACTCCGTGACGCACTCGTCAGCGCCAAGGCTCAGCGCCGCGGGCGACGCATCCAGAACATAGCTTTGCATCGTGCTCAAGTTGTCTGCCAGCGTCCGATAGTCCTGCGAATAATTCGTCTTGTAAATGATTTTGTAATTGCCCTGCACGTTGTAAGTACCGGTCACAATTTTGTCGAGCCGCACCGCAGCGGTCGGCAGGGTATCGCGCCAGTAGAACGAGGTCAGCGAATCGGTGGAATTGTTCGCGATATTGGTGATATCGTACTTGATCTGCTGCACAGGTACCACCTGCGTGTAGCCGCGCTTTGTGATGGATACGTTCGTATACACCGCTTTATTAGTCATTGCCAACCGCACGATCTGTCCGGCAAACTCGATTTCCGCTCCGATCGGCGTGCTGTTTAAACCATAGAATTCTGCTGCCTGCGTCTCCTTCACGGTGTAGCGTCCCAGCGGCAGAGGCCGCGAGCTGGCGATACCGTTTTTGTCTGTTTTAATCGTGTCAACAAGGTTATTCGCCCGGTCGTAGATTTCAAAGACAACGTTCGGCAGCGGAGTGCCAGCCGCCCAGCCGTTCATGGTGTTGTAGTCCTCCGAGGTTTTCGTGATCTGGATCTGACCGGTGATCGGCGTGTTCTTCCACTCGATTTCGGTCGTTTCTCCGGGCTTCACATAGACCGTTTTTGTCTGCGTATCCACGATGTAGCCCTGATTTTCCAGTTCCTTCAGATAGACCTTGCCGGACAGGTCGAGTGTATCAATATACGCGTACCCGTCCTGATCGGTCGTGAATTGATCGATCGGATTGTGGCTGCCGTCGTACAGCAGGAAGGTCACGCCGTAGATGCCTTTGCCCGTCACCGAGTCGATCTTGTGAAGCAGAATTCCCGAAAACCGCTTGTTCGTGACCGTCAGCGTCGTGGTTTCGCCGTCCCTGACCGTGAAATAATGCGGCGTGGAATCAATTTTGAAGCCGGTACCTGCTTTGATTTCAACCGCGTAGTAATCGCCAGCATCCAGCGGAACGTGAACGCGGCCGTTCGTGTCGGTTGTAACGGTTTTGACCAACCCGCCATCCATTTTGCGGATTTCAAAGGTTACATTCGGAATCCGTTCAGACTGGTTCGCTTCGTTGACCTTGATGAGTTCCAAACCTCCCGCCGGTGCGTTGTAAAAGTACAGTGTTTGGGTATCATCTGTATTCACAACAACGGTCTGGCTGCGGCTCGCTTCGTCGATGGTATAGCCGTCGATCGTCGCGACCTCCGTCACGATGTACGTGTTTGGCGCAAGCCCCGGAAGCACAATTTGCCCGTTTTCATCGGTGAAATACAGACCGTTTGAAGACAGTTTTCCGTCCTCGGCGGGTACAAAAGCGCCGTCAGCGGTCGTGATTTTGAACTGAACACCTTGCAGCGGCTTCTTCGTTACGCTGTCCAGCTTCTGCACGATCAGTCCACCGAGCGGCTGGTTGTAGAAGTCCAAGGTATACAGCTGGTGATCCTTAATTTCAATCGTTTTGGGAGTGGAATCCAGCAGGTAGCCAGTCTTCGCGCGCACCTCTGTCACGATATAACTGCCCGGTTCAAGATCCGGAAGCGAGATATACCCCTTCTCGTCGGTTTGGTATTCGCCGTTGGAAGTGCCGATAACCGTGCCGTCAGAAGTCGTGATTTTAAACACCACATCGGAGATCGGTTCCTTCGTCGAAGCGTCCATTTTGCGGATCAGCAGGCCGCCAAGCGGAGTGTTGAACACTTCCAGAACATAGGTCTGGTGATCCTTGACCGTGATGGTCTGCGGGCTATCGTCCAGGATATATCCGGGTTTCGCCTGCACTTCTGTAATAATGTAGCTGCCGGGTTCGAGGTTGGGAAGCGAGATATACCCCTGCTCGTCCGTTCGGAACTCGCTGTTAGTCGTGCCTACCGTCGTTCCGTCCGCATGGATGATGCGGAAAATGACATCCGAAAGCGGTTCTTTGGTCTTGGAATCCATCTTTTTCAGCAGCAGACCGCCAAGCGGTTCGTTCTCAAAAGTCAGCTTTCTGGTTTTCCCTGCTTCAACGTTGACAGTCTGTACCGTGTTATCGAGCCTGTAGCCATCCTTCGCTTGCTTTTCGACCACAGTATAATCACCACTCGGAAGGTGGTCGAGCTGAATCAAGCCGTTGCCGTCCGTCGTAAATTCCCCGCCTTGATAAGCGTTTCCATTACAGCCTTTGATCTCGAATTTTACCCCGGAAAGCGGCCTTTTTGTAACGCTGTCGACCTTTTCGATGAGCAGGCAGCCCTTTTTCGTGTTCGTGAACGTCAGCACCTGCATATCATTCGCTTCCACGACAACCGTCTGCGGCGGCGCATCCAGAATGTAATCTTCCAGCGTGCGCGTTTCGGTTACGACGTAAGCCCCCGGTTTCAGCTGATCGATCACAATTTCGCCCTCCGCGTTGGTCTTGTAAATACCATTTGTGGAGGTCAAACCGCCGTTATTCGGTACCAATTCGCCGTTTGCCGTCGTGATTTTGAACTCAACGCCTTCCAGCGGTTCACCGGTCTGTGCATCCGTTTTTACGATAACCAGTGCCCCCTTCGGCTGATTAAAGAACTAGACCGAGTATGTACGGTGGTTGTTAATTTCAATCGTTTTGGGAGTATTGTCAAGAAGATATCCGGGCTTTGCCTGTATCTCCTGAATCACGTAGCTTCCTGGCGTAATGTCCGGGATCGATATGAAGCCCTGTTCATCGGTGCGGTATTCGCCGTTCGATTCGCCTACAACAGTACCGTCAGTGCGCGTGACCTTGAAAATCACTTCGCTGAGCGGCTCCTTTGTAGAGCAATCCATTTTTTTGATGAGCAGCCCACCGAGCGGCTCGTTCTCAAAGGTTACCTCTTTGCAAGTCCCTGCTTCAACCTTGATGATCTTCGCAGTATCGTCAAGGCGGTAACCGTCCTTCGCCTGCGTTTCTGTGATGGAATAGCACCCGCTGGGAATGTGCTCCAGTTTGAACGTACCGTTTGCGTCGGTCGTGTACGTCCCCGCTGGATAATCACAGCCGTCATAACCCTTCACTTCAAATTTTACACCGGAGAGCGGTTCATGTGTCACGCTGTCAATTTTCTTAACTAATAAGCATCCCTTCGGCGTGTTGGTGAAGGTGATCGTCTGTGTATCATTTGCGTTGACTACAACCGTCTGCGGCGCTGCATCCAGCACATAATTGGGAAGGGTTTTCGTCTCTGTAATGATATATGTGCCGGGTTTTAATTTTGATATTTCGATAACGCCGTTTTCATCGGTTTGGTAAATGCCGTTTGAGGAGGTCACTCCCTCATTGCTGTCGACGGCCTCGCCGGTCGAAGTCGTCACATTGAATTCGACCCCTTTCAGCGGTTCTCCCGTAATACTGTCTTTTTTCACTATCACAAGACCGCCTTTTGGCTGGCTGAAGAATTCAAGAGAATACGTCCGATGATCCTTGATTTCAATGTGCTGCGGCGTGTTGTCAAGAAGGAATCCGGGCTTTGCCTTGACCTCCTGCACAATGTATCCGCCCGGATCGAGGTCGGGGATCATGATGAAACCGCGTTCGTCCGTCCGGTATTCGCCGTTGGACGTGCCGACAACCGTTCCATCAATGCGGGTCACTTTGAAAACCACATCGGAAAGCGGTTCCTTTGTCACGGAATTCATCTTTTTAATCAGAAGCCCGCCTAAAGGTTCGTTTTCGATGGTGATTTTCGCCGTTTTTCCGGCTTCGACCTTCGCAACCCGGCTACTGCCGTCCAGCAGATAGCCGTCCGGCGCACGCTTTTCTACGATTGTATAATCGCCGCTGGGCAGGTCTTGCAACAGGATCTGCCCGCTGCTGTTGGTCGTGAACGAGGTCGTCGGGAAACTGCTGCCCTTGATTTCAAAGGTCGCGCCCTGGAGCGGGCTGCGCGTCACGCTGTCGATCTTCTCGATCAGCAGTTTGCCCTTCGGAGTGTTAAAAAAGGTCAGCGTTTGGGCATCGTTCGCGGAGACTACAACGGTCTGGGAAGTGGTATCTAATTCGTACCCGTCAACCGTTTTTGTCTCTGTAACCACATATGTCCCCGGTGTGAGCTTTAAAAGCACAATTTGACCGTTTTCATTGGTTTTATACATCCCATTCGTGCTTGTAAGACCCTCATTATCGGGGACAAACTCGCCGCTGGCGGTCGTGATTTTGAACTCAGCACCCTGCAATGGCTTTCCCGTAACACTGTCCTTTTTGACAATAATCAGGCTCCCTTTCGGCTGGTTCCGAAATTCGAGAGTCATTGTCTCATTCGCCTTGATTTTGATCGTCTGCGGAACGTCGTCCAGCACATACCCCGACCGTGTGCGGGTTTCCTTTGCAATCACGGTCATGCCGGGTTCGAGGCCGTCAACGCGGATTGTGCCAGAGCTGTCCGTAACGTATTTGCCGTTGGAATTTCCGATTATATTGCCATCGCTGCCGGTCAGCTGGAATTCTACGTCAGAAAGCGGTTTGCCGGTCGCAGCATCCTTCTTGATGATGAGCAGGCTGCCCTTTTTGTCGTTTCCGAATGTTACCGTTATGACATCCTGTTCCTTGCCGGAAAGGTAGACCGTCTGCGCGGAATCGTTAATCACATAGCCTTCCGGCGCGGAGATTTTTTCAATCACATATGTCCCGGTCTTTAAACCGGTCTTTACGATCGTTCCGTTGCTGCTGGTCATGTACTCGCCGATGGTCGTGCCGCCCGTACCGGAAGTTCCTCCGAGATAACGGATTCTAAAATACGCACCTTCCAAAACCTTGCCTGTATCGGCATCGATCTTTTTAATGACAATCGCGCTGAGCGGAACATTTTCAAAGGTGAAGGTTTTGCTTGTACCTGCCTTGATGTAGGCTTCCTGCGTCGCGGGCTGCTTGATGGAGTACCCGGCAGGGGCTTCGATTTCCGTCACCTTGTACCATCCATCCTGCACTTTATCGAGCTTAATTTGACCGTTTTCGTCTGTAAAATAGTCGCCAAGGTCATTTATCTCACCTGTAGAAGTATTGTTGCTGGCGTAGGTGATGTGGAACTTTGCGCCCTTCAGCGGGTCGCCGGTCACGCTGTCGACCTTCTGAATCAATAAAGAAGGTTTCGGATAGTTGTAGAAACGGACGATACCCGTCTCGTTTGGTACGAGCGTGATAAGCTGCAGCGTTTCGTCGAGCAAATAGCCGTCCGGCACCTTCTTTTCAGTTACCTGATATACACCCGGCTCAAGATCGCTGACCGTTGCCGTACCGTCTGCGCCGGTGATTACAGTCGTCAGCGTCGAACTGTCCACCTTATTGATCGTGAACGTCGTACCGGGCAGCGGTTTGCCTGTGACTGCATCGGTTTTCACAATCTGAAGGTTTGGCTTTCGGTAGTTGTTCACAACCAGCGTCGAGCCTTTTCCGGGAAACAGCTCCACATGATATTCCAGCGTGTTTTTCACGTAGTGCGCAGGCTCGGCCTGCTCAATCACTGTATATACGCCCGGTTCCAGATTTTCAAGCAGGATGCGCCCGTTTTGGCCGGTCACGCGGTCAAGATAGTGCGAACCGTCCTCGATTTTTGCAATTTTGAAGGTCGCACCCGGAATGTAAATATCATTATCGGGGTCATATTTCAAGATTTCCAGCCACGGCTTTTTCGTGTTGGTGAACACAAAACGCGCCGTTTCATCGGGGTTCAGCTGGATGGTGCGGATTGCATCGTCGACCAGATAGCCGTCGATCGTCAACAACTCTTTCACCTGATATGCGCCCGGTTCGAGCTGGGAAAGGTCGATCTCGCCGTTCACGTCAGTGACAAATTCTTTCGAGAATGTGCCGCCGACCTGCGATATCAAAAACTTGATGTTTGGCATAGGCTTCAAGGTTTCGGAATCGACCTTAACCAGGTACATACCGGGCTTTAACTGGTTAAGGAAAACCAGCTCCGGCACGTCGGTCTGTCCCGCCTTCAATTCGATCTGCTGGGGCGTGGAATTCACAACGTGTTCTGCGTCGGTCGCGACTTCTTTCACCAAATAGGTTCCCGGTTTTAGTCCCGTCAGGTTGATTTCGCCGTTCGCGTCGGTCTGCTTGCGCCCGATCGGTTCGGTATTGCAGTAAATCTCAAAGGTGACGCCGGACAGCCGCTTGTTAGTCTGCTGGTCATATTTGACGATTTTCAGCTTCAATTCCGCGAAATCCTTCATTTCAACCGGAATAATGCGTTCTCCGGTTGCCATTTCGTTGGGATTCACGTACTGCGTGACGACTTCATCCGTTTTCAGATAGCCCGCTGGAGGCGTTTTCTCACGGAAGGTGTACGTCCCTTCAACCAGTTCCGTGATTGTAAACGTGCCGTCTTCCTTTGTCTCATAATCACCAATTTTCTGACCGTTGCGGGACACCTCGATCACCGCGCCCGAAAGGGTTTCGCCAGTCACCGCGTCGCGCTTTACAAACAGGATCGAGGGCTTCCGATGGTTCTGGAAAGTCAGCGTAATCGGAGTAGCTTTACCGTCCCAGGAGAAGGTCTGCACCGGGTTCGGGTCTTTCTCATATCCCGGTGGCGGGGTGATTTCCGTTGCTTTCCAGCCGCCGGTTTTGTCTGCGGGAAGCTCAATCGTGGCAAGCCCATCGCCCAGCGTCGTCGCCGAAGTCTTGAAGCCGGACTCGATGTGCTCGACCTCGATCGTGCAGTCCGCAAGCGCTTCGCCTGTGTCTGCATCGATTTTCTTGAGGATCAGCTCGCCGGGTTCCTCCGGTTCATCGGGATTGTCCGGGCCATCTGGATCACTAGGATCTTCCGGATCAGGAACATCCACGTTCCCCCACTTGATGGGCATATAGTTGTTTGCGTCCTGCCACTGCGGTCCGCTAATGAGATACTTCTGATAGTCCGTGCTGGTTTCATAACCACTCGCGCGGCCTACAAAAATTTCGAACGATTCGACCGTTGCGGACGCTTCCACGTTGAAAACATAATCCGTTTCCTGCTCGGCCGCTTCCTTCGGCGCCCATACTTTCACAATGGAATAGTATTCGGAGCCGTTTGCATTCGCGTCCGTGGTCTGCGCGATCGGCTTCGTGCTGATTGGCGTGCCGTTGTACTCGACCGGGCTGGCGGGACTTGCATGATTATCGTCCTTCACAATCTGGAGCAGCGTCCCCGGCAGATAGTCTGCCAGCCCTACTTTTAAGGCGTTATTCTGGCAGAACGAGGCCGACGCGACCTTGACTTCCTGCGTATAATATTCCTCGCCATCGTGGGTTTCGGTGTCTTCCGCATTCAGATCACTGCCGCCGCCCGTCGGAGACCAGTCAATGACGCCGGTCTGATCGTGCGACGCGCCGTGCCGCAAGTACATCCCGACATAATAATTATGGTTAATGGTATTGGCATAGCCCAACAGAGCCTTGACTGCTGCCATTACCCGTGCGCCCTCCGTTCCGTAAGACGAAGACACCTGCACTTCATTGCCGCTGGTGAACGCCGTGCCGCTGACGCTGAGCTGGCCGAGCGCCGCCCAGATTGCGGTCTGTGTAGCATAGCGGTACTCGTCCTCGGTCAAGTCGCGCGGGACAGACGGGAATTGGTTCAAAAAGGACTGCAAGGTCAGCCGCCCGCTGCCGCGCATGATAACGCCGACCGCTTTCGGATTCTGCGTGTAGCCCGTGCCGGAATCCAAGATATAGGTGTGCCGGTTGGTCGTGGGCGCAACTTCATGTATACCGTGCTTGCCATGATCCATGCAATACGAAAGCAATTTCTCGCCTTGTTCCTCCGCGTAGCACTCGTGAATTGGGAGACTGACCCATGTCCCACCCTTCTTTTCGCGCAGATAATTCTGCTTGTCTTCATCGAAAATCAGGGTGACGGAATCGCCGCCGCTGAGTGCAGCCGCCTGCGGAATCGCTCCCGCAAACGAGCTGAACATCGTCGCCGCTGCCAAAACAGAAGACAGCAGGCGCTTTAATTTGTGCTTCATAAGCTCTCCTTTCCGAAAATCGCGCACAAAAAGCCACCAGATTTCTCCGATGGCCTTTTGCACTATCTTTATCGTTATTTTGTGGAACCGGGGTGAATCACCTCCTTGGTGAAATTTATCTCATCGAGGCTGTCCGGCTTCATTTTTGGATGCTCCGGTTGAAACCAGTTCGCTTCGTTGTGAGACGTGTCGTAGTGGGTCAGGTCGACTGTCAGCCATTCGCCGTCGCAGTAGACAAGATTCCATGCGTGGTTGCCTGCGGCGCTGCCGACCGTGAGCACGTCCAGCCCCGCCGCGCGTCCCATCCGCTGGAACGCTGCGGAGTAGCCAGAGCAGACCGCCTTCCCTCCGTTTTCCATTGCCCTGCTCCATGAGTCGATGTTTCTGTCGTAGGCGTATTCCAGCCGGTCACAGATTGTTTCGGCAAGGTATTCCGCCCTTTTCCGGTCGGTATCGTACCGCTTTGCGGTTTCAATGATCTCCTGCACATAAGGCCATTTCAGATCGGCATCCGTTCGCGGGAAGGTGTACACATATGGCGAATTCTCAGTGATTTCGTAGTTATAAAACACGCCGCCAAGTTCGCTGCAAACATTTTTCATCTTTGCAGTCACCGTCATGCCATCTGGCAGGAAGATCGGCAGTGAAGTGTCCGCCTTGCGTAAATCGCGGTCGAATGCTGCTGCCATTTCTTCAGCGTTTAGATAGGCATGCCGTGCGGAATTGTAGAACTCGCGCGGCAGGTCGGCAGTGAAGATCGCGGGGTTCGCATCCTGCGAGTAGTCCCTGCCGCTGCTCTGCGACTTTGGCGTTACGGCGGGCTGTGCGGGCGCTTCAGCCGTGCGCTGGGACACTGTTGCGGCGGTCGGAATCACCGCGACGGTGGGCTGTACCGCCTGTTGCGCGCCTGTGCGGATTTGCACGCTGTCTGTTGCCGCGTCGTAGCTCACATCGAAGCCGACTGCCTGCCCGATATCGCGAAGCCGCACATAATTGTTGCCTGAGATTGCATATGCGGTGCAGTAGACCGGTTGCCCGTTCACGCAAATGCTTTGCATGGACGGCTGTGCAAGCAGCCCTGCGGCAGCGGCTCCTGTCCCTCCGAACGCGATTGCGCCTGTCACCATTCCGGCGATAAATTCCTTTTTCAACATGGTTTTATCCTCCTTCATCGATATCGTATCATAATGTTTTTACAAGTACATGATACCGGACGGATGTCCATAAGTCTAGAAGAATTAGAAGCCGAAACGGAGAAGTTCAGGGCAGAAATGCAAGCAGATTACACAATTTCGGTGCAGACCACACACCAGCGGTATTCGCTTTCGTCCTGCACACAGGTGTAAAGGGTGAGCCTGTTCTCACGGGTGACGGCAAGGCCGCTCCGGTCGTCATAATCGATTTTCGAGACGGAGACCACTTTATAAGTCCGTGTGCCGAGCTTTGTTTTCAGCGTGACTTCGTCACCGACTTCCAATTTATGCAGTTTATTGAACGGCTGCATCGTTCCGCGATTATGCCCGGCCAACGCGACATTGCCGCTCCAGACGCTGCTGTCCTCGAAGTGGCCGACGCCCTTATGAAGCGTATCGCTGTCCGTTCCTTCGTAAATCTTGACCGAAAGGTCGATTGCAGGGATTTTCAGCGTTCCAAGGTGGCCGTTCGAATAGTACATATCCGAGGTCACCTTCGTGAAACCGCTGGATGTGTTCGGCTGCGTGCTGGTGCTGAAATTTGAGCCGGTTGTCGATGAATTGCCGCCTGACGAGGTCGTTCCGTTAGAAATCGTGCCAGAGCTTCCCGTTGAGCCAGTCACAGCTCCGCCTGCAGACGGCGGAAGAACAATCGTCGCATTCGAGCCGTTGACCGTGCCGCCGGTGGGCTGCATCCCTGGAAGAAGGTTTGGCGTGAGGTAGCTCCCAGTGTTCAGCGTGTTACTCGCCCCGCTGCCGAACTGCGGCGGAATCTTCGCCGCGTTTTTGCTGATATCCTCGCTTTTTGCCGCGCCGCCATCTGCGGTGATTGGTACTTCAATCGAAGTCGGCTTGCCATAATTGGTATTGTCCGGCGTGTCAATGGCATATTCGAGCGCTCCTGCGGACGGCACAAACGCCATCGCTAAACAGGCAAAAAGTGCTATAAGCCTTATCTTTTTCAATCTGTATCATCTCCATTCTCTGTCCGATGTTTGATAAACAACGCGATTCCCACGCCGATACCCGCCAGCGCGATCACCAGCAGCGGCACCAGAATGTACGCCCAGTTGAACGTAAACGAGGAGGGCTGCGGCTCCTGCGGCGTATTTGCGTCAGGTGCTTCCGGCTCGGGATTCTCTGATTGGCCGGGGGTATCTGGAACGACTGGTGTTTCGGGGGTGACCGGCACAGCCGGGTCGGTCAGATCGGTCTGCGGCTCCATCAAATCTGAGGTATCGTTCGGGTCGGGAATGTCTGAAAAAATTGCCATTCCTTCAAAAATCGCAACATAACGTACCCGATTTAGCGCGATCCGGCTGACCGTTCCGGTGTATTCAGCGGTCACGGTGTAGCCCTTCACGTAAGTGCTGGTTGCCGTTCCTGTGTATGTTGCGACCGCTGTGTAGCGGTCACCCATCGCGTAGCCGTTTACATTGGCGGTGTTGTCGGTCTGCCATTTGATATCCGCTAACGTCAGCGTTTTGCCACCGTCGTCGATGGTTTTCGGGATGTTTTCGGTGTCCTGGCTGACCTGATTCGGGTAGTTTCGTGTGACCGATACCTGTTTTGTCGATTTTCCATCACTGTCGTCAACTTAAGGCAACACCGATTTTTTAGAAGCGTAAAACCGTTTT
>CAJUJQ010000018.1 GCA_910586575.1 uncultured Clostridia bacterium | reverse complement strand
TAGCCATGCGGAAATCCAGCCCAAGAACGAGTTCGATTTTTGGCCGGATGGAGCATTAGGCCTGTTCGGAAACTTTGCCATCTGGACAGGCCTGTTACTTCCGCCGGTGGTCCGCGCACAGGGCGCAAATCCCGCCCAGCAGCAGTGAAATGCCGCTTATCAAAAGAACAACCGCGCGGCGCGTCCACGATTTTCGGCGGAACTCTGCGGCGCGTTCGCCTTCGTCCACGTATTCCAGCAGCGCCTCCGCAAACGCCGCAGGCTCCCCAAACGCAGCGGACAGCTCCACGCGGCCCGCGCCAGGGTTCTCCTCCAAAAAGTTTGAAATAAACCGGAGCGCCTGCCTGCCGAGCGCCAGCTGCCGCCGATAGGAGCAGGGGACGCGCCGCACGGTTTCATATACGTACAATAGGGTTTGCAGCCGGTTCATGTGTTTCCCTCCCCGTTTTCGTCCGGTTCCCGGCAGGCTTCGATGACAGCTGTTACGCCGTCCATAAAACGCCGGTAGCAGGCCAGCAACTCCTCTAAATGTGCCTGCCCGCGTTCGGTAATGCCGTAATACTGCCGCCGCCTGCCGTCCGGCGCAATGCGCTTGGGATTCCGCTCGCAAAGGTATTCATAATCAAGCATCCGGTACAGCGCCGAATATGGAAATACAATCCCGCACAGCCCGCAGCTTCGCCGGTCAAGCTCGTCGCTGACCTCTCCGGCGTACATGTCCCGCTCCCGCAGCAGCAGAAGCACCAGCATTTCTGTCACCGATTTTTTGAGATTGACCTCCATCCCGGCAGCGGAACCGCTGATCTTTCGTTTTTCCTGCATTTTCATCTCTCCTATAGTCCTATTCTAACACACCCGCTTCCCGGATTCAAGCGTATCTTTCATCAATGCCGAAAATTTTGTGTTGACAAAAAACGGGCGTTGGGATATACTTTATTTGTCAATGACAAAAAAACGAAAAGGAGCGATAGCCGATGTTTTCTCTTGGGAGCATTTTCTGCGGCCTGGTCGCGTGGCTGATTCCAGGCTACGAGCTGCTGAGTAAGCGCTTTTTTCCCTACGCGGCAGCCGCCAGCGGCTGCCTATGCGGGGCGGCACTCTATTTGCAGCTGTTCGACCTCGAATGCGATATCACAGCGCACGATTGGGCGGCGCTGCTCGATACCGGGCACGCGGAGGCCTTTGTTTCGGGCGCGCTGCTCGCGTCGGCGCTGGTGCTCAACCTGTTGGCTTGTGCAAAACACTGGTGCATACAGAAAGGGGCGGTACAATGATGAACGCTTACGCAAGCATTCTCTGTGGGCTGCTCGCCTGGGCTGCGCCGGTGTACGCGCTGATGTCCCACCGCAGCAGACCGCGCGCGGCGGCAGTCAGCGCCGCGTTATGCGCCTTTGCCATCTTCCTGCAAATCAGGGAATATGAATACCGGATTTACCTGCACGACTGGTCCGCGCTGGAGGACATGTGCCACGCCGAGATACTCGCCGCCGGTCTGCTGCTGTCCGTTGCGCTGCTCCTCAACCTGCTGGCCATCTTCCTGCCGCATGACGGAAAGGGACGCCCATGAAACGGTTTTTTGAAAGTGTCCTGCCGGTTGTAACGCTGCTTTGTGCGGTCGGGTCGTGGCTGGGCTTCCCAAGGCTGGGCTTCCTAGCGGGCTGCGCTGCCGGTCTTTCCGTCCGTGTCCCGGGTGACCGCTTTTTCTGGCTCATCTTGATTCTGCCGCTGCCTGCGCTCCTGCTGCTGTTCCTCAGCCTGAAACACAGCCGTTTCTGCCGTTTCCTGTCCTTGGCGGCGCTGGGGCTGGCGCTGTTCAGCTTTGCCGCAATGGCAAACCTTTATTGGCAGTACCATATCTGCGAAATCCCGTTTGTGGAAATATCCACCGGCCAGCACGGTGCTTATCACCCAGCCGGCTGACGCCGGATTTTAAAACAGTGATTTTTGCCCCTTCCCAAACCCTTCCGGATACGATATAATAGATGGGAAATCATATCCTGCCAAGGAGGAAACCAAAGGATGGAGTTGAAAGAACGCGCCCTGCGCGCGCATGAGGAATGGGCGGGCAAGATCGAAGTTGTCGCCCGCTGCGAGGTCAAGTCCCGCGACGATCTTTCGGTTGCGTACACCCCCGGCGTTGCCGAGCCATGTCTGAAAATCAAGGATGATGTATCCCTGAGCTACAAATATACCCGCCGCCACAACCTGGTGGCTGTCATCACCGACGGCACCGCCGTACTTGGACTGGGCGATATCGGCCCCGAAGCCGGTATGCCGGTGATGGAAGGCAAGTGTGCCCTGTTCAAGGCGTTCGCCGATGTGGACGCGTTTCCGCTCTGCGTCAAGAGCAAGGATGTCGATGAAATCGTCCGCACGGTCGAGCTGATTTCCGGCTCGTTCGGCGGCATCAACCTGGAGGATATCTCCGCTCCGCGCTGCTTTGAAATCGAGCGGCGGCTGAAAGAGGTTTGCGATATCCCGGTATTCCACGACGACCAGCACGGCACGGCGGTTTGCTGCGGCGCGGCACTGCTGAACGCCTGCCGCCTGACCGGACGCAAGGTCGATGAAATCAAGATGGTGGTCAACGGCTGCGGCGCGGCGGCGATTGCGGTCACCCGCTTCCTGATGCTCCTGGGCGTGAAGGATGTCACCATGGTCGAACGCTTCGGCATCGTCTGCGAGGGTGACGAGCGGCTGAACCCGGCGCAGGCTGAAATGGCAAAACGGACCAACCGTTCCCACCTGACCGGTACGCTGGCCGACGCGCTCAGGGGCGCGGACGTATTTTTCGGCATGTCCGCCCCGCAGGTCATGACCGCCGAAATGGTCGCCGCCATGGCAAAGGATCCGATGGTGTTCGCGATGGCCAATCCCGTGCCTGAAATCTGGCCGGAGGACGCCAAAAAGGGCGGCGCGGTGGTCGTCGGCACCGGGCGCTCGGACTACCCGAACCAGATCAACAACGTGCTCGCCTTTCCCGGCATTTTCCGCGGGGCGCTCGACGTGCGCGCTTCTGATATCAACGAGGAAATGAAGCTTGCGGCGGCGCGCGCCATTGCTTCCTGCGTCCCGGATGAGCAGCTGAGCGCCGAGTGTATCATGCCGGTGGCCTTCGACCCGCAGGTTATCCACGCGGTTGCCGCGGCCGTTGCCGAGGCTGCACGCAAATCCGGTGTGGCACGCATTTAATCTTTGCGTGCATTGTGCGATTTGTCCAAATCTTTCAAGCATTTTGAGCAAATTGTGTTGACTTTTGGGGCATTCTCTTATACAATATGGAGTAGAGACTGAGCCGCAGCACGGAACCTTCCACCCGTCTCGGCGGGGAACGGGACGGCGCCCCTCTGCGGCGGGAAGAATTTCAGGAGGTATATGTATCATGTTAGATCCGAAAAAGGTAAGGCTGGGCATCTGCCCGATCGGTTGGTCAAACGACGACATGTGGGATCTGGGCGACGAGAACACCTTCCAGCAGTGCGTTTCCGAGATGAAGCTCGCGGGCTTTGACGGCTGCGAGGTCGGCCACAAGTACCCCGAGGACCGCGAGGTTCTCAAGCACATGCTCGATGCGCGCAATATGACCATCGCGTCCCGCTGGTTCTCCTCCTTCCTGGTTGACAAGCCGTATGAAGAGGTCGAGGCTGAGTTCATCAAGGAGCTTGAGTACCTGTCCTATGTTGGCGCTTCCGCGATCAACATTTCCGAGCAGTCCGGCTCTATCCAGGGCATGCTGGACAAGCGCGTCCTGAAGGACAAGCGCATCATGAACGATGAGGAATGGGCACGCCTGTGCGACGGCCTGAACAAGCTGGGCAAGCTGTCCCTTGAGAAGTATGGCATCAAGTCCTGTTTCCATCATCACATGGGCACCGTGGTACAGACCGTTGAGGAGACTATCCGCTTGATGGAGAATACCGACCCGAAGTATGTATTCCTGTGCTTCGATACCGGCCATTTCACCTTTGCGGGCGAGAACCCGGTTGACGTGCTGGGCAAATTCGCGAACCGCGTTGGTCATGTCCATCTGAAGAACATGAGAATGCCGATCGTTGAGAAGGTCAAGGCTGAGGACTGGTCCTTCCTGAAGGCTGTCCGCAGCGGCGCGTTCACCGTACCGGGCGATCCCGATGGCTGCGTAGACTTTGACGCGGTGTTCGATATCCTCGACAAGGCAGGCTATGAGGGCTGGATCATGGTCGAGGCCGAGCAGGACCCGGCAGTCGCCAACCCGTTCGAGTACGCCAAGATGGGCCGCGAGTACATCACCAAGCACACCGGCCTGGGCGGCGAAGTCGTTCTGAAGTAATATAAGCGTTTCCGCTTTGGGGTGTTCCGTTTCGGAATGCCCCTTTGCTTTTGATTAGGAGGCTGTATGAATCCTGATATTTTATTCCTGTTCGGGGGAAAACCCGCCGCGTTTTCCCTGTATCAGCAGCTGGAAGCGCAGCTTTTGGAGCGTTATCCGGACTTGCGCATCAAAGTGGCTAAAACCCAGGTTTCCTTTTCCAACCGTTACCTTTTCGCGGCGGCAAGCCTGCCCAGGCGCAAAAAAGAGGATCATTTGATTGTGACCTTCGGGCTTGGGTATCAAAAAATATCCCCGCGCATTTTCTCCTCAACCGAGGCCGCGCGCGGACGCTGGACACACCATGTTGCCGTAAAATCCGCCGGTGAGCTGGACGCCGATTTGTTCGGCTGGCTGGACGAAGCATATGCGTTTTCAGCGGTAAAGTAGGATTTTTTATATCTTATGAAAGAGGCATTATGGAGGCGAACAAAAGCGGGTTTTGACGCCGGGGCGAAGAGCGTTTATCGAGGGATGCCTGGAAAACGGCAAGCAGGGGGATGCCCCTGCTTTCGTCTGTGCATTCCAAAATGCACGGCGCGGTATCTGAAAAAAGCCGCTTTTATTCAATATATCTCCACAAAAAAGCGGTGGCACTTTCATCATTTTGCCACTTGAAAGTACCGCTTTTCCGCGGTAAGATGTAACCATACCCCAAATGCTATGAACCGGAGGATTTCCCTATGACACAGCAAAAGCTGGTGCATGACAGGCACTTTTACAAAATATTCACGGGCCTTGTACTGTCGCTCGCCCTGCAAAACCTGCTCACCTATTCGGTCAACCTGGCCGATAACCTCATGATTGGCGCGTACTCGCAAAACGCGCTGTCCGGCATTTCGCTGTGCAATCAGATTCAGTTTCTGCTGCAAATGATGGTGGTCGGCGTTGGTGAAGGCGTGGTCGTGCTTGGCTCCCAATACTGGGGCAAGCGGCAGCTCGAACCGATCCCGCATATCATCGGCTCGGCTCTGCGCTTCGGGGTTGGCATGTCAGCCGTCCTGTTTATCGCGGCGCTGCTGTTCCCCTCGCAAATCCTGGGTCTGCTCAACAATGACGCCGACGTGCTCGCCGAAGGCGTTGCCTACCTGCGCATTATCTGTTTTACATATGTGGTTTTCGCGCTGACCAATATGCTGACCGCTTCGCTGCGCTCCATCGGCATTGTCAAAATCGGTTACATCGTTACGGCTTCCACGCTGTGCATCAATATCGTGCTCAATTCACTGCTGATTTATGGCCGTTTTGGCTTTCCCGGGCTGGGCGTGCGCGGCGCGGCGATTGCCACCCTGGTATCCCGGATTGTCGAGCTGCTGATTGTCATTTACTACCTGAAATATCATGAGCATCGCCTGAACCTGAATGTGCGCAAGCTGGTGCGGATTGATACCAGCTATATCCATGATTATATGAAAGTATCCCTGCCCGTGCTTGTGACCCAGGCGATCTGGGGGATTGCGCAGATGATTCAGACCGGTATCCTCGGCAACATGGACGGCAGCGCCGATGTTGTCGCCGCGAATTCCATTGCGGTGCTGGTCTATCAGATTATTTCGGTTGTTGGCTACGGCGCGGCGAGCGCCGCCGCTATCATGACCGGCAAGCGCGTCGGTGAGGGGGATTTGGAGCGGGTTAAGCAGTCTACCCGCACATTCCAGCTGATTTTCGTCGGGCTGGGACTTGTGACTGGCGCGCTGATTTTCGCGGCGAGCAAACCCGTCCTGCTCCTCTATCCGAAGCTGACCGCAGGGGCGGCTTCGCTCACGACCCAGTTCACCACCATCCTTGCCATAACCACCGTGGGCACTTGCTATCAAATGGCCGCGGACAACGGCATGGTGCGCGCGGGCGGCGACACGAAATTCCCCATGTGGAACAACATGGTTTTCATGTTTGGCGTGTGCCTGCCGATGGCGGCGCTGTCCGCCTTCGTGTGGAAGCTTTCGCCGGTTGTGGTGTTCTTCTGGCTCAAGGCCGACCAACTGCTCAAATGCCCGGTCATCTGCTGGCGGGTGAATTCCTACAAATGGATTAAGAATGTGACCCGTGATTCTCAAACCGCTGAAAAAGCATAAAACGAAGAATCCCTCGTCACTGGGTGCACTGGATGGCGTCAATTTTCTTCCGATTGCTCAGCCTTTTTCGCGGCGGCGATTTCTTCCCGGAGACGATGCCGGGTATCGTCAAACAACAGCTCACGGTTGTGGCGGAAGTATGCGTCGCAGCCGAAGTTTTCGATAAACCAGCTGGTATCATAGCCCGCGGTCAGCTCGGTGACAAAAATCACCAGCTCCTGCCCCTGTCCGAGGCTTTCTTCCAGAAAGCGGAACGCGTTGTCAAACTGCGCCCCGGCCTGTGCCCCCAACGCGCCGCGCGCTTTGGTCTCCGCGCCGAACCATTCCCGCACCTTCGCCATAGCGGATTCCGGCGTGAGCGGCATTTCACTTTGCAGGCGCTTGCGGTAATCCTCCAGCAGGTTGATTTCCCGCTGGAGCAGGTCGCGGTGTTCGCCTGCCAGCCGTCCGGCGTCGCGTTCCAGGCGCAGCCGGGTGCGCTGGGCTTCCGCCAGGGAATCCAGCACGGGGACGGGTTCCGCGCCCTCGTCAAGCCTGCCGCGCAGCGTCAGCAGTGTCCCATGGAGGGCGGTGACAAAGGCATCCTGCTTCCGCGCGGCGCGGGCGGCCTCGGACAGCCGCGCGAACAGCAGCCCCAATACCGACAGCGTCTCGTCAAAGGGCGCGGCGCGCAGCTCGGAGGCGGTGGCCTTCTGCCAATGCCCGCTCAAAATATCGTTCACATGATAGGTGCGCTGATATTTGTAATACAGATCCAAGTAGTTGGCGAAGTCCTTCGCAATGCGCGGCAGCTGCAAATATTGGCCGATGACCTCGCGCCCGGCGCGCATCCCCAGCGCTTCATATACGGTCAGCAGTTCGGATAAATCCTCCCAGCCGCGCGCGGTGACGAACTGCAAACCGTCCGCCGTCGTTTCGACGCGGTAGAAGCAGTCCTTTTTGATATCCAGATAGGATACGACCGCGCCATGGACGCCCTTGCGGACGGCGTATTCCTTCCAAACCGCGAAATCCTCGGTGACGTCAATGCGGCGCACGCGGTCAAGCGTCACAACGTCGAAATCACGCACGGATTTATTGTATTCGGGCGGATTGCCCGCCGCGACAATCAGCCAGCCCTCGGGAAGGCGCTGGTTGCCAAAGGTTTTGCACTGCAAAAATTGCAGCATCATCGGGGCTAAGGTCTCGGAAACGCAGTTGATTTCGTCCAAAAATAGAATGCCCTCTTTTAACCCGGTGTATTCCATCAGCCGGTACACAGAAGCCAGGATTTCACTCATCGTGTATTCGGTGACGGCGGTATCCTCGCCGCCGTAGCTGCGGTGCTCAACGAACGGAAGCCCAATCGCGCTTTGCCGCGTGTGATGGGTGATGGTATAGGCGACCAGCCCCACCCCGTTTTCGGCGGCGGCCTGCTCCATAATCTGGGTCTTTCCAATCCCCGGTGGACCCATCAGCAGGATGGGGCGCTGACGCACCGGCGGGATGCGGTAATTTCCCAGGGAATCCTTTGCGAGATAGGCTTTTAAGGTGTTGGCAATCTCCTGTTTTGCCTGTTTGATGTTCATGATTTGTTCTCCTTTAGACCTGTTCGGAATTCAGCGGTGTGTTGGATGCCGTGAGGATTCGTCGTCAGAATGGGACGATTTCCCGCAGGAATCCTGTCGGATTTCAAGGGGAAGCGGCGCCGTTTGGCGGCGAAGGCCCGCGGCAGACGACGCGCCAGTGCGTTTTGAACAGGTCTTTTTATAGCCACGGCATTTCGTCCAGCTCACCGGCGTCCACCGCCTGGGAAACCGCCCGTTCCAGCCCGGATTCCGCCAGCACCAGCCGGATGGCCCAGGGCGGCATACGCACCGACAGCGGCGGTTCCTCGAGCAGTACGAACGCGGTTTCGTAGGGCGGCCTTTTTGCGGGATAGAATCCCATGCCGTCGGTGAAGTAGACCAGCCCGCGCAGGGCGGTAAATGCCCCTTCCTTTTGCAGCTGCGCGACATGCGCAAACACCGGGCGGAAGTCGGTTGCGCTGCCGCCCGCCAGCGTGAAATTTTCCATATACCCGCGCAGCTCGCCGAGGTCGTGAATCACCGTATCCGAGCGAAGCCGGTCGTCGCACTGCAAAATACGGATGTGTACCCGGCGGGTAAAGGTTTCGGTGCTGCGCAAAATGGCGTAGGTGCACGCCAGGAACTGCCGCACCAGCTCACCGGAGGTGGACATGGAGGTGTCCACCGCAATCACGAAATCTTCAATCCGGCGATCCTCGCGGGTTTCGGGCGGCTCGATCAGCGGGAGGTTGCCGTACACCTGCAAGCCGTAGTTGTAATAAATATAGTCAAACGCGTCCCCGTCAACTGCCATGATTTCACGCGGGGCGGCGAACCGCCGCAGGAATGCCCGATAATCGACATCGTCACGGTTCGCGACGCGCAGCTGTTCGAGCACCGCCTCACCGCCCGAAGCCTGCCCTGCCAGCACGGTTTCCATACCGGTCTGCGCCTTTTCGGCAAGGCTTTGCCAATGCTCGTCCTGCCGTTCGCTTTGTTCACGGTTCTCACGTTCCTCGGGCGACCATAAGCCATGGTCGTCCACAAAAAAGCAGGTTTCCAGCTGTGCGCGCTCGTATTCGCTCAGGCGCAGCCGCAGCAGGCGGCGGTAAATCCCTTCGGCGGTCAGAACCGGCATCCCGCGCAGGCATTCGCCGTAGAACTTCTGCCGCTTGGGGCTGCCGTTTTGTTGCAGGCAGGGATAATCCAGCCCGTCCAGGATGCTCTCAACCGCCGCGTCGCACGCCAAATCCCAAAGCGCCGGCACCCGTCCACGTTTTTTCGCCAGATGGCGCAGCATACAGTGCAGAATGACATGCAGATAGGCGCGGTTGGTCAGCGTGCGGGAGCGTAAATAGCGGTCGGCCAGATAAGCGCCGCTGTAATAGAGCGTTTCGCCGTCCGTAGCGAGGGATGCTGTCACATTGTCCCCAGGCGCAAAGCGCAGCGCGCACAGCGCCGCGTCCAGATACGGCAAATTCAGGTATAATTCGCTGCGGGCGGCAAATAAGATGTCCTGCCCGATGGCATGCAGCGGCCTTGCCTCCGCCATGTGGCGCGCCTCCTTTATAAATCGAATGTTTTCCGCGCGGGCGTGTGCCGGTGCTGCGCTTCCAGCAGCAGGGCGACCGCCTGCGTGTTGCCCCGCTCCCGCGCGAGGGCGCAGGCTTCTGCCAGCAGCGCTGGTGCAGGTTCGGTGCGGCGCAGCAGGAAGCGAAGCCCTTCGGCGTCCCGCTCGGCCAGCCGCCAGCGCAGCGCCTCCGCCGCATGGGCGCGCAAATAGGTGAGATATTGTGCTTCGGCTTCGGGGCGCAGCCCCAGCGGGTAACGCAGCCGATACCACGCGATGCGGAGCGCGGCTTTGTCCTCGTGCGCCATACGGAGAAAGCCCTCCCAAAGGCGGTCATAGGCCGCCGGGTCGAACTTCTTCTGGGTGAAACAGTGATGATAGGGGTAGCCCGCGCCTGAAATTTCCAGATGGAACAGGTGGGCGGGGCAGTTTTCCTCGTAGCTTTCCCAATAATCGGGGAACAGGTAGCGCGCGGTGCGCCCGTCCGCTTCGGTGACAGTGATATCGAGTTCTCCCGTAAGCACGTCGTTTAGATAGGCGAGCGTTTCGCCCTGTCCGACGCGCTCCCGCGTCAGGCGGAAGGTGTCCAGCAAGCGGCAGTTCATAAAGACGCTTCCGCCCCACATTTCGATATTGTCAAAGAGGGTCAGCGTTTGCAGCCGCCCGCAGTTGAGGAACGCGTAATTGCCCACCCGCAGCAGCGTGCGGGGCAGCGTCAGCGCTTGCAAATTGCGGTTGTCCCATTCGGCTTTGCGGGGCGCGCCGGTGACGGTGACGGCTTCGCCTTGGGTTTCGCGGGCGTCGGATGCCAGCGCGTGCCCGCCCAGCGCCGTAACCGGCAGATCGAACAGGGCGTCTGGCAGCACGGCCGCCGTGTCGCAGGTGACCGCCCGCAGGACGGTTACCCCTTCGGCTTCACGCCGAACCGTCAATTTCCAGTTGCTGACGCCGCTGACCGTTGTTTCCATAAGCACATCTCCTTAAGCCTTGTTTGAAGCCTTCCGGCTCTCCTGTATGAGTATACCACATTTTTCCGCAGGACAAAAGCGGAAATTTGCAGAAATGGCAGGGGAGGGCTTGGAAAGTGCCGCAAAAAAACCCCTGTGCCGCAATCCCGGAAAGATCACATTCCCGGAACCACGGTACAGGGATATTTTACGTTTATACCGTCATATGGATTTCACTTCCGGACACCGTTTTCACGACCTCAATGCCCGGTTCAATCGCTTCCCGCAGCAGTCCGACATGGGAAATCACGCCAATCATGCCGTGGGAAGGCCGGATTGCGTACAGCACGGCCAGCGCGTCCTGTAAGGAGCGTTCATCCAGCGTGCCGAAGCCCTCGTCGATGAAAACCGCGCCCGGGTCTCCCGCCTGCGACAGGGCGGACAGCCCGATGGACAGCGCCAGCGCCACAAGGAACTGTTCCCCGCCGGAGAGCGACGCGGCGTCGCGCCTGCTGCCGGACTGCCGGTCGAGCACCTCAAGCGCCAATCCCGCGCGGTCGGCTTCCACCCTGCGGTAAAGCTGGTAGCGTCCGTCGTGGATGCGTTCGAGCAGCCGGTTGGCTTCTGCCAGCACCGAGGAAAGCATCACGCCCAGCACGTAGCGTTGCAGGCTGACGCCCTTTTCCCCGCTGACCAGCCGGGAAAAGGCTTCCAGCCGCTTATGTGCGTCCGAGCGCTGCTCCAGCGTCCGGCTCAGCGCCAACACTTGCGTTTCGGTTTCACAAACGCGTGCCAGCTGCTCCCGCGTGACCTCTGCCGCGCTGTTTAGCTGGCGGGCGCGTTCCTGTAACCGGTCAAGCTGGATGCGCTGCGCGTCCAGGTCGGGGCGCGTTTTCCCTTCCAGCCGTTTGCGCTCGGCGCGCACCGTCTCATGCACGGCAAACAACTGCTCATCATAGGCGTGCAGCTCCCGTTCCAGCTGGGCGAACAGCTCCGGGGAGGGCTTTTCCGTGCGCAGGCGTTCGCGCGCGGCGCCATCCGCGTCCAGGCGGTCCAGCTCCTGCCGGACGGCTTCCTCGGCGGCTTCCATGCGCGCCAGCTGCTGTTCCCCGTTGCGCAGGGACGCCTGCACCGTCCGTTCCTTCAGGTCAAGCTCGCTGCGCCGCCAGGTGAATTCGGATAGGCGCTGTTCAAGCGTTTTCAGCTTGTTTACCGCCGCTGCCGCTGCCTTGCCCTGGTTCTGCAAAGCGGTATGGGCGTCCGCGTCGTAGCCGCCCGCCTTTTCGAGCCGCTCCGCCGCCGCGCGGACCTGTTCTTCCAGATTTTCGCAGGCGGTGCTGACACGGGTCAGCGCAACGTCCGCCTGCCGCAGCCGTTCGTTGATTTGCCGCAGCTGTTCCCGCGTGATTCCGCCTTCCACGGGACGCGCCGGGGCAGGGTGGTGGGTGCTGCCGCAGACCGGGCACGGCGTCCCGTCCTGAAGGTTCTGTGCCAGCTCGCGGCTCAGGATTTGCAGGTGCAGTGCCGACGCCCTGGTGCTTTCTTCCAGGCAAGTATGGTAGCGCCGCTCACAGCGGCCGCGTTCCAGCTGCTTCCAGGAAAGCTCCTCGCGGGATTTTTCCGCTTCCTTCGCCAGCGCCTTCCGCTGCTCGAACAGCTTTAGCTCGGCTTCGATTGCCGGGCGGCGCTCCGCGCGCTGCCGCAGGAGGGCGTATTGCTCCTGGGACTGCCGTTCCTCGGCTTCCAGCTCCTTGCGGCTGCGGGCGCAGTCGGCTTCGGCAAGACGCGAAAACTGGACGTTTTCCTTGCTGAGCCGCGCGTCCCGCACCGCCTTGCGCCAGCGGTCATACGGCTCCGCCAGCGCCCGAAGCCCCAGCGTTTCCCGCCGCTTCTGCTGGGCGGCGGACTGCGCTTCCAGCTCGCTTGCCGTCCGCTCGGCGGATTCTAGCCGCGCGAACGCGCTGTCCAGCGCAGCCGCTTCCTCTAACGCGCGCCCAGCCTGCGCCGCTGCCTGTGAAACGGCGGTGGATTCGGCTTCCAGCCGCCCGGCCTGTTCGCTCAGGCGGCGCTTTTGCAGGGTAAGCTCCCCTTCGCGGGTGCAGCCCGCCGCTTTGCAAAGCGCGGCTTTTTCCTGCCGCAGCGCCTCAAGCGCCTGCCCTTCATCGAGCACCCGCTGGCGCAGACGTTCGGCGGCTTCGCCCCAGTGCCCAGTGTGGAACAGCGCCGCCAGCAGCGATTCGGTTTCCGCTGCTGGCGCGGACAGCAGCCGCTCAAACTGCCCTTGCGGCAGGATAGCAACCTGTCGGAACTGCTCATAGTCCAGCCCGATGAGGGCGGCGGCTTTTTCCTGCACCTGTTCCGGCGACGGGTTTTCCAAAAGCTGGTTCCATTCCCCGTCCGTCCCGCAGTGAAAAATATGCTGTTCCGTTCCGCCTGCCCGTGGGCAAAAGCGGTGCAGAAAGCGGTATCTCTGCCCGCCTGCTTCGCATTCCAGAAGAACCTCGGTCGGCATGTCCGCCGCCGCGTTCTGGCAGCGCATGGCTTCCAGTGGGCCGCGCGCCCCGCCGGATGAGCGCCCGTACAGCGCGTAAGTGATAGCATCCAGTAAAAAGGTCTTGCCCGCGCCGGTTTCCCCGCGGATCAGGAACAGCCCCGCGCGGCCCAGCGCCGCAAAGTCAATCTCCTGCCGTCCGGCGTAGGGGCCGAACGCCTGAAAAGCAAGGTGCAGTGGCTTCATGCCCCGGCGCCCCCTTCCCGAGCCTCCCGCAGGAGTGTTAAAAACAGGTCTGTGTGCGCCTGTTCCGCGGGTGTGCCGCCGATTTCTTCACAGAACCGCGCCAGCAAATCCACAGGGAGACGGGACGCTTCTGCCGTTTCGCCCCGCTGCCCGAGCAGTGTGACCAGGTGCGGGAAGCGGGCGCGGAGGGTGTTCCGCGTTTCCAGCCCCGCGTTCCGGTCGGTCAATTCGATTTTCAGGTAATCCTCGCTTGGCTGCTGCGCCAGGATATCGGCAAAGCGCCCGCGCACCGCCCGGAGCGTGCGGGAGGTCCGTACCGGCAGCGCGGTGATGCCCCGGCTTTCGGTATCGAAAACTGTCACCGTTTTGGCGCACTCCGAAAAGCTGTACGGGTAGGGCGCGCCCGCGTAACGGATATTTTCCGCGGGCTGCTGCGCCCGGTGCAGCTGTCCGAGCGCCACATAATCCATCCCCTTAAAGACCGACGGGCTGACCCGCGCGCCCCCTTCGGGCATGTCGCTTTCGCAGAGCACCGTGCCCTCTACCAGGCAGTGCGCTGCAACCACCGTAACCGCAGACGGGTCGCGCCGCGCCCGGATATCATCCATCAGCACGCGCATTGCGCCGCTGTTGCCGCGGATATCGGCTTCCGGATAAAGCGCGCGCACCTGCGTGGTACGGACGTGCGGAAGCATCCAGAATTCCACATCCGCCTGCCGCACCGGCTGCGGCCTTTCCCGCAGGCTGCCCTGCACATACAGCCCCGCGCCGCGCAGCAGCCCCGAGAGTGACGCCAGCCGCGCCGCGCTGTCATCCCCGCCGGCCAGCAGATAGACCGGGCACTTGCCGCAAAGCGCGGTCAAAAAGCGGTCATACAGGCTGACCGCTTCTGCCGGGGCCGCAGTGCGGGCAAGTAAGTCGCCGGTCAGCAGCACCGCGCCAATCCGCTCCCGTTCCACCAGCGAAAGCAGCGTCCCGGCAAGCTCCTCCTGCTCCGCCAGCAGCGAAAAGCCTCCCAGCGAAGCGCCAAAATGCAGGTCGCCAGTATGTAAAATCCGCAAGGCTCCCCCAACCTTTCTATCATATAGGATTATAATTTTTCGATAAACTGCCCTGCCTGCTTTGCCATCAGGCGCTTGGCGCCCTTGGTGTCGAAGGCAATCTCAACCAGCGCGTCGCCGCCCATCGGCTTGACCGAAACCACGGTGCCCTCGCCAAAGACGCGGTGTTTCACGCGTTCGCCCGGCGCGAATTCCGGCAGCGCGGCGCTGCCCTTCGGCGCAACGCTTACCCGGCGCGCCGAGGTATAGGATACCCGCGAACCCGCCGTCCCAGGCACATCGGTGCGGATGACGGGACGCGGCGCATCCAGGTTGGAGGCCATCAGATCCCGGGGCAGCTCCGACAGGAAGCGCGACGACCGCGCGTACTGCGTCCGCCCGTAGAGCATCCGCTGCTCGGCGCAGGTCAGGTAAAGCTCCTTCCGCGCGCGGGTGATGGCAACATAGCACAGCCGCCGTTCCTCTTCCATGTCCGCCTCGTTTTCCTCCGAACGGAAGCTCGGGAACAGCCCGTCCTCCATCCCGCATACGAACACGGTCGGGAATTCCAACCCCTTCGCGGAATGCATGGTCATCATCAGCACCGCGTCCTCGTTCTCGTCGGTGTGGTCGGCGTCGGTGAACAGCGCCATTTCCTCCAGGAAGCCCGCAAGGGAAGGCTCCTCGGCGCGTTCCTCATACTCAACAATATTGGATTTCAGTTCCATGATATTTTCAATGCGCGAGCGGGACTCCTCGTCGTCCTTGGCCTGCCACGCCGCGCGGTAGCCGGAGCGTTCCAGGATTTCCTCGTACAGCTCGGAAAGCGAGAGGAACTCGCGCATCATGCGCAGCCCCTCTATCAGGTTGCCGAATTTCATCATTGCGTTAGCGCTTCGCGACAGCGCGGGGTAATCCTTCGCGTGGCTGACCACATCGAACAGGATCTGTCCCGTGCGCGCGGCTTCCTCGGCGGCGAGCGCAACCGAGCGTTCGCCGAGCTTGCGCGGCGGCACGTTGATGATGCGGCGCAGGCGCAACTCGTCCGCCGGGTTCTCCACCACCCAGAGATAAGCGAACATATCGCGGATTTCCGCGCGGCTGAAGAAATCGCGCCCCTTGTAAATGCGGTAGGGTACCGCACTGCGGCGGAACGCGCCCTCTATGCTGTTAGAAAGTACATTATTGCGGTAGAGGACGGCGTAATCGCTCCATTTGCATCCTTTTTCAACACCATTAAGGATGGTCTCGGCGATGAAAGCCGCTTCCTCCTCCTGCGTGGCAGCGCTGTGGAAGCGGACCATTTCGCCCTCGCCCTGTTCGGTCCAGAGGGTTTTGCCCTTGCGGCTGCGGTTGTTGCTGATCAGCGCGTTGGCGGCGTTCAGGATATTGCCGGTCGAGCGGTAATTCTGTTCCAGCCGGATGGTGACCGCGCCGGGATATTTCTGTTCAAATTCCAGGATATTGGTAATGGTCGCGCCGCGGAATTTATAAATGGACTGGTCGTCGTCACCCACGACACAGATATTCTGGCGCCCGCCCGCAAGCAGCGCGCAGAGGACATACTGCGCGTGGTTGGTGTCCTGATATTCGTCCACCAGCACATAGCGGAATTTGTTCTGATAGTAAGCGCGTACCTCGTCATAGTTTTGCAGCAGCAGCACGGTTTTGAGGATGATATCGTCAAAATCGAGCGCGTTGGCGTTTTTCATCATCTTTTCGTAGAGGGCGTAAACCTCCGAAATGGTGTTTTTATAGTAGTCATTCGCCTGCTCCTTGTAGGCTTCCGGCAAAATCAGGTTGTCCTTTGCGCGGGAAATCTCGCTCATCACGGCGCGCGGGTCGAAGGTCTTTTCGTCCAGGTCGAGCCGTTTGAGCGCTTCACGGACAGTACGCTTTTTGTCGTCGTCGTCATAAATGGTGAACGCTTTGTCATAGCCCAGCTGTTCGATATTGCTGCGCAGGATGCGCAGGCAGGCGGCATGGAAGGTGTACGCCCAGACTCCGGACGCGTCCTTTTCGCCGAGCGCGCGCACCAGGCGCTCCTGAAGCTCCTTCGCGGCCTTGTTGGTGAAGGTGATCGCAATCACTTCCCACGGCCTGGGCGCATCTACGGCACACAGGCGCTCGGCGCGCTCCTGCTCCTCCGGCTTGGGGTCAAGCAGATAGCCGGTGAGGAAAGCAAGGTCCTCTTTGGTGGCATCCTGCGGGGCAAAGGTGCTTTCATAGCCCTTTCCAAAACGTAAGATATTGATGATCCGGTGAATCAAGACGGTTGTTTTCCCGCTACCCGCGCCCGCGAGCACCAGCAGCGGCCCCTCGGTATGGTAAACCGCTTCGCGCTGACGGTTGTTCAGGTTCGCGAAGCGTTGTTCGATGATGGTATGACGCACGGAGGCGTATTTCAGGTCAAATTTTGTGGGTTCCATGATTGAAGCATCCTTTATTTTGTGAAAATAATCTATTACAAATATTATAGCACAATTTCCCGCGGCCAACAAGCATTGATTTGACACGCGGGCGTGCGGCATGGTACGATAAAACAGGGAGGGTGGTTCCAATGAAAACCGACCGGCTGATGGGAATTCTAGCGATTTTATCCAGGCAGAAAAAAACAACCGCGCCCGCGTTGGCGGAGCGCTTTGAGGTGTCGCGGCGGACGATTCTGCGGGATTTGGACGCGCTGTGCCGTGCCGGAATCCCGATTGTCACGGTACAGGGCTATGACGGCGGGATCTCCCTTGCGGAGGGCTACCGTCTGGATGGCGCGCTGCTGAGTGAGCGTGAAACGGAAGCGCTGCTTACGGGGCTGAAGGGGCTGTGCAGCGTCCTGGATATTGCGGAATTCGGCGGCCTGCTGGAATGGCTGTCCGGACAGGGGCGGCGCGCTGCCGGCGATGAAATCATTCAGATTGACCTGGCGTCCTTTTATCAGGAACCGCTTGCGCAGAAGCTTGGCCTGTTTCGGCAGGCGATCCGGCAGCGGCGGCTGGTGTCCTTCTGCTATTATTATTCCAAGGGGGAAAGCCAGCGGACGATAGAGCCTTATCGGCTGGTTTTTCAGTGGTCGTCATGGTACGTACTGGGTTACTGCCTGGACCGTCAAGCCTTCCGGCTGTTCCATTTGAACCGGCTCTGGACGCCGGAAACCGGCGGCGGCTTCGTGCCAAGGGAAATCCCTTCGCAGGAGCTGTCATACCAGCACTATTTTGAACAGGAAGGTTTCCGGCTGAGGGCAGTGTTTGAACCGTCAGAAAAATACCGTTTAATTGAAGCGTACGGCCCAGATTGCTATATGGCAGCAGCAGACGGACGGCTGCTGTTCGAGCGCGGCTTTGCCGGGTACGAAAATATGCGGGAATGGGTGCTGAGCTTCGGCAGCCGGGTGGAGGTGCTCGCGCCCGGGCAGCTGAGGGACGACCTTCGGCGGCAGGCGGAAGCCCTTCTAAGGATGTACGGTTAGCCGAATGAGGCTGGGAAATTACGGAACATGACAGGCTGTTGTCCTGTTTCTTCTGGTAGAATGGCGTCAAATCCGAAAGAAGGGAGGCCTTTCTATGATAGAATCCAGATGCGGCCTGCTGTGCGGCGAATGCCAATACCGGACGCAGATTCCCTGCCCCGGCTGCACGCGGATGGAAAAACCGTTCTGGGGCGACAGCTGCCCCGTCAAGGTATGCTGTGAAGGTAAACAGCACGCGCACTGCGGGGAATGCAGTGAATTCCCCTGCGGGCTGCTGCGTCAATTTGCGTTCGACAAGGAGCAGGGGGACGACGGCAAACGGATTACACAGTGTGAGGCTTGGCGGGGCGGCAGCAATTAAGCGCCGCCGCAGATAGAAAATGTCTCGTCCCAAACGGGCGGGGCTTTTTCTTTTGGGATACCCCTTGACAAGAAACGTTTCCCTCGCTATAATAGTTATCGACCAATGGTCAATAACAAATCAAAGGAGGGATAAGAATTGGCGCGTCCGGTGAAAAAAACGCCAGGGGAATGGCGGGACGAAATCATGCGCGCGGCGCAAACGCTGTTCTTATCGAACGGCTATGAAGAGACTTCCGTCACCGATATCATGAAGGCCGCAGGCGGCGCAAAGGGGATGTTTTACCGATTTTTTGACAGCAAGGGGGAACTCCTGCAAGCCATCTGTGACCGGATGTTTCTGGAAAACAACCCGTTTGAAGCGGTCAGGAAGCGCACCGATTTGAATGCCCTGCAAAAAATCCGGGAGCTGCTCGCGCTGAACCAATCTGACACGGCGCGGGGAAACCTGAGTATGCAGGCCATCCCGATTCTGAAGGACCCCCGCATTTTAGCGGCGGCGATTGCCGAAAACCGGCGTGTTTTAACGCCGCTCTGGCGGGATCTGCTGGAAGACGGGGCGCGGGACGGTTCCATTCAAACGGCATATGCGAGGGAGCTTGCCGAACTGTTGCCGCTGCTTGATTTCTGGCTGCTGCCCTCCGTGTTTCCCGCGACCGCGGAGGAAATCTCGCACAAGCTTCATTTTGCTGCGGATATGCTTGCCGCTATGGGTTTGCCGGTGATTGACGCTGAGCGGATTGCACAAACCGAACAGCTTTTCCGGGCGTTCCCCTCGGAAGGATAGGGGGCCGCGATGGAACAAAAGCTGTTGACGAGGAATTTCGCGCTGCTGATTTTGGGGCAGCTCAGCTCCCTGGCGGGCAATTTTATCTTAAAGCTGGCGGTGTCCATGTATGTGCTTGAAACAACCGGTTCGGCGGCTGTTTTCGCCGCAATCCTTTCCGCCGCGACGGTTCCCGCTGTTTTGCTGACCCCGTTCGGCGGCATCGTGGCGGACCGCGTAAACAAGCGGAACATTATGGTGGGATTGGATATCTTTAACGGCGTTTCCGTTCTGTGCACCGTCGTTTTCTTTCGCGGGGAGAACGCCCTTTTTGTAATTGGCATTTTACTGGCCCTGCTCTCGGTTTCCGGTGCCTTTGAGACACCCGCCGTGCAGGCCTGCATTCCGACGATGCTGTCCGGTGACAATATCCTGAAGGGGAATGCGGCGGTCAATCAGGTGGCTGCGGTTTCCGCGTTGGCGTGCCCGATGCTGGGCAGCCTGCTGTATACCGCCTTCGGCGTGCGGCCGGTGATGAATGCCTGTGCGCTCTGCTTTCTGATAACCGCGCTGTTTGAGTCCTTTATCCGGCTGGACGGTAGCCAGCTTACCGGAATAAAGCAGCCTGTCCGCGCGGTGGTGAAACAGGACTTTTCCGAAAGTCTGCATTTTATCCGGAAGGAACAGCCCGTAATCCTGAAAATGCTGCTTTTGGCTGCGCTTTCCGGGGCCTTTGTGATGGGGATAACGATGGTCGGGTTTCCGTACCTCATCCGCAATGTCCTTGGATTGGGCGCGGCGCACTATGGCGCGGCGGAAAGCGCGATGGCGGTCGCGGCGGTTTTGGGAAGCGCTGCCGCCGGTTTCCTGGTCGGGAAGCTGAAGCTGCGCAGCCTGTCGCTTCTGCTGGCCGCGCCGGGGGTTTTTGCGCTGCCTGCCGGGCTGGCGTTCCTGCTTCCGGCTGGCACTGCGGTAAGATACGCGGTGCTGATTGCCGCGTTTTGTGGGATGCAGGCGGCGGTGACGGTTTTTTCCATCTTTGCGGTTTCCATGATTCAGCAGCGCACGCCGAATCATTTGATCGGGAAGATGATGGCGTATACTTCGGCGGTGTCGCTGTGTGCCCAGCCCGTTGGGCAGATTCTGTATGGATTCCTGTTTGATTGGTGCAGCGCTTCGCTGGTTCTGATTCCGACTGCCGTTGTCATCGTTGTCATCGGCTGGCGCGCCAAAGGCTTTTTTGCTTCGCTTGAGATATAAATTTCAATTTTGCAGAAAAAACAGCTGCGGTCCTGTATTGCCAGAGCCACAGCTGTTTTTTCTGTTTTGCGTTTTCAAAAGAAGGGAATGCAGGACTGCCCGCTGTGCGCGTTCAGGTGGCTTGCGTATAGGTGGAAAGCCCCTCCGGCACTGTCACCGAAACCCCGTTTCCGGTTTCGGAAATGCTGCTGCTCTGCTGGGCGCGAATGTTAACCGTGCTGTTTTCCAGCGTGGCGCTGGCGGTGATGCCGGTAGACAGGGCGGCGAGCGCCCCATCCTTGACCCGCACCTCGGAATTCAGTCCGGTGATGGTCAGGTCGCGCAGTGCAGGCGCGCCGGTCTGCAACAGCTGCCAGAGCTGGGCCTGATAATAGGCGCGCCCTGCGGCGTTATAGGCCAGGATGTACTCGGCATTTTCCGCGCGGATTTCGTCAATCAGCACGAGCGGGACGGCCTCGGGGCGGACGGCGGGCATACTGCCCAAGGCGCGCCACGTTTTCGCGCCGTCAACATTGGTATACCAGCGCCCGTCGGCAAAATAGCTGTTCCGTTCCTGAACGAAGGGGTTTTCCCCCGGCAGGGTAATTGTCAGCGAGCTTTTGGAGGACATCGCATTTCCGCGCATCTTGGCTTCGGACACCGCCGCAATGTCCAGCGTCAGCCCGCCGCTGGCGGAAAAGGAGGTGACATTCTGCATTGCAATGCCGTCCGGAACCGCCTGCATCACCCGCGCGTAACCGCGGTAATCGGAAAATTCCTGCAAGGCCGCCGAGGCTGCGGACTGGCTGACCGCGCCGTCACGGACCAGCTTGGTCAGCAGGTCGTCCTCCCCGCCTTTGGTGGCGGCGGCAAGGGCGGTGTAGCTGGCGGCGACCACATGGTCGCGCAGAAAGACCGATGGGTCGTAATTTGCGCTGTTAATGACACCGTGGCTGCGCGCAAAGGAAATCGCGTTGTCAAAGGTAAAATCCCCGACGGTTTCGGAATAACCCAGCGCGCGCAGCAGGAACGCCGCATACATTTGCGCCGTGCAGGGCGCGGACGGCGAAAACCGGTCGGCGGAGGTACCCGCTGCCAGGCCGCTGCGGGACAGCCAATGCACATAGGGCTGCGCCCAATCGAAATCGTCCATGTCTCGGAACACAAAGGAGGCGCTGCCGGAAGCCCAGAGCGCCTCCGCTTCTGCGGTTTTGCCGAGCAGGCGCACGAGCATGGTTGCCGCTTCGGCGCGGGTGGGGGCGCGGTCAAGCTCATAACCGGTGCTGGTGCCCGCGAACAGCCCCATTGCCTTTAAAGCGTCTGCCGCCTGTTCAAAGCTTGCGGCTGACGCGCTCATTACCATCGTGGTACAGGCGGCAATCCCCGTGAGCAGCAGCCGTTTCCATTTTTTCATCCGTCATTTCCTCCGAAGGAAGTTGATTCCGGGTGCCTGCCAGCCTCCCGGTACTGCATATCAATTATAACAGGTTTTGTGGCAAATAACAAGATGGGAATAATTGGAATCCTATAAAATCCGCCGCATAAACTGTATTAAGGCATCAAAAAAGCCGGAGCCTTCCGTTCAGGGGAAGGCTCCGGTACCTGTTACAGAAACAGGCACGAATCGCCGAAGGAGAAAAACCGGTACTCGGCTCCAATCGCCTGCCGATAAACATCCATCACCAGTTCACGCCCGGCAAACGCGGAAATCAGCATCATCAGCGTAGATTCCGGCAAATGGAAGTTGGTAATCAGGTGGTCAACCGCCTTGAACCGGTAGCCGGGATAGATGAAGATATCGGTCCAGCCGCTTTGTGCGCGCACCTGCCCGGCTTCGTCGGCGATGGTTTCCAGCGTGCGGCATGCCGTGGTGCCGACCGCGAAAATATCATGCCCGGATTCGCGGGTTTCATTGATGGTGCGCGCGGCCTGCTCGTCCATCTGATAGAATTCCGAATGCATGATATGGCCGGTGATTTCCTCGGACTTGACCGGGCGGAAGGTGCCCAGCCCGACATGCAGCGTCACATAAGCCAGCTTCACGCCCTTTTGGGCGATCGCGTCCAGCAGCTCTTTGGTAAAGTGCAGCCCCGCCGTGGGGGCAGCCGCCGAACCGGGGGTTTTGGAATATACCGTCTGATAACGCTCCGGGTCGTCGAGCTTTGCCTTGATATAGGGGGGCAGGGGCATGGAGCCAAGCCGGTCCAGCAGCTCCAGGAAAACGCCGTCATAATGGAAGCGGATGAAACGGTTGCCGTCGGCGGGGTTGACGGCCTCGACCTCGGCGGTGAGCAGCCCGTCCCCGAAGGAGAGCTTCACGCCCTCGCGCGTTTTTTTGCCGGGGCGGGTCAGGCACTCCCACAAGCCTCCGCCTTTATCGTTCAGCAGGACGACCTCGATCGGGGTGGTGCGCCCCTCGGCCAGCCCCATCAGCCGCGCGGGGATGACGCGGGAATTGTTCAGCACCAGGCAGTCACCCGCCCGGAGGTATTCGGGCAGGTCGCTGAAATGCCGGTGGCTGACCGTGCCCGACTGCCGGTGGGTGACCATCAGCCGTGAGCTGTCCCGCCGCTCCAACGGGGTCTGCGCAATCAGGCGCTCGGGCAGGTCAAAGTAAAAATCACTTTTTTTCATAGGGACGCGTCCTTATTTCTGGATTTGCACATCGGTAAAGTAGTAATGCAGGATTTCCTGATAACCAAAGCCCAGCTCCGCCATGCCCTTTGCGCCGTATTGGCTCATGCCGACGTTGTGCCCCCAGCCTGTCCCGGCAAAGGTAAAGGAACTGGTCGCGCCGTAGGCTTTTAGGTATTGCCTGAGCGCGTCGCCGGTTGCGCCGATGACAGCGGCGGCAAAACGCGGATACGGTCCCGCAGCCGAGCTGCCGGATATGTAATTGGTCGGTTCGACGGTATCAAGCGGGTTGGCGGAGGGGAGCGGGGCGGTTTCCGGCGCGGCAGGCGGAGCCGGTGTCAGCACGGTTGTGTCGGTTTTGACCGGGGCGCCCGAGCCGCCGCTCTGCCCGTTGATGGAATAACGGATGCTGTTCACGCCGAACACGGTGCGGCACGCCTGCCGCTTGAGAACGACCTTGGAACCCTTGGTATCAGTGACGGTGACTTCATTCACATTGTCCATAGCGGTGCGCTTGGTGATGGCAACATTGCTGACCGTGCCGATGGAATAGCCGGCCGCGCGCAGCTTGTTCGCGACCTCACCCGCGGTCAGCGTCTTTGTCCAGCGCCCGTTGTCCGCGGCGTCCAGGTTTTCATAGGGGTCGGGCACGCCCTTGAGGTAGCCGACCTCGGTGCCCCAGACATTGACCGCGTCCTCGGTCGCGCCGCCGTCGGACGAAAAAAAGTAGGTGGTGGCAAGCTCGCCGTTATAGGTCAGGTATTCGCCGGCGGTGGCGGTCACCGCGCTGTCCGACTGGTTCGTCGTGTTGGTGGTGCCGCGGTAGACCTGGCAGTCAGTACCGTCGCAGACATCGAAGCCGTAGCGCGACTGATGCTTGTTAATCGAGCTGAGCGCGTAGGAACGCGCGCAGACGGCCTGCGCCTTGAGTGCCTCAATATGCCAGCTGGGAACCATTTCGTTCGGCAGCACGCCCTTGACATAATCCTCAATCCCGATATAATTCATCACGGTGAGCTGGCCGCCCGATGCGGCAAAAACCAGGTCGCCCCGATAGCTGGTATCCTGGCACTTGGCCTGTCCTCCGTTGGGGCGCAGCGCCAGGTTATCGTCCTTACCGGTATAGATTGCCGTGCCGGTACCGGCGTCGGTGATGGTGACCGACTTGCCGGACGCGCTGACGCGCAGGCGGCTGTTAGAAATGGTCGTGCGCGACTGGAAATTCCGTCCGTCATAGCAGCCGACCGTAAAGCCCCCGCCGTCCGCGCTGGAGACCGAAGCGGCGTTCAGCACCCCCGAGCCATAGTGCAGGCCCACCCGCAGGGTGCTCACGTGTTCGGCAGCGCCCGCGCGCGGGAGCAATCCGGCGCAGAGCATGACGGTAAGGAAAACGGCAAGAATCCGTTTCAAAGAACCAACTCCTTTCCAAGAACAGGGATACAAAGGCAACGGTATCCCACTCGCCAAAAATCAGCAGATTTTTGGCGATAATTGATTGACAAATGCGGTAGGGTAATTTACAATAAGGAATATCCGTAATCCACGCAATACAATCGAAGATAGAGGCGCGGCTTTCAAAAGTATTGCCTGCAAGGGACCGTAATTCCTACGAACAGGCCGGAAAGGGGACGCCGCCGAAGCAGGACCCGGTTACGGACGGGGGCTGCTGGACGGAACGGAAAACATCCTTTCGTCTGTCATCAGCATGAAAATGCCGGTGGAGCGCTATCTGGATAGATGAGAGCATTTTTCCAGCGATGCTGTTCTTTTCTATTATAGTATAGTTCATACCGGTTTTTCAACCGGTATTTTTCATGTTTTCTGCGTCAGGATCTATCAAATTTTCTATATCTGTCTATATTAGGAGGAATCTTACAATGAATAAGCATTACAAGGTCGGGATTGTCGGCGCGACCGGCATGGTCGGCCAGCGTTTTTCCCTTTTATTGGAGAAGCACCCGTGGTTCGAGGTAGCCGCGGTTGCCGCGAGCGGGCGGAACAAGGGCAAAACCTACGCCGAAGCGGTAGAGGGACGCTGGAAGATGACGCGCCCCATCCCCGAAAATATCCGTAACATGGCGCTGCTGGACGCCACGGCGGACGCGGAGGAGCTGGCTTCCAAGGTGGACTTTATTTTCTGCGCGGTCGATATGCCCAAGGACGAAATCCGTGCCCTGGAGGAACGCTACGCAAAGCTGGAGTGCCCGGTTTGCTCCAACAACAGCGCGCACCGCATGACGCCGGACGTGCCCATGATTATCCCGGAGGTCAACCCGCAGCACGCCGAGGTCATCCACGCGCAGCGCAAGCGGCTGGGCACGACGCGCGGCTTTATCGCGGCGAAGTCCAACTGCTCCATCCAGTCCTATGTGGGCGCGCTGAGCGCAATCTGGGATTTGGGCGTTGAGGAAGTCGCGGTATGCACTTACCAGGCGATTTCAGGCGCGGGCAAGACATTCGAGGTTTGGCCGGAGATGATTGACAATGTCATCCCGTACATCGGCGGCGAGGATGAAAAGAGCGAAAACGAGCCGATGAAGGTTTGGGGGCACGTTGAGAACGGCGTGATTGTCCCGGCGGTTTCCCCGCGGATTACGGCGCAGTGCATCCGCGTGCCGGTCACCGACGGCCACATGGCGGCGGCGTTTGTCAAGCTGCGCGATAAGGCGTCCAAGGAAGAAATCATTTCCCGCTGGCGCAATTATAAAGGGCGCGCGCAGGAGCTGGGGCTGCCTTCCGCGCCCGCGCATTTCCTGACCTACTTCGACGAGCCGGACCGCCCGCAGACCAAGCTCGACCGTGATATTTACGGCGGTATGGGCGTCACGATTGGCCGCCTGCGCGAGGACCCCATCTATGACTACAAGTTTGTGAGCCTGGCGCATAATACGCTACGCGGCGCGGCGGGCGGCAACGTCCTGATGGCGGAATTCCTCTGTGCCGAGGGCTATATCTAACAACGGCTCTCCCGTCCGGGGGGCGCCTGCGCGGCGGGCGCCAGAGGCTCTGCCGCTGGACCCCGCGATTTTTTCGAGAAAAATCGAGTAAAAGCTTTATTCCGCCTGCGAGCGGGACGGGGCTTTGAGCGGTTTCACAATGCGGCGAATATATTGAAGCAGGCGGCTTTTTGTCCCGCCTTGATCACAGTTCCGACACAAGGAGGAAGCTTATATGAAGAAGCCAGTTTTTACCGGCGCATGCGTTGCGATTATTACGCCCTTCAAGACAACCGGTGAAATCAATTATGATGAATTCAAGAAGATTATCGACCACCAGATTTCCCATGGCACCGACGCCATTACCATTATGGGTACAACCGGCGAGTCGTCCGCTATCCCGGACAAGGAGCACCGCGAGGCCATCGCCTTCGGCTGCGAGTACATCAATGGCCGTGTGCCGGTAATTGCCGGTGCAGGCTCCAACGATACCGCTTATGCGGTGGATATGACCAAACACGCCGCGTCCTGCGGCGCGGACGCGGTGCTGTCAGTGACACCCTATTATAATAAGACCACCCAGCGCGGCCTGGTGCAGCACTTTAACGCGATTGCCGACGCGTCCGACTGCCCGGTGATTCTCTACAATGTGCCCAGCCGCACCGGTATGGGGATTACGGCGGATACCTACGCGGCGCTTTCCAAGCACCCCAATATCAACGGCGTCAAGGAAGCCAGCGGCAATTTTTCACTGATTGCCGAAGCAATGGCGCTTTGCGGCGGGGAGCTGAATTTCTGGTCAGGCAATGATGAACAGGTCGTCCCGCTGATGGCAATGGGCGGCCTGGGGGTCATTTCGGTGCTGTCCAACGTCTGCCCGCAGGAAACGCACGATTTGACCGCGCTTTGCTTCGCGGGCAAGTATCAGGAAGCAATGGCAATGCAGCTCAAATATCTGGAGCTGATTAACGCCCTGTTCTGCGAGGTCAACCCGATCCCGGTCAAGAAGGCCATGGAGCTGCTTGGCTGGCAGGTCGGCGCGCTGCGCCTGCCGCTCTATGAGATGGGCGCTGCCAATGCTGATCGCCTGAAAAAGGCGATGGATGCCGTAAACTGCGCGATTTAACAGACAGATAAGCATACAGGAAGTGGGGACCGCATCCCGGCATGAGGGTGCGGTCCCTAAAAAAGAAGGAGTTGACACCATGCTCAAGCTTGCGATTTCCGGCTGTAACGGCCGCATGGGGCGCGTGATTACCGAAATTGCCGCAAAGCGGGAGGATATGAAGGTTGTTGCGGGGTTTGATATGAATACTGTCCGGCTCGCGGATTACCCGGTTTATTCCGACCCGCTGGAATTCCCCGGCGGCTGTGACGTGATTGTGGATTTTTCCAACGTTTCGGCAACCGGGCATTTGCTGGAATACTGCCGCCGCACCCGTACCCCGGTTGTGATCTGCACCACCGGCCATTCCGAGGAGCAGCTGGCGCTGATTCGGAAAACGGCAAAGGAAATTCCGGTGTTCCGTTCGGGCAATATGTCGCTCGGCATCAACCTGATGATGGAGGTGCTGAAAAAGTGCGCTTCCGTGCTGGGCGCGGATTTCGACGTAGAAATTATCGAAAAGCACCATAACCAGAAGCTGGACGCCCCCAGTGGCACCGCCCTGATGCTGGCGGACGCGGTGAATGAAGCGCTGCCCTATGACGCGGAGTATGTTTATGACCGCCACGAGCGCCGCGAAAAGCGCCCCGCGCATGAAATCGGAATCCATACCATCCGGGGCGGCACGATTGTCGGGGAACACAGCGTGATTTTTTCCGGGCGGGATGAGATTATCGAAATCAAGCACAACGCGAATTCGCGCGAGGTATTCGCGGCCGGCGCGGTGAACGCGGCGGCATTCCTGGCGCGGCAGACCGGACCCGGGCTGTATAACATGAGTGATGTCATTGCGGCAAAATAACCGCTTTTCAAAATTTCCAAAGGATAAAAAACGGCTGCGGTTCTCGAAGGACAGAACCGCGGCTGTTTGTTTGCCTCTTTCCGCCCCATGCCGGAAAGGGTTTTGGTGGTTTTGCCGTTTTTGACCGGGCATTTTGCCGCGCGGCGGTACAGGCTGCCGGGGATATCAGGGATGCTCCGGCAGGCCCCCAGGGATTTGTGATAAATTTTTGAAATTTCTGCTTGTCAGCGCCATGAAAGTATTATAAAATAGATTTGAGCACAGACTGATTATAAGGCCGCTGGCTTTGCGGCAACTGAGGAGGGTCCATTATGACAATTAAGACCGATCTTGGATATATTGAAATCACCAACGAAGTGATTGCGGGAATCGCGGGATACGCGGCATCGTCCTGCTTTGGCGTGAAGGGTATGACCATCCGCTCGGTATCCGACGGGCTGGCGCATCTGCTGCGCCGGGAATCGCTCAGCCGTGGCGTGCGCATTACCGAGGACGCGGACGGCGGCATCAATATTGACCTGCATATTGCGGTGGAACACGGCATCAATATTTCGTCGGTGTGCCATTCCATTATCAACGAGGTGCGCTACCATGTGGAGCGCCTGACCAGCATCGACGTGCATAATATCGACATTTATGTCGAAAGCATCAAGGCCGATTAAGGGCTGCTACGAGGAGATTTGAACGATATGAATATGATCACCGGGCCACTGTTCCAGGCGATGGTCGTCGAAGGCGCCCTCGCGATTGCCGAAAAAAAAGAGCAGGCGAATGAACTCAACGTTTTCCCCGTGCCGGATGGCGATACGGGAACCAATATGTCGCTGACGATGGCTTCCGCCATGGAAGAAATGGGCAGGCTGCACGAACCGACGCTGGCGCAGGCCGCCGACAAGACGGCTTCCGCACTGTTGCGCGGCGCGCGCGGGAACTCGGGCGTTATCCTGTCCCTGCTCTTCCGCGGGATGGCAAAAAAGCTGCGCGAGCTGCCCGAAGCGGGCGGGCGGGATTTTGCGGTTGCCCTGCGCGAGGGGGTTGACACCGCTTATAAAGCGGTCATGAAGCCCGCCGAAGGTACCATTTTAACCGTTTCCCGTGTTTCCGCGCAGTACGCGCTTGAGCTGTGCCAGGCCGACCCGTCACTGTCGGTTGAGGATGTGTTCCACGCCGTGCTGGAACGCGGCGACAAGGCGCTTGCCGAAACCACCAGCCAGAACCCGGTGCTTGCCAAAGCCGGGGTTGTGGACGCGGGCGGCTTTGGGTTCCTGACCATCCTTTCCGGCATGTTTGACGCGTTCCAGGGCATCCGCCGGGAGCGTGCCGCCGAGGCTGCGCCCACCCGCGCCGCTGCCGATTTCAGTGCAATCAAGGACGAGGATATTACCTTTACTTATTGCACCGAATTTATCGCGGAACGCCGCGACAAGTCGCGCAACGTCAACCGGATGCGTTCCATCCTGAACGGTATCGGCGATTCGCTGGTTGTCGTGGAGGATGACGACATCATCAAGGTGCATGTGCATACCGACCAGCCCAACCGTGCCCTTGAGGAAGCGCTCAAGTTTGGCCCGCTGCTGACCGTCAAGATTGAGAATATGCGCGAGCAGCACACCGCGAAGGTGGTCGAAGGGACGGCGGACGCGCCGCGCGAACGCGTGATTGCGGCGCCCGAGAAGAAATTCGGCTTTGTAGCAGTTGCCGCCGGGGAAGGCTTAGAGAACGTCTTTACCGACCTTGGGGTTGACCAGCTGGTGCGCGGCGGGCAGACCATGAACCCGTCTACCGACGATTTGCTGCACGCTATTGACGCGGTTCCGGCGGAAGTTGTCTTTGTCCTGCCGAACAATAAAAATATTATTATGGCAGCGGAGCAGGCCGTGCCGCTTTCCGACAAGCAGGTGATTGTCCTTCCCACCAAGAATATTCCGCAGGGAATGACGGCCATGCTGGCATTTGACGCGGACGCGGAAACCACGATGAACCGGGATGTCATGGTTGAGGCGATTGGCGGCGTGCGCGCCGGACAGGTCACCTATGCGGCACGTAATTCGGAGTTTGACGGCAAAAAGATTAAGGAAGGCGAGTTCCTCGCACTGTGCGAGGGCAGGCTGACCGCGAACAGCAAGCGCCAGAGCGATGTGATGAAAAAGCTTGCCCGAGAGATGGTCAGGCCGGAGAGCGCGTTTGCAACCATCATTTTCGGGGAAGGCGTCAGTGAGTCCGAAGCTGCCAAGGTTGAGGAGATTTTCCGCAGGGAAAACCGCGATCTGGAGATTACCGTCATTGACGGCGGGCAGCCGGTTTATTATTACCTTGTTTCGGTAGAATAATCATTCGGTTTGAAAGGGGCGGCGGCTGCCGCCTCTTTGTATGGGAGTCACAATGTCAGTTTTTGATATTTTTGCAAGATTGGAACGCGAAAAGGCGCAGAAGGAAGCTGCTGCGGTTCCCATTGAGTGGCTGGTGGTCGGCCTCGGGAACCCGGGCAGCAGGTACGAAAATACCCGCCATAATGCCGGGTTCCGTGCGCTGGACGCGTATTGCAGGCATTCCGGGCAGCGGATTGACCGGCTGAAGTTCAAGTCCCTGGTGGGGGAAGGGACGTTTGGCGGACGGCGTGTGCTGTTCCTGAAACCGCAAACCTTTATGAATTTGTCCGGGGAAGCCGTGCGCGACGCGGCGGCGTTTTATAAAATCCCACCTGAGCGGATTGTGGTTCTGTTTGACGATATTTCGCTTGAGGTCGGACGGCTGCGCGTCCGTCCAAAAGGCTCTGCAGGCGGCCAAAATGGGGTGAAAAGTATCATTTATCAGTTGCAGTCCGACCAGTTCCCACGGGTAAAAATCGGCATCGGCGGCAAGCCGCATCCCGATTATGACCTTGCGGATTGGGTGCTGTCGAAATTCCAGGGCGATGATTTGCAGAAGATTGACGAAGCGGCAGAGCGCGCATGGCAGGCCGCTGAGGAAATCGTGCGAAACGGTCCTGCGTCCGCCGCGCAGCGGTTTAATGGGACGAATTGAATCCGAAATACGATACCCGGTGGGCAGCCTTTTTGCGCTGCTGCCGGGTTTTTTGCGTGGCAGGAAATCCTGTGCCGGTTTCCTGATTGGTGCGAAACCGGTCTCATAGATGCCGTTAAAATTTTACTTGCGTGTTTTCGACGAAAAAACTTCACTTTTGTATGCTGTCATGATATAATGATAAAAACCGCTAAAAAATGCGGAAATCCGGCATCTGCCTGGAAAAGGAAAAGGATAGAAACCATGTATCAGAAAATTGTACTGCCTAACGGCGTGCGTGTTGTGACCGATGCCATCAGCCATGTGCGTACCGCGTCAGTTGGCATCTGGGTCGGCAATGGCAGCCGGTTTGAACCCGAAGCCGTTGGAGGTATCTCTCATTTTATCGAGCATATGATTTTTAAGGGGACGGAAAAACGCTCCGCACAGCATATTGCGATTGCCTTCGACGCGCTGGGAGGACAGGTGAACGCCTTCACGACCAAGGAATGTACCTGCTATTACATGAAGGTGCTGGATGAAAAGCTTCAGACCGGCGTTTCCATTCTGGCGGATATGTTTATGAATTCGCTGTTCAGCCAGAATGATTTGGAAATGGAACGCGGCGTTGTGCTTGAGGAAATCGATATGTATGAGGACTCTCCGGAGGACGTTGCGACCGAAAAGTTGTTCGAGGGCTGCTATGCCGGGACCGCGCTGGGACGGCCTATTCTGGGGAGTGAAAAAACCCTGAATGAAATGACTGGCGATACGCTTCATCAATATATGCGGGATTATTATCGTCCTGAGGATACGATCATTGCGCTGTCAGGACAATATACACAGGCGGATTTGAATTATATCTGTAATTTGTTTTCCGGGATGCGGGGCGAGGGGCGCAATGCGATTACTCCTGCGGAATATCATCCCGCTGTGATTACCAGGAATAAGGAAATTGAACAGAACCATATTGCCATCGGTTTCCCGGGTTTGCCGGTTGCCGACCCGGACCGCTATGCGTATCAAATTATGAATGCCATTATCGGCGGCGGTATGTCGTCCCGCTTGTTCCAGAGCGTGCGCGAACAGAATGGGCTGTGCTATTCGATTTATTCCTATACAGCATCCCATGAGGAAACCGGTATGTTCTCGATTTATACCGCGCTCAATCAGCCAATGGAGGAAAAAGCGATTAGATTGATCCTTGAGGAGCTTTCCCGCTTCCGCGAGGAAGGTCCCGCCCGCGATGAGCTGGGACGCTGCCGGGAACAGCTGAAAACCAACCTCCTGATGAGCTTGGAATCGACCAGCGCCCGCATGAACCATATCGGCCGCAGTGAGCTGGTTTTTGGCCGGGTGATTCCACCGGATGAAATTGTGCAGGGCTATGATGCCGTGAACGCTGAGGACGTGAGGAAAGCCGCGGAACGGGTGATCCGTTTTGATCAGGCGTCAATCTGCGCGGTTGGCCAGTGCAAGGATGACGGTTTCTATCAGGAATTGCTTCAAAAAGATTTTTAGAATTTTTTGAAAAAAGAGGTTGACATTTGCGGATAGATGTGGTATTCTAATAAGGCAGTCAGCGATGAAGCATCAAAAGACTGCGAATGCGCCAGTAGCTCAGCTGGATAGAGTGTTTGGCTACGAACCAAAAGGTCGGGGGTTCGAGTCCCTTCTGGCGTACCAGGTTAAAGAGTCGTTTTCGAGAGAAAGCGGCTCTTTTTCTTGCTTTTGGGGGGCGTTTGGAAATTGGACGGTTCCTCTTTGGCGTCCGTCTGGCGTCCATGTGCCGATTAGCGTCCATCACCGTGAAAAAAAGCGGCCGCATGGGCCGCCTCTTGCATATGGATTCATTGATAGGAGCCGTGGATCGCCAACGTCCACTAAAACCTTCTGTTCTCCGGGCAGGGAGCAGACTCGGACTTGGAACAGGCGCTTCGCAGAGCAAGGCAGGACACGGGCAGGCTAACGCTCGTCAAGGGTGATAACGCAGCTATGCGGAAATCCAGACCAAGAACAGATCCACTTTCTGACCGGATAGAGCACTACGCACAGTGAGGTGAGAGGTCGGCAGGCGAACGAATCACCTGTCTCCTATCGATCCATCATATCAATTATCTTCATCTACCTCAAATAGTGATTGCTGCCGAGCCTCCTCAGCCATCTCCTCCCACGGCCATTTCATAGAATGATGTTTACGGTAAAAAAGAAGTTGTAAATCGGTTGCAAAAACCGCATCTGTTGCAGCGTCGTATGAAATAACTAAGTTGTGTCCATTTCCCGAGTTTTGAAGTTCAACAATTTTTATACCTGAGCGGTTGGGCGAGCATCAAGCCAGCCGTCCGCAGAACAGA
>CAJUJQ010000017.1:17680-33043 GCA_910586575.1 uncultured Clostridia bacterium | reverse complement strand
GTCAGCTTATTTATAATACCACGGGCCGCGGGGAATGTCAAGGCTTTTTTTAAAATTTTTTCGACTTTTTTTGACCGGGAATTTGCCATCGCAAATTCCCGGTCAAAAGGTCGTTAAAACCGCCTATTTTACCTCGACTTCCGCACCGATTGCAAGGAAAAACAGAACCTGTCGGATAACGGGCTTTTCAAAGACCGCTTCGACAGCCAGCCGGTAAGCGTCCAACTGCTCCCGGTAGCCTGCCGCGCGGGCATTTGCCATGCCCTTGGATACGCGGTCGGTCTTGAAGTCCACAATCGTGAAGCCTTCCTCGTTCTCAATCAGGCAGTCAATCACGCCTTGCAGCAAAATCTCCTCCCCGGGCATGCCCGCCGCGTCCGGGTAAAACCGCGCCGCCGGGACAAGCACTGAAAATTTGAACTCACGCCGTACCCTGCCGGACGCGAAGCTTTCCTTATATAAAGAGGACCGGAAGAACCCCAGAATCTTTTCCAGGTCCACCGCTGCCGCCTGCTGTTCCGAAAGAATTTTCATCGACCGCAGCCGTTCAAGCTCCCGTTCAATACCCTCACGCGTGTCCAGCCCTTCATATTTCGCGAACTGCATGAACAGATGGTGCGCCGTGCCGCGCTCCGCCGCCGTCAGCGGCTTTTCCTCAAAGAAGGGGCGGCGCAACTTGACCTCTTTCGGCGGGGGCGGTGTATCCTCGGCAGCTTCCTCCGCTTTATAGGTACGCTTGACGCCGGTCGCGGTCAACTTGGCGGGAAGCTCTGCCAGGAATGCCGCCGGATATACCAGCGCGGGCGCGACCGCCAGCCCGCTTTCTTCCGCCTCCTCCGCAGCCGTTTCTGCCGTGTCGGACTGTCTCGCCGCCTGCCCGGGACGGAGTATCTCGACCGCAAACACATCGGGGGCATCCGCGTCGACCGGCACAAATGTATTCACCCGTTCCCGCAGGCACTCCGCCGCCGGGTGCCGCAGCAGCGGCGCCAGAATCCAAGCCAGCGGCGTCCGCACCTTTGCCATTCCATAATCAGGCAATCTATCCATCGCGGCCAGCCGTGCCCATTTTTCCAAATCCCTGTCCAGCATCGCCGAAGCCGCCGTAATAATCAGCTTTTCCTTGGCTCGCGTGAGCGCTACATATAGGATACGCAGCTCCTCGCTGACCATCTCCCGCCGGATACGCGCGGCAATCGCCTGCCGTTCCATGCTCGGGTACTGCACACCGCGTTCCATATCGCGCACCTTTGCGCCGAAGCCCAGCTCAGAATGCACCAGAACCGGCTCTTTCATCTCCTGCTCATTGAAGCGCTTTGCGCAGTCCGCCAGCACAACAATCGGGAATTCCAATCCCTTGGACTTGTGAATCGACATCAGGCGCACCGCGCCCACGCCGGTATCGGCCTTGACCGCCTCAAAATCCTGCCCGGTTTCAAGCATCCCGCGCAGCAGCCGGTTGAAGCCGAACAGCCCTCGGAAGCCCTGCGACTCATACGCGCGCGCCCGCTCGAAAAAGCTGAGCAGGTTTTTCTGCCGCTGTGCACCGTTAGGCAGCGCGCCATAAACCGCCAGCGCCCCGGTTTCGTCATAAATCTGCCATAACAGGCGGTAAACCGGCTGGTCACAGGCGAAATCACGCAGCCGCGCAAGCTTGTCCAGAAAGTCTTTCGCGTGCCCGTTTTCATGCGCCGCGCGCCGCAATGCGTCGTAATACGGCACCAACCTTCCACAAAGACGTATTTCCGCCAGCTCCTGCTCGGTAAAACCGAACAGCGGCGAACGCATCACACCAATCAAATCCACGTCCTGCCGCGGGTTGTCCACGACCGCCAGCAACGAAACCATCACGCCAACCTCAGCCGTTTGCAGCAGCCCTTCGGTTTCCTCGGTCCGCGTGGTCAGCCCGAAGCCCGCCAACGCCTCCCGGTAAATGGCAGCCTTGCTCTTGGGGGAGCGCATTAAAATCACAATATCCCCCGGCTCCGCCGGACGGGACACCTTACTGCCACGGTCAAACACCGGGAAGCCCTCGCGGAGCAGCCGGTCAATCCTTGCCGCCACCATCCGCGCCTCCGCTTCGGCCTTTTCCGGCGTGTCCTCGTCGTCCCCGGCATCCTCCCCGTTTTTGTCGGTATCCAGCAACAGCACCTCTGTCTGATAACACGGGTTTTCGGTATCCGGGTAATCCTCCGCGCCCAGGTAGAGCATTTCCCGCGCGGTGTACTCCAAATCGCCGACTGCTTCCCGCATGACTGCCTGCATCAGATAATTGGTGCTGTCCAGAATCTGCTGCCGGGAACGGAAATTTTTACTCAGCACCACCCGGCGCGGCTCATCCGCGACAGGCTCATCGACCGATTCTTTATATTTTTTCAGGAACAGATACGGGTTCGCCAGACGGAAGCCATAAATACTCTGCTTCATATCGCCGACCATAAACAGGTTGCGCCGACCGAGCGCCCCAAAAATCGCATCCTGCACGGCATTCGTATCCTGGTATTCGTCCACCATGATTTCCTCATAGCGTTGGGAAAGGCTTTCCGCCAGCGCGGTCGGCTTTCCGCCCTCAAGCAGCAGCGCAACCGCGAAGTGCTCCAGGTCGTTGAAATCCGCCAGACCACGCCGCCGCTTCTCCTCCGCGAAACGCGCCGAAAACGTCCGCACGGCAAGTGACAAACCGCGCAGCACCCCCGCCGTCAGCGCGCGGTCCACCGCCGCTTCCTCAGCGGTCACGTTAAGCAGCTTTTCCTGAATCCGTTTGACGCAGTCTTTCCACTCCTTCCGCATGTCCTGAAGCTCTTTCAAAAGGTCTTTATCCTCATAGCCGCGCATCTGTTTCAGCCGGGTATAGGCAACCGACCGCGCCGCTTCAACCGCACCGTCCCAATCCCGCGCATAAATCCGCCCCAAAAGTGCCTCCGCCTGCCGGATATCGTCCAGGAACGCGGGCAGATAACTCTCTTCCAGCGCCTCGTCCGCTTCCATCTGCCCAGCCGCCAGCCGCAGGAAGGCAAGCCCATACTCCGCTGCCGCCCGTGCCTCGTCCAACAGCACCTGCCCAAAGGGGGAATCCGCACCCGCTTCCCCGGCGGCGCGCCGCAAATAGACTTCCGGGTCGGGGTGCGCCTGGATTTTCTCGAAGGTGTCGAGCACCACCCCGGACAACCGCCGGTCATCCTGCCGGGTCATCAGCTGCTCGGACAATGCCAAGAAATCCGGCTGGTTCTCCTCGTACAGCGCCTCTAAGGTATCCTCAAGCACCTCGTTTTTGAGCAGCGTGGCCTCCCGGTCGTCCGCAATCCGGAAATCAGGCGAAATCCCCAGCGCCGGGGCCTGCTCCCGCGCGAGCGTCAGGCAGAACGAATGCACCGTCGTAATCTGCGCCCGGTGCACCAGCAGCAGCTGCCGTCGCAGGCGCGCGTTCAGCGGATCACACTCGAGCCGCGCCAAAATCGCCGCCGACAGTTTGCCGCGCATTTCCGCTGCCGCCGCGTTGGTGAACGTCACGAGCAGAAAGTGGTCGATATCCACCGGGTGCACGGGGTCTGCCAGCCGCGCCATGACCCGCTCAATGAGCACCGCCGTCTTGCCCGAGCCTGCCGCCGCCGATACAATCAGGTCGCCGCCATGCCCTTCAATCGCCCGCAGCTGGTCACTCGTCCACATGCGCCGCACCTCCAATCTTCTCCCAGAATTCCTCATCCTTTACCGCGCGCAGCATCCGCTTTTTGTCGCCCGCCGTTTCGTCGAACCGGCACGCGGCGCGGTAGTCGCACCATTCGCAAAAATCCCTGCCGCCGTACTGATAGGGATTGGCTGCGCACGCACCGTGCCGCAGCTCCCGCCCCATTTCCAGCAGTTTTTTCTGGGTATAGCGCGCCAGCCGCCCGAATTTCGCCAGGTCCGCTACCGCGGACTGCGCGGTGAATTCCGGCTCATCGCCCTTCTTTTTGGCCTTTTTCAGGCTCACCGGGATAAATTTCGTCTTGTCCGCCAGGCCGTGCTCCATGGCTTCCAGAATGTCCATGTCGTCGCTCAGCAATCCCGACCGCCGGAGTGCCTTGGCGCGCATCTCTTCCAAGCCCTCCTCGGTCACCGCACGGTCAGCGTCGGGCAGCTCGTCACGGGCAGGGACGTACAGCACACCCGCCGGGACGATTTCGTCCAAGCTTTCGCTCAGGCGTTCGCGGTAGCGGTCAAGCCCTTTTTCCTGAATCGCGTGCAGGTAGATCACCAGCTGCATATTCAGCCCGTACCAGATATCGGACAGGGAAAACGACTTTTTCCCGCTTTTGTAATCCATGACGCGGATGTACAGCCGCTGGTTTTGAATATAACCGTCCACCCGGTCTACCTTGCCAATCAGCGAGACTGACACGCCGTCCTCCTCCGCCGACACCGGCGGCAAATCGCCATCCCGCGAAAAATCCAATTCGTAGTCAATGGGCGCAAAGTCGGATTTCCGCATTTCCTCGAGCACACCGTCCAGGATCTTCCCCACGGACGGCACCAGACGGTTGAACAGGTAGCGAAAGCGCGCGTTCTTGTCCTCCAAGCCGCCAAGTTCCTCGTCAATGTACTGCTGTACAACCTTGCGCAGCGCGGCGCGCACCGCCCGTTCATCCGCAGCCGCCGCGCCGCCTTCCTCCCCGCCGAGCAGTTGCAGGCAGTTTTCCAGCACATAATGGATAAAAGTACCGGTTTCCGGCGCGGAGAACTGCGCCCGCCTGCGCGGCTGGGCTTTCAGCCCGTATTTCATGAAAAACGAGAACTGGCACGAATAGAACTGGTCGATCCTTGAAGCCGCCAGGCTGACCGATTCCCCGTACAGGCCGTCAATCGTGCACGGGTCCGTCAGCGGGCCGCGCGCCCGGAACGTATCCTGCGCCGCAAGCAGCCGTTCGTCGTTTTGGTAAGCTTCATAAGCCGCCCTGACCGCCGGGGCGCGGCTGCCGCAAAGATAGGCAGCGGCAAGCTCAAACGCCGGCCGGCCGGCTTCCAGGCGGTCACGCTGCACCGGCTCCTGCCCAAAAGCAAAAGGCACACCCGAAAGCAGCCGCAGCAGCGTGCCGACGAAGTAGGACGGGCGCGCTTCCTTGCCCGCCGCGTCGTGGGTCGCGTAGCTGACCAGCAGCCGCACGCGCGGGCACGCCACCGCGTGATAAAGCGTCTCCTGCTCCATCATCAGGCGTTCGGTTCCCGAAGCGGCAAGTTCTACGCCGAGTCCTTCCAGCAGCTCCCGGTCGGCGTCACTGAGCAGCCCGCGCGAGGACGGCGTTTTGGGAAGCAGCCCATCGTTCGCGCCCAGCAGAATCAGGTGTGGAACACTCACCCCGGTGCAGACGCGGTCGATTTCGCCGCAGCTAACCCGGTCGAGCGACACGGGAATCGTGCCGACATCGTATTCCCCCAGCACCAGCGGCAGCAGCCGCGCGAACTCGCCGCCGGTCATCGGGCGGCCGCCTGCCGTCCAGTAGAACTGCTCGAGCGCGGACAGCAGGATTTCCCACAGCTGCCGGTACTCCTCGGCGAGTTGGAACCGCCCGGCGGCTTCATGCCGCGCCGCGCGCCGTTCCATCGCCTGCGGCACGTCCATCCCTTCCAGGAACGCGTACAGCGCCTTAACGCACGCGCCCCCCGTTTCCGCCTGCTTGAGCGCCTCGCGCAGACTGACAAAGGGCGTAATCGCGGATGCGCGCAGCTCGTTCAGGCTTTCCAGCTCGGCGCGTGACGCGTCGTTGAATGGGATGCCATAGCCGGACGGGTGGCCGGTCCATTCGCGCTCCCACGCGCCGCCCCGGACGCGCCAGGTCAGGACATAGTTTTCCAGGCGGTCAATCTCGTCCGGCTTCAGGCCGCACAGCCCGGTTTTGAAACAGGCAAACAAATCCTCGTAGCGCCAAAACCCGGCGCAGGCGTCCAGCGCCCCGGTCACCAGCGCGAGCGCGGGCTTTGCCAGCAAGTCTGCCTTTTCCGCCAAAAAGATGGGCACGTCATAGCGTGCCATCGCCATTTGCAGCGGCGCGGCATAGCCGTCCATCGAACGCGCCACAACCGCGAAATCCCGCCAGCGCGCGCCGGTTTCCCGCACGGTTTTACGGATGTAAGCAGCGGCGTGCTCGCATTCCCCGAAAGGCGAGGCTGCCTCAAAAATGCGCACGCTGTCCCCATCAGAAGGATACGTCCGTGAGAGCGGCAGCAGCGCTTCCCGTTCAATCACCGACAAATCCGCCGGTTTCTCAATCCTGCTTTCCCCGCACGGGACGATTTCGCAGGGAAGCCCCCGCCGGGACGCCATTTTGCGCAGCCGCGCAACCGTCTTGCAGCCCGAAACGAACACTTCCTTTTCTTTCAAATCGCAAAGCACCGCAACCGTCAAATCCACCCCGTTTTCGACCATCACGCGGATGACCTCCATTTCCTGCGGGGTAAAGGACGCGAAGCAGTCGATATACACGCGCGCGTTTTGCAGCACGCCGCTTGCGGGCAGGCGGTCGGCGAGCAGTGTCAGCCGGTCACGCGGGTCGGGCAGGCTTTCGGCGCACAGCCGGTCATAAGCGGTATAAACGACCGCCAATTCCTTCAATTTCCGCGAAAGCGTCTCATCCTCTTTCTTCCCGTCCCCCGCTGCCCGGAACAGCTCCTCGGGCTGCACCCGGCAGGTTTTCAGCTCGTCCACCATGGTCAGCAGCTCACGCAGCATTTCAGGCTGTTCCAGCGCCGACTTGCACACGTCCAGCTGGGTGCGCACCCGTGACAGCGCTTCGCGCAGGGTCAGCAGCCGCCCCGCCGGGGTCAGCACGGTCTCGGCCAGCCCGCCCGCCTCGGCGAACACACGCAGCGCCAGCCGTGAGAACGAAAGCACCTCCGCCGAGCGCGCGCCCCGGTTACCCGTCGCCTTCGCCAGCCGCCGCTCGTATTCGTGGGAAAACAACTCGGGAACAATCAGCAGCTGCCGGGAACCCGGCTCCACGCACGCCGCCGCAATTTCCGCAAGAATCCGCGCGGTTTTCCCGCTCGCCGCACGGCCTGTAATAATCCGCATAATTCCTCCCTCTGCTCATAGACACATCTGTAATATGGGAATTACCGTCATGAGCGGGAGGGGCAAGCCCCTCCCCTCCAATCAGTACCGCAATTCACCCTAATCCCTCGTTTTCACGATAAGCCCCAGCCGTTCCGCCAGCTCGACCGCCTGCAAAGGCGTCACCACCGCGCCGCGCAGCTCGGGCGCGCCCTCGGTCAGCGTCCACCCGCCGATATCCGACGCGGTAAAGTCCACGCCCGCCAGCGCCGTCTGGCACAGGTTCACCGAAAGCACCCGGCAACCTGCCAGCGACAGCCCCCTGCACTTACAGGCGCGCAGGTCGGCGGACTGGAAATCACAGTTTTCCAGCCGCACGCGGTCAAAGCCCGCCTGATCGAATCCCGCGTACATCGCCGCGCAGCCGGACAGCTCCACCTGGCGCAGCCGCGCTTTGTCCAGCCTTGCGCCGACCAGCCGGCAGCCCCGCAAAATGCAGCGCTGCCAAAAGCTTTCCGGAATCTCGGTATTGGAGAGGTCGCACGACTCCATAACCACATCCACAAAGCTGCACTGCCCCATCTCCGCGCCCGTGAACCGGCAGCGGGTAAAGCTGCACCGGGTAAACGCCATCCCATAGAAATCCATCCCGGCAAAATCCGCGTCGGCAAACGCGCAGCCGTCCACGTCGCTTTCCCCCCGCCGCACCCGCGACAGGATGTCCGACGCGTCGGCGGCTTCCAGCCGCGCCGGGTCAATCCCCGGTTTCCATCCTTTCATCCGCATCCCTCCCATACTCTTGTTAAAGCATACCACGGCGCGCCCCCACCGTCAAGAAGCGTACTCTCTCGAAAAATATATAATACGCCGCAGAAATGGATTTTGCTCCATAAAAAGAAAATTGATGGGGCAAAGCAAACTTGATTTCAGATGCTGGAAAAAGGGGCTTGCCAAAGGCAAGCCCTCCGTGTATAATAGGCTTAGTAATAGCTGTCAGGACTTTACGCCGTCCGGTGGCTGTCCCTCTCGGTAATCGTTTAGGAGCTGCCGAGCGAGACCCAAAACGCCTGGCTTTGCAGAGTCAGGCATTTTTTGTGGAGTCTCGGCGGTATCACCACGACGCAGCCCGCTTAGCGGTTACGATCGTGCGGATCTGCAAGAATGGGGATCTGCGCGATCAGATTCAAAAGTGCAAGCACTTCCAAAACGGTCATGTTCCCCGCCTCCCTCTATTGGGAATCAAAAAAGAGATATTTACCCAATGAGCCAAGAGGGAGCGTCCACCGGAACAGCCCAAGGCTATTCCAAGCCCGTCATGCACATTCCAGTACAGCAGAGCCTTCGGTAAATTACAGCAAAAAATACTGGGCGCGAAAGACAGCTGTCCCTCCCCTTGAAATTTCACGGATTCGTGCTATACTATTATATAGACCTAGCGGGCGATATTGTGATGGGGGCAGAGCGGGCATGATCGCTCAATATGTTTTACCCGCATCCGTTAAATATTGCCGCATGCAGCGGGAATCCCGCCCCTGCAAAATGAAACAGCCGCAGCAACCAACCGTCCCGCCCCCGGGCGGGCCAGTCTCTGACAGATGATAAACGACAAAGGAGGTGACAGAGATGACTGGAATTTCTGGCTTGAGTGCCTATTACAGCTTCCCCGGCGGCGGCTCGTATGGCGGTTCCTACGGAATCGCGGCGGCAGTCCGCAACGCGCAGAACATGGGGCAGATTTCGCCCATCGGCTACGGCGCAAAAAAGGCCGCTTCCCCGGACACGCCGGTTGAGCAGGTGCGCCCCGTCCCCGTCGTGCGCGCGGATGCGCCGTCCCCCATCGGCCACACCGTGCCCAGCTGGAACCTGAACGCAGCGGATGAAGCCGTGCGCATGCGGATCCAATACGCCGAAAACATGCCGCAGGACAATGCTTCGCGAGCCAACGCCCTGCTGAAAAACGTCGGTGCGGAAAGCCCGATGAACATGCCCGTATCCGCTTGGGAGGGGATTCCCACCTATCCCGGCATGGACGCCGCCGAAGCGGCGGTACGCCTGCGAATCCAATATCCCGGCGCGGAGGAGGAAGCCGCCGAAAGCGGCGAACCAGTCGGCGCAGAGGGCGTACAGAAGGCGGCCGAGGACGGCAAGTGCGAAACCTGCGAACAGCGCAAGTATCAGGACGGCTCTGACGATATGAGCGTTTCCTACCAGACCCCGACCCGGATTGCGCCGGAAAACGTCGCGTCCGCCGTGCGCGGCCATGAGATGGAGCATGTTTCCCACGAGCAGGTGAAGGCGCAGCAGGAGGGCCGCAAGGTCGTCAGCCAAAGCGTAACGCTGCACACCGATATCTGCCCCGAATGTGGGAAAACCTACATTTCGGGCGGCACGACCCGTACTGTAACCGCTGCCAAAACGGAACAGCCCACACCCGAAACCGAACCAGACAGCGCGAAAGCGCCTGCCGGTATTGCGTAAGGCTTTCCGCTGACGAACTCATCAGCCCACAATGCAAAAAGAGCGAACCGATGATTGCAACCGTCGGTTCGCTTTTTTACGCTTTTATTTCGCCGAGGCCGGCTCAGGCTGCTGCACGGGGCAGCGGCTCCGGCGCAGGCGCTTCACGCTGACCACAATCAGCGGGATCACCATAATTGCCCAGACAATCGGCTCGGCGAGGATCACACCCATGTAATCCAGCCGGGGCGTCAGGAATACCACAACCGCCAGCTTGCCGAACAGCTCAAGCAGGCTGGAGAAAATCGGCGTCACCATATCGCCCATGCCCTGGAGTGAATTGCGCAGCACGCAGATACCCGCCGTGACAAAATAGAACAGCCCGTCAATCCGCAGATACAGCGATGCGGTTTCGATAACCTCCGGTGTGGAAGTACCCGTCACGAGGCGCACCAGCGCCGGTACCATCGTATAGATCGCCAGGATAACCACCGCGCACCAAATCCAACTGATAACCAGCGAGTGCAGAATCCCGCTGCGGATACGCTCGGGCTTTTTCGCGCCCCAGTTCTGGCTGGAAAAGGTCGCCATTGTCGTGCCGAAGACCGAGAACGGTAGCATAAACAGCTCGGTCAGGCGGCGCGCCGCCGTATGCGCCAGAATCGTCGCCTCACCGAAGGTATTGATTGCCCCTTGCAGCAGCACGGAGCCGAAATTGACCAGCGACATCATAAAACCCATAGACAGCCCCGCGCTGAGCATCTGCCCCGCCATCCAGGGTGAAACCCGGAAATCCGCCCGCGCGGGGTGCAGGATGGGATATTTCCGCCGGATATACAGTACGCACAGCACGCCGGAGACAATCTGCGACAGCACGGTTGCAGTCGCCGCGCCCACAATGCCGGATTTCAGCACGCAGACAAATAACAAATCAAGGCCGACATTGAGCAGCGTGGACAGGATGAGGAACACCAGCGGCGTCACCGTATCGCCGACCGCGCGGAGCACCGCCGCGCAGCCGTTATAAAGGATAGAGGCCGTCAGCCCGAACAAAATCACGCGGAAGTACGCCGCCGACTGCCCAATCAGCTGCTCAGGCGTATTGAGCACGCGCAGCAGCGGGGTCAGGAAGCCGACCGACAGCGCGGTCAGCAAAACCGCCATGCCGCCGCCCAGGACGACGACCGACGCAACCGATTTCTTAACCTGATTCGGGTCGTTCGCGCCGTAGTGCCGCGCGGTGATGATGCCAAAGCCGTTCGCAAGCCCGGTCAGGAAGCCGACAATCAGCGAGTTCAGCGAGTTGGTCGCGCCGACCGCGGTCAGCGCGGTGTCCCCCAAAAAGCTGCCGACAATGCGGGTATCGGCAAGGTTATAGAATAATTGGAACAGGTTCCCAATCATGACCGGCAGGGCAAACGCCAAAATCAGCCGGGCAGGGTTCCCCTTTGTCAAGTCTTTCACGGCAAAAGCCCCCTTACAAACGTTCTTACATAGGATAGAACATTTTCGGGGGTTTTGCAAGCGGCATAGCGACCAAAAAGCGTCACCGCAGCCGCCGTTTTTCGGGCGAAATTATGAGGAATACGAACCGTGAGCGCCCATCCCCGCCGCCTATTTGAACTCCACCACGGTAACGCCCATCTCGCCCTCGCCAAACACGCCGTTGCGGACGGTCTTGCAGCGCTTATTCCGTTTCAGGTGGTTCTGGATGGCCGCGCGGAGCGTGCCCGTACCCTTGCCGTGGATAATGCGCACCGAAGGATGGCCGCTCAAAATCGCGCCGGAAATGAACTGGTCAACCTCTAAAATGGCTTCCTCGGCGCACAGGCCGCGCACATCGATTTCACTCGGCGTGGTCGCAAGCCGCAGCTCCCGCACGCCGCCCGCGCCCGCGCGGAAGGTCGCCTTGGGCTTTGGCTTCTCGGGCTTGCGCACCGGGCGAAGCTCGTTTTCTTTCACCGTCATTTTCATAATACCCGCCTGCACCTGTACATTGCCGTCACGGTCGGGCACGGAAAGCACGGTTGCCGTAATATTCGAGACGTTAATCAGCTGCACCTCGTCGCCGGGGCGCACCGGGCGTACCTCGCCGGGCGCAACCGTGCGCTTTTCCTTGCTTTTGCGAAGCTCGTTTTCGGTCTGCGTAATCACCCCGCGCAGCGCCGCGCGTGCCGCCGCAAGGTTTTTGTCGTTCGCGTCCGCGTTGGCGGCGCGCTTCATTTCATCCAGCTCGCCAAAGACGGTTTCCGCCGTCATGCGCGCGTCCTTCAAAATCAGGTCGGCTCTGGAGCGTGCCGCCTCGATAATGCGGTCGGCCTCGTCCGCCGTCTTATCACGCAGGCTGCCCGCCTGATCGCGTTCGCTCTGCGCCGCCGCGCGCAGGCGCTCGGCCTCCGCTTTGTAGCGCTCCAAATCGCGGCGCTCTTTTTCCAGCTCGGCAATGACATCCTCGAAGCGTGTGCTTTCCGCCGAAAGCTGCTCCCGTGCCCGGTCAAGCACCACCGGCTGAAGCCCCAGCCGCGCCGCAATCGCGAACGCGTTTGACTTGCCGGGGATACCGGTCAGCAGCCGGAAGGTTGGCCGCAGGGTTTTTACATCGAACTCACAGGAAGCATTCTCCACGCCGTCAGTTATCAGCGCAAAGGTTTTCAGCTCGGAATAGTGCGTCGTCGCCGCGACCCGCGCGCCCATCTGCCGCGCATAGCCGATGATGGAAACCGCCAGCGCCGCACCCTCGACCGGGTCGGTACCCGCGCCCAGCTCGTCAAACAGGACAAGGTCGCCGGGGGCGCAGCAGTCCATAATGGAAACGATGGTTTTCATATGGGAAGAGAAGGTCGAAAGGCTCTGTTCAATCGACTGCTCGTCGCCAATATCGGCGTAGATATTTTCAAAAATACAGACCTCGGAAAGCTCGCTTGCCGAGATATGCAGGCCGGACGCCGCCATCAGGCTGAGCAGCCCCAGCGTTTTCAGCGAAACCGTTTTGCCGCCGGTATTGGGACCGGTAATCACCAGCGTATCATATTCCCCGCCGATTGCAATATCGATGGGCACGGCGGCCTTGCGCCCGAGCAGCGGGTGGCGCGCCCGCAAAAGCTTGGTATGGTAGCCGTCTGCAACCAAATGCGGCGCGTCCGCGTTCAGGTCAAAGGAGAGCTTCGCCTTGGCAAAAATAAAGTCCAGCAGGCAAAGCGCCCCGTAATCGGCTTCAATGGCCAGGCGGCACGCCGCCACATCCGCCGAGATTTCGGACAGGATGCGCTCGATTTCGGCGGTTTCCCGCCCTTCCAGCACCTTAATCTGGTTGTTAATCTCAACGACCTGCGAAGGCTCGATAAACACCGTCGCGCCCGACGACGAAACGTCATGCACCAGCCCGGAAATCTCGCCGCGGTGCTCGGCCTTGACCGGCACGACGAAGCGCCCGCCGCGCTGGGTAATCAGCGCTTCCTGCAAATATTTGGCGCGTTCCCCAGAGACCAAACGCCCCAGCGTTTCACGCACCTTGCCCGAAATCCGGCGCTTCTCCCGGCGGATGTGCAGCAGCTCGGGGGACGCCCCGTCCGCCATTTCCTCCTCGCTTAAAATAGAGGAGGTAATCCGCTCTTCCAGCACCCGGTTGCCCGAAAGCCGCTGGAAAATAGGGGTGAGCGTGGTTTTCTCCTCCTCGTCGGCGACATAGCCCTGTGTCAGCCGCGCCGCTTGCAGCACCGACGCGATATCGAGCAGCTCCCGGAAATTGAGCACGCCGCCCCGGTCGGCGCGGGACAGAGACGCCAAAACCTCGCGGATGCCGCCCAGGGACGGCGAACCGTTGCGCAGCATTAGATTTTTCGCGTCAGTTGTCTGCCGCATGGCAAGCTCCGCATCCTCGAAATCCGCCGCGGGGCGCAGCGTCAGCGCCATTTCTTTCGCTTTATTGGATGCCGCGTTCGCGGCAAGGCGCTCCAGGACGGCAGGATATTCGAGCGTCCGGAGCGATTTTTCACCTAATTGATTCATGCTAGATTCTCCACTAAAATTTTCCCGTAAGGAACAGCAATAAATTGTGGCAAGCGCGCCGCAGATTCCTTTGCCAGACAAGGCGCGTTTCCGCAGGCAGCCTGTCGCCTGTCAAGGAAAAGCAACGCAGTATGGCGAAGATGCAAGCGATTGCCGCAAGTTATTTTTGAACAGTTCCTAAGGATTCACAATAAGGGTTTCCCGTCCAGCACCGCTTCCGCCAGCCGTTCCCCCTCGTACCGGAGCTTGAGCGAGAAGAACGGCTTTCCCTCCATCAGCAGCCGCAGGAAGATTTTATCCCCCTCCCAAATCGGCAGGCCGAACACGTCCGCTTTCTTGACCCATTCCAGCTCCCCCTCGTCGCACGCGCCGATTTCCCCCGTCCAGCCGTCCGCCGTGAACAGGTGCATATACTCGGTTTCATACTCGTTCGATACAAAGGTTACCAGCCCCCGGTATTGATAATCGGTCAGCGTCAGCCCGGTTTCCTCCCGCGCCTCGCGCAGCATACATTCCTCCGGGCTTTCCTTATCCTCGAACTTCCCGCCGACGCCAATCCATTTATCATGGTTGATGTCATTTTTCTTTTTTACGCGGTGCAGCATCAGCCAGCGGTCCCCGCGCTCAATATAGCACAACGTTACATTTTTCATAATCCCACCTCAAAAACCGGCGTGCCCGGCTGCTTCTGCTGATATCATACCACATCCGCCCCCGCCCGCGCAAGGGAATTGCTTATAATTGACAAATTAGCACGCACGTGCTAATATAAAGGCAGCGGAAGGGGGAACCCCGAATGAAACGTGATTTGAAAAGCGAAATCCTGGACACCGCCGGACGGCTGTTCGATGAATCGGGCGGCAATGCTGTCAGCATGCGCAGTATTGCCGATGCGCTCGGCATCAGTGTCGGCAACCTGACCTATCACTATAAACGGAAAGAGGACTTGATCGAAGCCGTTATGCGGGCGCGGCACGAACGCTGCAAGGCGCTGCCGCCGCCCTCTGACCTCGGCGAGCTGGACGGCTTTTTCCGGTCCATCCTGGAACGGCGCAGCCAGGGGATGATGTTGGACATCCGGGACAAAGAGGAAGCGCGCCAGGTACAACGGCTGCATCGGCTGGTCATATGCCATATCGGCGAGCTGCTCACCGGCGCGCTGGACGCGCTGGAAGCCGCCGGGCTGCTGCGCCCAGACCCCGCGCGGGACGCGCTCGAACAAGCCCTGCTTGGAATGCTGCTGTTTTGCCGTCCGGCAGAGCTGCTGGACGGCAAGCCCGACCCCCAGGAAACCCGGCGCTGCCTGTGGCAGCTGCTCTCGCTGCTGCTGACCGAAAAAGGCAAGGAGGATCTGCGGAAAATCCTTTAGGCAGGAAAAAACCACCCGGAAAGGGTGGTTTTTTCAATAGGGGGAGAAAAATATGAAAAAGGGATGTGTGCTTAGTTAAGTGAAAGGCCGTAAACCCCTTTTCATGATTTGTCCATTGCAATTAGAGCTGCGCCCGAAGCGCATTAATCTGTGCAGTAAGCTCAACATATCGCTCGGAGCCTTCCTCACACTGTCCAAGCTCGATTAACAAACGCTCAATCTCCGCCTGAATATCAGCTCTCCGCTGCGCTTCTGCCTGCTCTGCTGCTGCCTTCTCAGCTGCGGCATCGCCGCTTTCAGTGCCGCCAGTCGTGCTGCCTTCGGTGCCGCCGGTCGTGTCGCCGCCGTTGCCGGTGTCGCCGGTGTTGTCGCCGCCGTTGCCAGTGTCGCCGGTGTTGTCGCCGCCGTTGCCGGTGTCGCCGGTGTTGTCGCCGCCGTTGCCGGTGTCGCCGGTGTTGTCGCCGCCGGTGTTGTCGCCGCCGGTGTTGTCGCCGCCGGTGTT
>CAJUJQ010000017.1:0-17580 GCA_910586575.1 uncultured Clostridia bacterium | reverse complement strand
CGCCGGTGTTGTCGCCGCCGGTGTTGTCGCCGCCGGTGTTGTCGCCGCCGGTGTTATCGCCGCCCTGCGTATTGTCAGGATTGGTTACAATAATTGTAACCGTAGAGTAAACATCCGACCCGACATAAATAGTAACCTGAGCATTATTAGGCAACGCAGAAATACCAGCCTCGTTCAACTCTGTGCCTTGCTGCCGCACGCTGACAGAAATGCTCGTGCCCGGTTCTGCAACCTCAGCAGCCCTTGCCTTTGCCGCAGAAACCGCCGCATTCAGCGTATCAGCGGTAGCGCTGTCAGAGCCACTGCTAATCCCCGCCTTGAGGAGCGCAGTCTTTACTTCCTGAATTCTGTCTGTCTGGGACGGTGTCTCCGAACCAGCTACAAACCGAATCGTACCAGTTGCAACCACATTTCCTGTTGCACTCTCAACAATCTGAACAGTAACATCGCTCGGAAGCGTCCCTGTCATGCGGGTAACGCCCATAATAAGATTGACAATCTCATTAACATCGGTGTTTCCAGTGATCGCCGTGTTATTCACTTTCAGCGAATAACCGCTCGGAAGCCCGCTTGCCGCTGTCTTGAGCTTCTGCGCAACGCTCTGGAGTTCCTCATTCGACACGCCTGTGCCAGTCGTTACAATCGTGCAGGTCGTTCCATCACTGCCAACAGAGCCGCCCAGCGTCTTCATCACGTCAGCAATAATCTGAGCCGGAGTGGTTGCCGTTGGCGGAGTAGTCGTGCTGCCAGCGTTAATACGGCCCGGGCCGGTTACCTTGCCGTTATTGGTCAGCGTGGTTACCGCAAGATTCTGGGTCAGGTACAGTTCCTTGCCCGCCGGAATGGTCAGGCTGGCAATCGAACCGCCGCCGGTGTACTTAACAGGCAGGGACGAGGTGTTAAGCGCATTTTGCAGGTCGTTGATATTGCTGACCAGCGTGCAGGATTTCCACACGGCGACCAAATCCACATCGCCATAGATGCGGTCGTTGAAGCTGTAGGTATCGCCTTTTTTATAATCGTGGTAGTAATAGCCGTCCTTGTAGTAGTAACCGTCCTTATAGTAATAGCCGTCATCCTTGTAATAGTAGTATCTGCCATTCTTATAGTAACGACCGCTGTAATACTTGCCGTCATAGTAGCGGTTCAGGCGGTCATGGGCCTCGCTGTCGGAGATATACTCCTTGCGGCCTGCTGAAACGATGAAGTAGCGGTCGTTCCGCTCATCATAGTACAGCTTCGCAACGCCGTTGTAGTAAGCGCTCCAGGAGCTGTTCCACGACCAGTCGCCGCTCTTATACCAGTAATCACTGTAGTAGCCGCAGAAGTAACGGTCATAGTAATTGCGCAGCTGGCTCTCGCTGACCGGGGTGCGGACGGTGCCGCGCAGGGTGAAATAGTAGTTGTTGGACGCGTCATACCACAGGCCGGAAGCACGGTGGTTATAGGCGCGTTCGTGGCTGTCCCACTTCCAGTCCCCGTTCCTGTAGCAGCAGTCCCAATCATCCCAATCCCAGTCATAATAGTAGTAGCCGCAGTCATATCCGTAATAATAGCTCTCGTACACCCAGCGGTCGAAGATATATGCGCCGGTGTGCTGCGGCTCAATGACCGAACCGGCACGGCTGCCGTAGCTGACGCGGTCACTTGCCAGCAGCTTTCTGCCTGTGCCGTCGTCATAGAAGAACCGCACATCACAGATATCCGAAACACCCTTGTAGTAGTAGCGGCGGGTTCTGGGACGGGAATTTGCGTTGGTGCGCGTGGTACTCGGGTTGGTGCTGACCGAGTTGCTGACCACAGTGCCAGGGGTCGTTACGCGGTTGTTCGAACCATAGATATCCGCACGGCTGAGAGAACCGCTGCCGCTGACGGTAACGTCATTGGCGTTGGAGGTCAGGTTTTCCACATCCGCGCCCGAACGGACGTTCACACCGCTGCCGGTCGCGCCGGCGCCCAGCTGAACGTTGTTGACCTTGCCCGAAATATTGATGGTCGTATTGGCAGCATCGGTGGCGAGCCGGCCCGCCTGCGCGCTGGCGCCGACGGTAACCGACGAGCTGCCTGCCTCGCTGCCGAGCTGGATCGTGCCGCCGTTGGTGGTGCCTTCCAGGTTGATGGTGCTGCCGTAGCCCTTGACCTGCATGTCGCCGTTCAGTGTCGCATGATCAGCGGTTACGCGGATACGTCCGCCCTTGACCATGATGGTCCCGGAAACGTTGGTATGGTCAAGCACAATGCTTGCGCCCGTGCAGCTCTCGGTAATATCCACGCTGCTCGGCGTGCCGCGCAGGGTGACGGTACCGGTGGTGTTGACGATGGTCAGGCCGTCCGCGGTATAAGTACCGGGACTTGAAATATAAGTATCGACCGCACGGTCCAGCATCGAAACGAATGCCGCACGGCTGGTTGCCTGCATCGGCTCAAAAATGCCGCCGTCGTTGCCGATCGCGATACCGCGAGACGCAATCGCGTCCACATAGCTCTGGGCCCACGGCTTCACATAGCCCGTATTCGATGTAGGGTAATTCGCCTTGCTGCTGCTGAGGTCAAGCGCCTTGGTCAGGATAACCGCAATTTCCGCGCCGGTGACGCTGTCGTAGGGGCGCATCTGGCCGTGGTCGTCGCCGGTCATGATGCCGGCTGCGGCGCATTTCAGCATTGCGTCGGTATACCAGCCGCCGTTGAGGTCGGGGTAATTGTCGTCAGCCCGCTGCTCAAGACCGAGCATTTCCGCCAAAATGGTAGCCATTTCGCCGCGGGTAATGGATGCGTTGGGGTTAAACGCATTGTCGGTGCCGCTCAGGACTCCGGAACTGCTCCAGCGGTCAATGGCGGATTCGCCCCAATGCCCTGCGGAGTCGGAGAAGCGCGCAGCGCTCGCCCCTGGTGCAGCTGTTGACAGCATCATGGCTGCCGCCAACGCGCTGCAAACAAGTTGTTTCTTTTTCATGGTACTCCCTCCTTGTCACATGTTTTTCCAATGAAAAAGGTATGGTGGGGCAGTCGTGCCCGATATAGTCTCTATTATATGCGATCTTTTCCGGAAATGCAAGAGCCTTTATGAAAAGTTAATAATTTCCCGGGGAATTGTAACAAACCTGAAACAAATTTTGGACAAACCCCCACCGGGAAGGGGTCGGTTTTTCGTACAAAAAGTAAAATACGCACCTTTTTCCCGTCCCAATGCGGCAGCCACTGGTAATTTCCCTGAAACCTCGGAAAACGCGGCCGCAGCCATGGAACGGCTTCTAAAATCCCGTCCGGGCACATAAAATAGAACCCGTATCCGCTGTCACAGGGGGAGGCTTCCCCTGAAATCAAAAAGGAGTTGATGACCTATGTGTGGAATCGCCGGTTGGGTGGATTACCCAGGCTGTGCCCGCGAAAACCCGGCATCCGCCGCCAAAATGGCGCGCGCGCTTGTCCCACGCGGCCCGGACGCGGGCGGCGAATGGGCGGACAACGACGCCTATCTGGTGCACCGCAGGCTGGTTGTGGTGGATCCGGAGGGCGGTACACAGCCGATGGTATCACCCGATTGTAATATCATACTAATTTATAACGGAGAGTTATACAATACTGAAGACCTGCGCCAGCCGTTGCTCTCAAAAGGGCATACCTTTCAGGGGCATTCCGATACCGAGGTGCTGCTGCACGCCTATCTGGAATGGGGGACGGGCGCATTCGAGCGGCTGAACGGGATTTACGCCTTCGCCCTGTGGGAACGGGACGCGCGGCGGCTCACCCTGTGCCGCGACCGGCTCGGGGTAAAGCCGCTGTTTTACAGCCGCACCCGGGACGGTATCGTGTTCGGCTCCGAGCTGAAAGCGCTGCTCAGCCATCCCTGGGTGCGCCCCGTGCTCGGCGAGGACGGCCTACGCACCATCTTATTATTAGGGCCCGCGCGCCCGCCCGGCTGCGGCGTGTTCGAGAACGTTGACGAGCTGCGCCCCGGGCATTTTGCGGTGCTCACGCCCGACAGCTTCACCGACCGCACCTATTGGGCGCTTCACGCCCATGAGCATCCCGACGACGAGGCCGCCACTGTCCAGCGGACGCACGACCTGATTGCGGACGCCGCCGCGCGTCAGCTGGTATCTGATGTGCCGCTGTGCACCTTCCTTTCGGGTGGGCTGGATTCCTCCATTTTGTCCATGCTCGCCGCGAAGGAGTACGCCAAGCAAGGCAAGGTACTGGATACCTATTCGGTGGATTATCAGGACAACGCGCAGTATTTTACAAAAAGTATTTTTCAGCCAAATAGTGACAACGAGTATATTTATCAAATGCGCGATTTCATCGGGAGCAGCCATCACGAGGTTGTGCTCGACAACGGCGCGCTATGCGCCGCGCTCCTGCCCGCCACCGACGCGCGCGACCTGCCCGGCATGGCAGATGTCGATTCCTCGCTGCTGCTGTTCTGCCGCGAGGTCAAGCGCGATTTCACCGTTGTACAGTCGGGCGAATGCGCGGACGAAATCTTCGGCGGCTACCCCTGGTACCACCGTGAGGAAATCCTCTTTGAGGATACCTTCCCGTGGTCCCGTTCGGTCGATTTGCGCCTGAGCCTGTTCGCGCCGGGAACGGTCACCCATGCCGCCGAGTTCGTCCGTGAGCATTACCTCGCCACCTGCCAGGCTGCCGAAAAGCTGCCCGGCGATTCCCGTAAGGACGCCCGCATGCGCGAGATGTTCCTGCTGAATTTGCAGTGGTTCATGGCATGCCTGCTTGACCGCAAGGACCGCATGAGCATGTACTCCGGGCTTGAGGTCCGCGTCCCGTTCTGCGACCACCGCATTGTCGAATACGCGTATAATATGCCCTGGGATTTGAAGGCGCTGCACGGGCGGGAAAAGGGGATTGTCCGCGCGGCTTTCGCGGGCGAGCTGCCGCCCGAAATCGTAGACCGCAAAAAATCGCCATACCCCAAGACCTTCCATCCGCTGTACACCCAGTTGACGGCGTCCTATGTCCGGCAGATTTTCAAGGATGAAAACTCAATTGCGTCCGGCCTGTTCAACCATGAAGCGGTCGAGGCGCTGATGGAGCAGCCGGAAAGCCTGTCCGAACCATGGTACGGGCAGCTGATGCGCACGCCGCAGATTTTCGCCTATATTATCCAGCTGGACCGCTGGTTCAAAAAATACGGCGTAACACTCAAATAAAGGAGGGATTGCCTTGGCAGAACCCAATATGACAGGCATGGGCAAGCTGATTATCCAAACGACGACCGCGCGGGATACCCTTCCCGTTCCGGGCGCGTTGGTCACGGTCAGCCAGTCCGGGAAGCAGGAGGGCGTACCGCCGACGCTGCTTTTCAGCGCGCTGACCGACCGCTCAGGACTTACGCCGGTTTTTGACCTTCCGGCGCCGACGCGTTCGGCGTCGATGCATCCCGGCGGGCAGGTCCCTTACGCGCGGTACGCGGTACAGGTGGAGCACCCCTCTTACCAGCCGGTGAGCGTTGTGGACGTGACGGTGTTTGACGGGGTGGTGTCCACCCTGCCGGTATTCCTGGTGCCGCGCCCGGAGGACGCACAGTCCCAGGAGATAGTCGAGGTCATCCCGCCGCCGCCCATCGCGTAGCAGGCAGAAAAGGAGGGAAACGCTATGCCTCTGCCTTTTATTCCGGAAACCATCACCGTGCATCTCGGCCCGCCCGGCTCGGACGCGCAGAATGTCACGGTCTCCTTCCCGGATTATATCAAGAATGTGGCTTCGTCAGAAATCTACCCGACCTGGCCGGAAAACGCTATCCGGGCAAACATTTACGCACAGATTTCCTTTGCGCTCAACCGGATTTATACGGAATGGTACCGTTCGCAGGGCTATGATTATGATATCACGAACTCGACGGCCTATGACCAATATTTTGTCCAGGGGCGCGATATTTTTGATAATATCTCGCAGATTGTGGACGAAATCTTCAATAATTATTTGGTCCGCCAAGGCTCGGTGGAGCCACTCTTTGCGCAGTATTGCAGCGGCACGACCGTCACCTGTGAGGGGCTGTCGCAATGGGGCACGGTGGAACTTGCCGAGCAGGGGCTGACGCCCTATGAAATCCTGACACACTATTATGGGAACAATATTGACATCGTGCGGGACGCGCCGATTGCGCCCAACCTAGGCACCTATCCGGGCACGCCGCTGCGGCTGGGTGTCAACGGGGAGGCGGTGCGCACCGTACAGCTGCGGCTCAACCGGATTTCCACCAACTACCCGGCAATCCCCAAAATCGCGGTAATCAACGGGTACTTTGACCAGGATACTGAAAACGCCGTGCGCACCTTCCAGCAAATTTTCGGGCTGACAGTGGACGGCATCGTCGGGGAAGCGACCTGGTACCGTATCGCCTATTTATTCGCGGCAATTAAGGGATTGAGCGAGCTGTCCAGCGAGGGCTTGTCCCTCGCGGAGGTGACCGCGGCCTACCCGGAAGAGTTGTCGGAAGGCATGCAGGGATTGGGGGTGCGGACCGTGCAATATTTCCTCGCGGTGATCGGGAATTTCTATGAGGAAGTCCCCATCGTTGCGATAGACGGTTTTTTTGGCCCCGAAACGAAAAGCGCGGTGATTGCCGTGCAGAAATTGTTCGGCCTGCCCGCAACCGGTGTTGTGGATGAACCCACCTGGGACCAAATCAATTCCACCTATTTAACCATCCTGAACGCGCTGCCGCCCGAATGGGACAACGCGGTAATCCTGTTTCCGGGCCGTTTCCTGGTCGAAGGCATGCAGGGCGACGACGTCCGCCAGCTTCAGGAAATGCTTGCGGCGCTTTCCACGGTCTATCCGGAAATCCCGCGCATCACACCGGACGGTATCTTTGGGCCGCAGACCCAGGAAGCGGTTCTCGCCGCGCAGCAGGTATTCGGGCTGTCCCAGACCGGCGCGGTCGGCACACCGACCTGGGAGGAAATCGCCAGCCAATACATGACGGTCGTCAACGGGAGCCGCGTCGCGGACGGCCAATACCCAGGACAGCCGCTGGTCGCCGGCGGCCAGGGAGGAGGAGCAGCATGATATGTCCGGACTATACCCCGTCGCTGCCAGCGACGCAGATACAGATGTGGCTGCGGACACTGTTCAAACAGGAGGGAATCCGCCCGCTCCCGGCAGTGGACGGCGTTTATTCGGAAAACACCGCGGCTTCGGTGCGGTGCTTCCAGGCTTCGCACGGACTGCCGGTAACGGGCGTAGTAGACTTCGCAACGTGGACGGCAATCCGCGGCGCGGCGGAACCGGTCAGCGTCTGCACAGGCCTCCCCGGGCCGTTATATGTCAACTGCCCCGAAACGCAGTTAAATACCCAGGGCGGTTATTTATACATTGTACAGGCGATTTTGAATTCCCTGTCCCCGCATTTCGGCAATTTCCCAACGGTAGCCTATACAGGTTCCTATGATACCTCTACGCGCGACCTGGTCTGCTGCATCCAGAAAGCCTCCGGCCTCCCGGACGACGGGCAGCTTAACCGCCAGACCTGGAATGCGATGGCATCCTTATACAACGCCAACCAAACCCGCACCCCGCTCGACTGGCTGCTCTCAAACGGGAAATAGGCCAGTCCATCGAAACCGATTTCCCGCAGGAATCCTGTCGGATTTCAAGGAGAAGCGGCGCAGATGGGCGGCGAATGCACGCGGCAGACGGTGCGGCAACAGTTTCCGAGTAGGCCCAAATAAACGGCAGCGTCAGAATTTCCGCATTTACATTGGTTTGTAGGGGGGAGGCCTGCCCCTCCCCTACCCTGTGGATTTGATTTTATTCTTTGTGCCAAGCCCGACCGGCGCCCCTGGTTACGCGCCTTCCGTCGAAAGATGTAACATAGTTGTGTCTTTACAATCCCGGCAGAACGTGATAGAATAATTTTACACGCAGCAAGGGAGGTCATGCTATGCCATCGAAACAAGGCACAAAGCAGGTAACTGCAAACAAAAAAGCATATCATGATTACTTTGTCGAGGACAAGCTGGAAGCAGGCATCGAGCTTTCCGGCACCGAGGTGAAATCCATCCGCGCCGGCGCGGTCAACCTGAAGGACGCTTACTGCACCTTCAAGGACGGCGAAATTTTCGTCCGCGGCATGCATATCAGCCCATACGAGCAGGGGAACATTTTCAATAAAGACCCCATGCGCGTCCGGCGGCTGCTGCTGCATAAAAAGGAAATCCTCTCCCTGTTCGGCAAAACCAAGCAGGACGGCTATTCGGTCATCCCGCTGAGCGTGTATTTCAAAAATTCCCGCGTCAAAATCGAAATCGGCCTGTGCAAGGGCAAAAAGCTCTATGACAAACGTGCCTCCATCGCCAAGCGGGACGCGGCGCGCGAAATGGACCGCGCCATGAAAAGCAGGGACCGGTAACACACCATTCCTGCCCGATATGGGGACGTAACGGGTTCGACGGGGGTGTTGAAGCCGGGATAGCGGGCGGCAGTGAGGACGCTGCCTTAAAAGCCTCAACTGTTTATAAATTAAACAACAATCATAAAACTTTACTGGCTGCCTAATTAGGCTGGCCCGTCATCCCGGAGCAGACCGCGGCTCCGGTGTATGGCGTCGTTATGCGGTGAACGTGTATGGGTTAAGCTTTGCACCTGTCATGTAACATGAAGCTACTAAAGCGGTAAGCCTGTTTGCCGGCGTACCGTGGAGGGAATGTCAAAAGACAAACTGCGCCCGGAGAAGTCCTTGTGGATATGCTTTCGGACAGGGGTTCAACTCCCCTCGTCTCCACCAAAACACGCAGTATCCGAACCCGCTGGGTTCGGATACTGCGTTTTATACAACCGGATCTTACAACTGAACTCCCCCAAAAGCCTGCCATGCAGTATAAATTCGGAAGCGATTGCCATCGCCGCGCAACTCAACGCAACCTGCATCGGGGAAAGCTGGACACCCGGCGGCACCCCCTGGTACGCCAACGCGATAAAACGTTTGACTGACAAGCGCGTTATCGGGAACGGGACCTTCCCGGACGACACCTCCAAGGCAACCCAGAGCGCACCGTCTGCCGTGAGCCTTTGCCGTCAGACAGCCAATGGTTTCTGAACAGGCCTAATATAAAATGCAGTGCCCTCCACGCCGTCAAATCAGGCGCGGAGGGCATTTTTCACAGCTTTCGGTATTTGGCGCTCAGCTTGCAATTCAGATGAGACTCCTACAGTTCTAAAATATATTCAATTTTGCAAAAGCCAATTCACACAGAAGGTCAAAATCCCGTCCATTCCGACACGTTCAATCCTACACCCGACCCTATCCCGAATATACGTCTGCAAGTGGTAAAATAAATGCACCGGCTTTGGCTGCCTATTCATTCACCAAGAAGCCTTTTTCCCGCAGGGCATGCTCAATGCGCTGCATGGTTTCCAAATTCGCGCAGCGGATGGTATGCAGGTGCACCCCTCCGGTCAGGTCGCACAACGGCCGCGCCCCCGATTTCCGGCATTTCCGCAAAAACTCATCAACCTCGAACCGCGAGGACAGACGCAACGGCACACAGATTTCCCCATAAATGGAATGCTCTACTGTGGAATCTACCACCGTCCCGCCCAGGTCTACAATAGTGTACAGTTCCTCCCCCATCCGTTCATCCGTATGGCAGGCAGCAATCCGCTTTTCTACCTGGCCGGGGTTGTCCGCTCGTTCCATCAAATATCCGCGCGGCGTCGCGAGAATCCCTTCCCCCGCCGCGCGCAGTAGCGCAATATCCCCGACTATGATCTGCCTGCTGACCGAAAAACGTGCCGCGATTGCCCCCGCACTCATGGGCACATCCGCTTCCCGCAGAAGCGCTCGGATTTCTTCCCGTCTTTTCGCTGCATTCATTGTATTACCACCTCGCTACCATCATATCACGATTTGCAAAAATTGGCAAGATGCCATACCACGCCCGTATGCACGACAGGCAGCCCTCCGATAACGCCTATATTTTCCCACAGGATTTATTTTGTTCCGTCTATTTGTATCCTTTTTGTAGCCTTTTTCGCTCTTTTTGAGGCTCTCCCCGGCTTGCCCCGCTATATCGATTATGCTATAATAATGGTAATAATACCTTTAACCGCCTCCATAAGGAATGATGATAGACAAATTATATCAGGAAGGATCGAAAGAGAAATGAAGCTATTCTCAAGCCATGGGATACATCAACGGGACATCCGCCGGAAAAGCGCCGCGGCGCTGCTGCTCAGTACCTGCCTGCTGCTGCCTTATCTGGCAGATATCGCGACAGCCGCCAAGCTAAATGAGATTTGCCCAAACCATCCGGAACACGATGCGGAATGCGGCTATACCGAATATGTGGTGGAACAGCCCTGCATGCATGAGCATGAGGGAAGCTGCTATACGCTCCATGTACATACGGACAGCTGCTATGCCGAAATTGCGGCGGATGAAGTATCCGATACGCTGGACGAACCGCCCGTAACACAAGCCAATGACACGATGAACGAAATGCCGGAAACGCTCAATCCGGATGAGGAATCGGTTGAAATGCCGGATACACCGTTTGAAACACTCCCCGCAGAGGACGGTTTTTTTGATGCTTCCGGGGAGGAACAGCGCATCCCGGACACGCCTGCGGAAATTCCAGACAACATCCCCCAGGCGCCGCGCAAAACCTTGGTCTGTGGGCTGGAAGAAGGCGCGGAGGTCTTGTGCTGCCCGCATGAAGGCGGCGAGCATACGGAGGCCTGCGGCTATGCCCCGGCGGTGGAGGCTTCACCTTGTATGCATACCTGCCCGGAATGCGCCGAGGATACAGAAATTGAACTGTCGGCGGATGAGGATATCTTGGAAGCAGGCACCGAAGAAGGCCTGCTCACAGCCCTTGATGCAAATAATACTATAAAAAATATCAGATTGACGGCTGACATTGATCTTTCTTCCACTGCTGCAGCGATTGAAATTTCTAAACAAGCTTGTCTTGACCTGAACGGCTACACAATCACGTTTTCGGTCCATGCACCAACAGATCAATCTGTCCCTGTATTCAAAGTCGTTGCAAACGGTGATTTCACAATTATGGACAGCGTAAGCGCAAATGAGGAGATCACAGAGAACAACGTGACTGACACAACCGCATCGTATCACGATGGGATATTGACCTACTATGTGCTTCAGACCAGGAACAACATCACAAACAAATTCCAGCATGTTGCCACTGCGGCTGGCCTGATCACCAGCAGGGACGATTCAAATGCGGACGCAATCGTTACGGTCGATGGCGGGAAGTTCCAATTGCACGGTGGTATGTTTGCCAATACGACTGGTGTCCGTGATGTTTATGTCAATAACGGCAGTTTTACGATGTTAGGCGGCTATCTGACCGGTATAAACAACAGCCGCCTCAAAGGGCGCGGCGGCGCAGTCTCGGTTATGAACGCCAGCACCGCCACAATATCCGGCGGTGTGATTGCAGGCAATCGCTCTTTTTATGGGGGCGGCATCCACATCACGAGCAGCGAGCCTGTGCAAATCGGTGGAACCGCTGTCATATCCGGCAATACAGCGGACTACCACGGGGGCGGCATCAATACCATTGTCAAGAACCAGCTGTCCATCACAGATTCCGCCACGATCTGCTTCAACCGTGCGCACCAGGCAGAGACAGCAAGCGAAGATAACTACGATTGCAGGAGCATTGCTTTCTCAACACCAGCAGGCTGGCCACATTATAATATCGATACTTCAGCATTCGAGCTTTCCGCTTCCGGCTTATTCATTCCTCAAATCAATGCTTCAAAAACCTGTGAAATTGAAGGCGTGCAGCACGCGCTTCCACCCGATGCATTCCATGAGTTCCTCGACAGCATTTTAATTTCTAATCCAACTTCCATCATCGTGCTGGACAAAGATTATATAGATGACAATGCGGTTCTCTCTCCATATATCATCCAAAGCGGAATGGATGTTATCCTTGATTTGAATGGAAAAAATGTTGAATATAACGGAAAGGAGCAATTATTCCAGATAAACGCTGGCGGTTCTCTGACCGTCACGGACAGCGGCAGCGAACCATACGATGAAACAATCACCATCGTCGATCATACCACCGCCGAACCGGGTACGCTCAACGGCGAAATACTGACCTATTATACTACAAAATCCACTGGCATTGTCAAGGGTGACAGCCATGCAGAAGTAAATACAGAGGAAGAAACTCAAGAACATACCCTTACAGTCACCGAATATGGCAGGCTCTTCAGTACCTCAGACAATATCCGAAAGGCTGACTGCCTCGTCAGGGTTGACGGCGGTAAATTTGAGCTGGAACGCGGTATCCTTGCCAATCAAGGTGGAGAACACAACATCCTTACAATGAATGGCGGTACCGTCACGATGACCGGCGGCTATCTGATCGGTGCTGCCAGCACCGGGAATGGCGGCGGCATCCTCGCAGGCTCAACCAGCGGTGATATTACTATCTCAGGCGGCGTCATTGCCGCCAACACCGCAGCGAAAAACGGCGGCGGCATCGCCTGCACAAGCCCTGAATCAAAAAGAAAAATAGAAATCAGCGGGAATGCTGTGATTGCAGGCAATACCGCCGGAAACAGCGGCGGCGGTATTTTCTTCCGATATCCATCAGACACAACCTTGAAAGCCCAAAGCGGGACTGTCAATATATCCGGCGGCATGGTGACAAACAACATCACCAATACGCCGACCGGAGCTATAGACGGCGGCGGCGGTATCCGATGTGTACATATGCAGTACACGGACGGGCAAATCACCCAAAACCGCAGCGGCAGCTGCGGCGGCGGTATCTTCATTGGGAAAACGCTTCTGCTAAGCAACGGCAAAATTTCCGGAAATACAGCGGGGCACACTGGCGGCGGTATCTTTATCGCGAGCGATGGCGGACGCGCGGAAATCAATGCTGCCGGTGATCACAAAAAGGTCTTTATTACGAACAACCTGGCAGAGGCGGGCGGGAACCATCGTTTTTCCGGCGGCGGTATTTTTGTTGAGCACCCTCAGACCATCCAGAATAACAGTTCTGATGTGAAGATTCAAAGCCGCGTATACCTGATGAACGCCCTCATTACGGAAAATAAGGCAATGTATGGGGGCGGAATTGCGGGTTGCGGTACAAGCAACGTGTACAGCTACGAAATTGAAGGCGCCGCTATTTTTGGTAACTCTCTATTTGAAAATACGCCTAACGAAGATTCAAAAGATATATACTGCGATAATAAAAGCGAAGAAACAGCACAAAAAAAAGTAATTGGCACCGTTTCCCGCCAGATGATTCTGCCTGGTGACCTGGTCGATTGGTCAGGGAAATACGGCTTTAATACTACAAATACCGTAAATATTGACAGCACAAACTGGGGGCCAGATTTAACCCGCAAATTTTATGGACGTATTTATTTGAGCGCCGAACTAAATGACGAAACGGTCAAAGAACGCGAAAAGAAAGCCGCAAAAGTGATTGTCAGCGGAAATACCTCCAATGACGGCGGCGGCGGTATCGGTGGCAACGGGCATATCCAAATGGGCGTTGACCGTGCACTTGTCATTGAAAAAGAAGTTCAAAATGATGACAATACGAATAAAAAATTCAATTTTGACATTACGCTGACAGATCACTCAAGTAACGCGATACAAGATGAATGCTGGTACACCATTACACGTAAAAACCAAACCATAGAATCAGGTTCTATTTTCAAGGGTATCCTGAAAGCGTCGCTATCTGATGGTGACAGGCTCACAATCTATCGTCTGCCAGACGGTGCAGACGTCCATTATACCGTATCTGAGGACAAAGCTGATGATTATAAAACAACCGTATATTACGAAGGCACACCAACAGAATCCAACGAATACAAAGGTACAGTTTCTACCAATGGAGTTGAATGTCTGAAATTCGTCAACAAGCGCCTTACCAGCATTACCGTTGAGAAGCAGTGGGTGGATGACAACGACAAGGCCCAGCAGAGACCTACAAGCATTAAGGTTCAGCTCCTGCGTGTCCTCAGAAATGCGAGCGATACGGCAAAAGCTGAAGTCGTACCCGACAGCAAAGCCACGCTAAGATCGGATAGCGGCTGGAAACACACCTGGAACGATCTGGACAGTGATTATCTCTACTCTGTGAAAGAAGAGAACATCCCCAATTATACCGCACTGGAAAGCGGCCCAAACGGTGGTTTCATCGCTAATGGTACACTAATCTTAACGAATGTGTATAAAAAAACCAAACTGCAAGTAGAGAAACGGTGGATTGGCGATGCGAACAATGCAGAAAATACCCGTCCTGGAAGTATCCTTGTTGAACTCCTAAAAGACGGGCAGGCAGTCGAAAACAGACCTTTTACGCTTTCAGAAAAAAATAACTGGAGCCATACATGGACTGACTTGGAGCAGGGACATACCTGGAGCGTGAAAGAGATCGACCCTCCGGAGGGATACCGCAGTGATACTAAAGTACAGCCCTCCGAAACACTCGAAGATACTATATTGGTATTCCTGGAAAACACCTATAATCCACCGCCGGAACCACCCAAAACAGGCAGCTTGACAGTTGACAAAGTGACAAGCAACGGGAACACCGCAAAAAAATTTACCTTTACAGTAAACCTGACGTATGCAGACGGGCAGACACTGGATGGTGAATGGCCTTACGTCATCACAAATAACGGCAGCAACCACAATGGCACGCTGTGCAGCGGCGGCACATTCGAATTGTCCAATGGCGACTCCATTACCATTTCCGGCCTGCCGCTTGGCACGCATTACAGTGTTTCAGAGTCCGATTCACCGGATTATCTCTCTTCGGTTATCCCCGAGAACTCACAGACCGGAACGATCACGGAAGAGGAGCTGAATCCCCAAATCCACTTCCTGAATACCCTCATAAATACGTCAGACGGCACGCTTTCGATCAGCAAACAGGTAGACGGTCTGGCAACCTCAAAGGAATTCACCTTTACCGTCCGCCTGACGGATGAGAACGGCAAGCTTCTTTCGGGCAGCTGGAACTATTTCGGCTCCAGGAACGGCACACTGTCCAACAATGGCAGTATCAAACTGAAGCATAATGAACTCATTACCATCATAGGCATACCAATCGGCACGCACTTCACGGTTATGGAAACCGAAACGGGCGGTTACACTTCCTCGGTTATGACCGACGGCGAGCCTAACTGCAATACAGGCGTCATCTCCCAGGCAAGAGCAGGGCAGATTGTTGAATTCGTCAACACACCGCTGGAGACGCCGGAAACTGGCAAACTGAAAATCAGCAAAACGGTGGCCGGGGCCGCGACCACCCAGGAATTTACCTTTACGGTTGACCTTCGGGACGCGGACGGGCAGCCGCTGGCAGGCAGCTGGGAATATACCGGCTCCAAGAGCGGCAGCCTGAGCAGCGGCGGCAGCGTCCGTCTGGCGCATAATGAGTCCATTACGATTCACGGCCTGCCAGTTGGCACACGGTTTATGGTTTCGGAAAGCAACTCTGCCGGATATGCCGCCACCATAACCACTGACGGCGTGACCGGCGTCAAGGCCGGTACCATTACCGCGTCGGAATCGGGGCATCAAGTTCAGTTTGTGAACGCACCGCCAACCCCACCGACTCCACCTACGTACCATCCACCACATGAGGATCCTGTAAAACCAGTCAATCCGAGTACCCCGCAGCCAGATCCGCAGCCCGAGCCGACACCGGAACCGACACCTGAACCGACACCTGAGCCGACACCGGAACCAGGGCCAACACCGGAGCCAGAACCAACACCTATACCGGAGCCGGAGACACCAGACGAACCATTGACCGAGCTTCCAGACCCGAACACACCGGGCAGCCCAGAGCGCGTGACCATCATTGATGAAAACGGCGTCCCGCGCACTTATATCAAGGTCTGGGATGACGAAAACGAAGAATGGGTATACCTTCCGGAGGACGAGCTGCCGCTTGCCATGATGGACGGTACCCCGCAGACAGGCGACAAAGCACGGCCTATGCTGTGGGCAGGGCTTGTTGCCGCCTCGCTGGTGGTTGGCTATCTGCTCCTTCCGCGCAACCGCAAAAAACACCGTATCCGGAAAAGACGGCGAAACAGAAGATCTTAAATGACAGCGGCGCCAACGGTCATGTTGGCGCCGCATTTTGGGAGGCAAAGCTTTTATGAAAAATTTACTGCGCGGCCTTGGGCTGCTGGCCTGCGCGGCGGTGCTGCTGTATTCAGGCAGCCTGCTGGTGCCCTATCTGATCAATTCTTTCCGCGAACAGCGTGCATACGCAGAGCTTTCCGACGAGGTGCGCAAGACAAAGGAGGTCTCCGCCGCGCTCCCGGAAGCACCCGCAAAATATGCGGAATCGGGTATTTTATGTCAATATGACGCGCTCTATCAGCGCAACCATGATTTGGCAGGCTGGCTGCGCATCGAAGGCACGAAAATCGATTACCCTGTTATGTTTACCCCCGATGAGCCGGAGTATTACTTGCACCGTGCTTTTGATGGCAGCAGCGCTTCCAGCGGGTGTCTGTTCATCGGCGAGGGTTGGTCCGAGGCCAGCAGCCAAACCATGATTCACGGGCACCATATGAAGGATGGTTCGATGTTTACCGACTTGGAAAAATATAAAGACGAGGAATTTGCAAAAAAACATCCCGTTGTTTTATTTGATACTTTGACGGAAGAGGGACAATATGAAATCATTGCTGCTTTCTATGGGCGTGTTTACACGGAGGACGATCAGGACGTTTTCCGCTATTATCAGTACGACGATTTGTCCGACCGCGATGTGTTCGAGGAATTTATTCGGCAAGTGAAACAAGCCGCGCTGTATGATACCGGAGTTGATGTCACGTTCGGCGACCAGATTTTGACGCTTTCGACTTGCAGCTATCATACGAATGAAGGACGATTCGCCGTTGTCGCGAAAAGAGTGGGGATCCCGAATGAGGACGCATAAGGACAGCAGGCGGTCACGGCGGAGCGGCCCCCGCCGCGCCTTTCCAGGGCGGCGGCGGACGTAACGGCGCAGCGGAGCACCCTAAACAAGCACCGCAGCAAGGCCCTTTACGGCGCCGCAGTCAGTTTCTTTTCACCGCGCAGGAACGTGGGCACGGGCGGAGGCCACGGCAGGTCCCCACCTATCCCACGCTGCCAGACTCCAACCCGCAAACCTTGGCGCGCCCCGGCCCTGGCGCCGGGGCGTGTAGGTTTGCGCCACCCCCTCACCTTTACGACAAACGCGCGGGAGGATGAGAGCACGAGAGAAGGAGGGAGCCGCGCAGGTTCCCTCCTTCTCTCGTATCCCCACAAACCAGCAGGCTTAAAGGTAAAAAAGACCGGCAACCAATCGGTTGCCGCCCAATCCATGTGCGCGCTGAGTTATCTTCCCGGGCCGTCGCCAGCCAAGTATTGTCACCGCGAACGAGCTTAACTTCTGTGTTCGGGATGGGAACAGGTGTACCCTCGCCGCCATTAACACGCACTAAATATAGGGAATGCATTTTCGCACCCTCAAAACTGAACAACAACTACTCGCTCCGCTAAAAATTCTTCGAGGTTCTCCTCAATTCTTATGAGGTCAAGCCCTCGGCCTATTAGTATCA
>CAJUJQ010000016.1 GCA_910586575.1 uncultured Clostridia bacterium | reverse complement strand
CCAACTATTTAACACTCGCTTGAGCTTCAGGTCCAAAATTTTTAACTATCACCATTAAAATATAGTAATTCGGGATGTTTTTGGTCGGATTTTGGGCGAAATTATCCATATACAGGTCCGGTGGATATCCGATAAAATGAAAGAATAAACCGGATTATCGGAGCGATAAAAATGAATGAGGAGGAGTACCCAATGAATGGGCGTGTATATGGATATATTCGCGTATCCAGCACCGATCAGAATGAGGATCGGCAGGTCATTGCGCTGCGAGAAAAGAAAGTGCTGGAAAAGAACATCTATATGGATAAGCAGTCAGGGAAGGATTTTAACCGCCCGCAGTACCAAAAGCTTGTTAAACGGCTGAAATCAGGGGATTTACTGTACATATTGAGTATAGATCGTTTGGGTCGGAATTATGAGGAGATTCAAAAACAATGGAGAATCCTGACCAAAGAGATCGGGGTTGACATTTGCGTGATTGACATGCCGCTGCTCGACACGAGGAATGGGAAAGACTTGATGGGAACCTTTATTGCAGATTTGGTACTGCAAATCCTGTCTTTTGTGGCGCAGAGCGAGCGAGAGAATATCCGGAAGCGTCAGGCAGAGGGGATTGCCGCCGCGAAAGCACGCGGGGTGCGTTTTGGCCGGCCACCGCGCCCGCTGCCTGACAATTATGACCGTGCTTACCAGCGGTGGAAATCCGGCGAAATTACCGGAATTGCCGCTGCAAAGGAGTGCGGTATGCCGCTTTCAACCTTCCGGTATCGTGCGGAAAGGCATGAAAAAACCCGTTTTTGACGGGTTTACTTACAGGAATGTGTACATTCTTGCAAGTTTCAACTTTCCACAAAAAACCATCAAAATGGGCTTGCAATGTGATAAAATGTATGGTATAATCCAAAAGGATTGGAGGATCGCACCATTATAATAAATTACACAATTTTGATAAAAGAGTGCGAAAAACATGGCAATTTATAAAAATAACGGTTTTATATAAAACAAATAGTTTACACGTGCCAAAGGTTTGAAAACCTGATATTATACCGTGAAGGTATTTGTTTGCATTAAAAACTGGATACAGATTTTATAGACGGTCATATTTTATTTTTGGCAAGATTTCAGCAAGAACAAGAAAAGGAGGTCGGTTATGAATTACGCAAAGCAAGCGCTTCGGGGATCATATCGGTTTGAGCGTCTCACACCGCAAAGAAATGAGAATGATCCCGGTGTTTGCGTAACTGAGGAAAGCCTGTCGCAATTTTTGGACAGTTGCCACCGAAGAGGCGTTTCAGAACTTACCATGCGCTGTTATGGGAAATATATAAGAGCGCTTTATGAATATTTGCCGAAAGATAAAGTGATCCATTATGGTACGCTGGAGGAATGGCGCAGTGCACTTGTTGAAAGCGGATATGTGAACTCGACAGTGAATTCTTATTTGTCTGTCGCAAATGTATATTTGGATTTTATCGGTCGGCGAGAGTATCAACTTCCGGATCGGTTAAAGACAACAATGGAGGAACAGCCGGAACTGAGCCGTGAAGAATATCTGCGTATGTTGGATGCTGCCCGAAGATGTGGTAAAGAACGTGATTATCTGCTGATAAAACTCTTTGCAACAGTTGAAATGAATGTCCGGGAGCTGCCCAGACTGACGGTGGAAGCAATTAAATCGGGCAAGGTAGCAACCGAGTGGAACCGTGTAAAAAGAGTGATTTATTTTCCGGAGATTTTGCAGAAAGAGCTGCTTGCGTTTGCAAAGAGGAAGGGAATTGAGTCCGGTCCGATTTTTTTGACAACCAGAGAAGGTAGGCCGATGAATCGTGCCTATGTAACAAGAATCATTCGCGCGATTTGTCCGACAGCAGATGTTGCGGAGAATAAAGGCAGTACCCGTTGTTTGCAAAAGCTGTATCAATCTACCCGCGCAAGCCTTGAAAGCAATATCAGTCTTTTAGTTGACCAGGCGCACGAGCGGCTTTTGGAGAAGGAACAGCTGGAGATCGGCTGGGAGGAAATACAGTAATCGTTTTTGAAATCCAAGACAAGGAGGAAAAATCTTGCGGATAGATTCCGATGCTGATAAGCTTCAAAGCGGTATGGATGATATAGCGTGTTTGACAGCGGATAAGATGGAAGATTTTTTGGGATTTCGTTTGCGTGATGGCTATTCCGAAAAAACCGTGGAATTAAATAGGATGCAGCTGAAATCGCTATATGATTTTCTCGCCGATAAAAAAAGAGATTGCGGACGATACGTTAAGCCAGTGGCAGGAGTCACTGCGGCAGTATGGTTATTCAGCAAAAATGATTAACGGGTTCGTTGCTACTGCTAATTTCTATCTTGCATATATAGGACATCGTGAATATCAGTTATTGGATCCATTGTTAAGCAATGATGAAGAAAGGCAAGGATTGACTCGTTCCGAGTATTTGCGTCTGCTGAAAAGTGCACGTGAGAAAGGAAAAGAAAAGGAATACTTGCAGGTCAAGTCGTTTGGTGTACTCGGATTGACAACGCGTGAGCTGCCGAATATGACAGTTGATGCAATTACAAACGGGAGAATTCCGCTTGGCGAGACTGACCGGAGCGAAGTTGAAATTCCGGCGTGGTTGCAAATAGAACTATCTAATTTTGCTGACCGCAATGGGTATCAAACAGGACCTCTTTTCAGAAATAGAAACGGGGACGACTTGAATAGGACAACCCTTACGAGGCTCATCAGAAGGCTCAGTAAGGATGCGTATGTTTCAGAGGACAAAGGAAATCCGCAGTGTATCCGTCAGCTTTATCAATCTACAGGAGCGAAGATGGCAGATGATATAACGGATCAGGTGGATCGGACGTTGGAACAGTTAATGGAGCAGGAACAATTTGAAATTGGCTGGAATGCTCCGTTTGAAGCAATATAGTGATTTTTCGATTGGGAGGTAGAGCGGAATGATGCATACAAGGAATCATCGACCTCGTATTCGTAGCGAAAAACCGTTTCGCACGGAGAAAAATCATTTAGATGCTATGACAGAAGAAAGCATCGAGCAATTCCTTGTATTTCAGCAAGAGGAAAGATATTCGCCGGAAACTTTGAAGATACATCGCAGGATTCTTCACTATCTTTATGATTTCCTTTCGGAAGGGAAAAAGTTCTACAAAGATGCTTTAGCAGAATGGCGAGAAACGCTAAAAACGTATGAATACGCAATTTCCACAATAAACTCCTTTATTCACATCGCAAATAAATATATGGGCTTTGTCGGACATCGGGATTATCAGTTTTTATCTCGTTTGAAGGACGATTCGAAAAGTGAATCTTCCGAGCTTACGCGAGAGGAATATTTACAACCTCTGCGGACTGCGACAGGAGTTATTGAATTACGCAGCGCGGTGCGATATCTCTTCTGGACGAATTTTTCAAAAAGGAGAGGGAACTACTACAAAAAGAGCACAGGTAACTCCTTATATCACGAGACTGTGCACAGCCGCAGGAATTCCGGAAGGCAAAGGGAATGTCAGCTGTATCTAGGAGATGTATCAGACGATGAGGGTTCGCATTGAGAATGGAATTAGCCCGACGGTGGAGCAGAGGCACAAATCGCTGATAGAGCAGGAACAGTTGGAGATTGGCTGGAGAGAGGCGCAGTAAGGGATACTTGTTTATTTGATTACTCGGAAATGTAAGTGTCTTTTGGGAGAAACAGCATAATGGAGAGGAAGATTTTCCTGACAGTTATTATTCCTGTTTATAATATAAAATCTTATTTGGAGAAATGCCTTCAAACGGTTTTATGTTGCAACTTAAAAGACTGTGAAATTATTCTAACACTTGGGAAATCGAACGATGGAAGCGATAAAATTTGTCAAGATTACGCGTGTCGATATTCGCAAATACACATCATACAACAGAATGGAACCGGATTATCAAACGCCAGAAATTGTGCATTAAATATTGCCAAAGGGGAATATGTACTGTTTTTGGATGGAGATGATTATGTAGATAGTAATTGCCTGGATTGGTTGATTGCGCAGCTGCGGAATAAATTTTTTGAATCTGATTTGGTTGTCACTGATTTTCGCCGTCTTGAATATCCGGCATGTAATATGCGAGATATTTTCCAGATTGGAGAAGGAACACCGATACAGCATGGAATTGATTTTCTGCCGCAGATGCTGCGTAAAAGGCAATGCTTTTGGAATGTATGGAGATACATTTTCCGTTTGTCCTTTTTGAAAGAAAACCATATTCGCTTCTTGGAGAATCATGTCAGCGAGGATGTGGATTTTGTCACTCGTGTCTTTCTGGCTGAACCGGATGTGATTTTTAGCCATAGCCCATATTACGTTTATGTTGTGGGACGTGGCGGATCACTGATGGATTCTTTGAGCAAGAAGCGATTGCAAGATACAGTATACGTGTTAAAAAGCACGGTTGAACGATTACGTATATCAAAATTTCGATACGCTCCGCAGTTGATTGCTCAATATCAATATGAGTATTTGCTAAACATTGCTCTCGTAGCGGAGATCGCTCCGGAAGACCGTAGGTGTGCGCTCGAATTGTTCGAGGATTGGCAGCACGTCTTTGCAAAAAGTCCTGATCCAGTGATCCGGCAGGCAGAGCGTATCATTAAGATTTTAGGGATATGGAAAACAAGCCGCTGCCTTCATTGGATGAAAATGCTGCGGCGCTGGTGGCTTCGCAGTTTTCCGAAAGCGAGGATAAAGAGATGATTATCACAAAGACACCGTTTCGGATCAGTTTCGCCGGAGGGGGAAGCGATCTACCGGTTTTTTACGAAAAGCATGGCGGCTGTGTATTGAGTACAAGCATCAATCGCTATTGTTATATTTCTATACATCCGTATTTCAATACGCAGTATACATTATTGAAGTATTCGGAGAACGAGTTGGTAGATGATATCTCTCAGATACGGCATCGAATTTTTAATTCCGTCTTAAATGAAGCTAATCTCCATGGGGTTGAAATTACTTCAACAGCAGATATTCCGGGCGGGACAGGACTTGGCTCGTCCAGCACCTTTACCGTTGGGCTGTTACATACGATTAACTGTTATTTGGGGAAGTATCAGTCGAAGGGGACGCTTGCGGAAAGAGCCTGTCAAGTAGAGATTGAAAAGTTGGGAAGTCCGATCGGAAAACAGGATCAATATGCAGCGGCTTTCGGCGGGTTGAATTTTATCCGATTCCATCGTGACGGGACTGTTTCGGTGTCGCCAATTGTCATGCAGCCGGAAACATATCAACGGCTACAGAGGAATTTGGTGATGTTCTATACTGGAGATGTACGTTCCGCTAATTCAATCTTGGAAGAACAGCAAAAAAATAGTGATGAAAAATCTAGTGTGCTCTCTGAAATGTGCACGCTGGCAGAAGAAATGAAGCGTGCTTTGGAGAACAATGACCTGTCCGGCTTCGGTGCATTACTGAATGAAGGCTGGAACCTCAAACGGACGTTGGCCAGTGGAATCAGTAATCCGATTATTGACCAGGCATATGAAACCGCTATGCAAAACGGCGCGCTTGGTGGAAAGCTGCTGGGCGCGGGCGGCGGTGGATTTCTGCTGTTTTATTGTGAACCGGAAAAGCAAGAACAGCTGCGGGTAGCGCTAAAAATGCGTCCGTTCCCATTTTCTTTTGAAAAGGACGGTACTTCCGTGGTTTATATCGGCGATAAATATTGGGATTAGGGAGGACAGCATGAAGGCTTTGGTTGCGGGTGGAGCCGGTTTTATCGGTAGCCATTTGATTGATGCGCTTTTGAAGGAAGGGCATGAGGTTGTTTGCATCGATAATTTTTTTATCGGCACGAGAGCGAATATCCAATATTTGAAAGGTGTTGATAATTTTCGTTTTTACGAACAGGATTTAACTAAATTTGACAAGATTCTTAATATTTTTGAAAAGGAAAAGCCGGAATACATTTTTCATCTGGCCGCGAATTCCGATATTCAGGCAAGCGCGGAAAACCCGATGATTGAATATCAGAATACATATTCCACAACGTTCAATTTGCTGGAATGCATGCGCCGTACAAATGTGAAAAAGCTGTTTTTTGCGTCTACTTCTGCTGTTTATGGTGAGCAGATGGGTGCAGAAGTCAGCGAAGAGGCAGTTGCACTCAAACCGATTTCTTACTATGGCGGCGCAAAGCTGGGTTCGGAAGCGATGATATCAGCGTTTGCCTACATGAATGATATGGAAGTGCTGGTATTCCGTTTCCCGAATGTAATTGGGCCGCGACTGACGCATGGTGTAATCTTTGACTTTGTAAAGCGCCTCAAGGCTGACCCCTCCCATTTGCGAATTTTAGGGGATGGCACGCAAAGCAAGCCATATATGCACGTTTTGGATTTGGTTGGCGCGATTATGCGGTTTAAGGACGTGCCTGCCGGGGTATCCCTTTACAATGTCGGCGTGGAAAGCCAGACTTCTGTAACACGTATTGCAGAGATTGTCTGTGAAAAAATGGGGCTTTCCGGTATCCCGTTTGAGTACACGGGCGGACGGGGTGGCTGGAAGGGCGATGTTCCTGTATTTGCCTATGATTTGGGAAAAATTCACGCAGCCGGATGGCAGGCAGAAATGAGCAGCGATGAAGCGGTTGCCAAAACGGTGGAGGCGGTTATCTGATGCAGGCGGTCATTATGGCGGGCGGCAAAGGGACCCGGCTGCGCTCCATTACGAACGATGAAATCCCCAAGCTGTTGGCACCTGTTGCAGGAAAACCGATTTTACAGCATCAGATTGAACAGCTGCGCGGGCAGGGGATCATCGATATCGTGCTGGTGATCGGTTACCTGGGGAAAAAAATCCGGGATTATTTTGGAGATGGTTCGGAGTTTGGTGTGTCGATTCAATATCTGGAAGAAACAGTGCCACTTGGCACGGCAGGTGCGCTGTCCATGCTGCTGCCACTGCTGAAAGAGGATTCCTTTTTCCTGATTTTTGGAGATGTGCTGTTTTCGATTGATTTCGCACGTATGGAGCGGTTTCATCGGGAAAAGCAGTCTGATGCGACCTTGTTTGTACACCCGAATGCGCATCCGTTTGACTCGGATTTAGTCGTGTGCGGAGAGGATAACCGAGTTTTGCGGTTCGATTCCAAGCACAGCCAGCGCGACGATTGGTACCATAATTGCGTGAACGCCGGGTTTTATTTGTTCAGCCGAGAAGTCTGTGATCAGGTTCCGGAGCCGGTGAAAACCGACCTGGAAAAGCAGCTGCTCAGCGGCATGATTGAGGAGGGCAAGCCTGTATACGCATATCACTCCTCGGAATATATCAAGGATGTCGGGACTGTTGAACGTATTCACGCAGCAGAGGATGAACTGAATCGTGGTATTCCAGAACAGCGCTGCCTGAAAAGAAAGCAAAAAGCAGTTTTTTTAGACCGTGACGGAACAATCAACCGTAAAAATGGACTGATTTCCAAAGAAGAACAATTTGCGCTGGAGGAAAAAGCGTCGGAAGCAGTTCGGCTGATCAATCAGTCGGGATATTTGGCGATTGTTGTAACCAACCAGCCGGTAGTCGCGCGTGGCCTGTGCGGGATAGAAGATGTTGAGCGCATCCACATGAAAATGGAAACTCTGCTGGGGCAGGAAGGCGCGTATCTGGACGCAGTACGCTTTTGCCCACACCATCCGGATAAGGGATATCCAGAGGAGAATCCGGCGTATAAAATCCCCTGCCATTGCCGCAAGCCGGATACCGGAATGCTGGAGGACTGCGCGGAGCGGTTCAACCTGTGCTTGGAGGACTGCTGGATGGTTGGTGATACGACGGTCGATTTACAGACTGGGCGCAACGCCGGAACCCATACCGCCCTGGTTCTGACCGGCGATGCGGGAAATGACGGAAAATATTCCGGGCAGGCGGATTTGACCTGCGCTGATTTATTGCAGGCAGTAGAACAAATTTTGAAACGGAGCGAACCGAATGGCAGATTATAAAGCGGATATTACGGAATATCTGGAACGTGAAATCGAAACTATCCGCGAGCTGGATGTGGAGGAAATCAACCGGGCGCTGAATTTACTGCAAACAGCGTTTGAAAACGAAAATACGGTTTATATTTTCGGAAACGGCGGCAGTGCCTCTACGGCATCGCATTATCAGAATGATTTTAATAAAGGCATTTCTGAGCACACTGAAAAGAAATTTCGCTTCCAGTGCCTGAATGATAATATTGCAACCGTGATGGCAATTGCAAATGATATCGGTTATGAAGAAATATTCCGGTTTCAACTGAAAGGCCGCTTGCAACCAGGAGATGTAATTGTTGCCATTTCCGGCAGCGGTAATTCGGCGAATGTTCTGAATGCCGTGGAATACGCAAAATCACATGGAAATCCGGTTATTGGAATAACCGGATTCGACGGCGGAAAATTAAAGACGTTGTCCAATGTTTCCCTGCATGTGCCGATTAAAAGTATGCAGATTACGGAAGATATCCACATGATTTTTGACCATCTAATGATGAGCGTCTTTTACCAATCGTTGGCTGGGATTGATCACCTAAAATAAGGCGAGGAACTATGAAGAAAAAGAAAGCAGTTATGTTGGCCGATACTCGACCTGCTCTGGTCGGAATTATGCTCTTACAGCTAAAGAATACGAATCCGGACTTGTTCGATGAAGCAATTATTTTTGATGTGAATTTGACCGAACAGGACAGGCAACTTATGCAGGCCATCTTTCCGTGCAGATTTATGGAGTACCAATCCCCGCTCTCTAAAGAGCTGCTAAGACTTGAGCGGTTTCAACGTTTTTCGTTAATCATGTTTGCCCGATATGAAATGTTTCGCCTGTTAGATGAATACAATACCATTATGTGGATTGACACTGATATGGTAATCCAGGGATCATTATCTGATCTTCTGGCGGAAACGGAGGGATATGGTCTCTCCATTCTACGGGAGGATCCGCAGAATAAATCTGCTGAAAGTACAGATTGTATGCGTACAAATTTTGTAAGCCCGATATCTGGATATCAAATGGATGCTTATTTGTGTTGCACAGGTTTAATCATCGTAAGGGATGTGTTGCATCAAGTATGCGATTATACAGAATGGTGCTATCGAAAGACGATTGAATGGGCGGATAATCTAAATATGCCGGATCAAGGGGTTATTAATGCACTGATTCAGCATTTTGGTATCCAGATAAAACCTATTGGTCATAGAGGAAAATATGGGTGCTGGCCCTTTCCGGGGCGCGACTGTAGTGGAGCAATATTGGTTCATGCATGGGGACCCAATAAATTCTGGAACGATTGGTATCTCTATAATAAATTTCCGAATTGGGAAGATTGTCATCGGGAATGGATTTCGATGGGGGGGAAGGCTCTTTTTGAGGAGCTTTATCCGACTGTATCTGTCCTGATCCCAATTTACAAGCCGGATCTTGGGTATCTGAAGCAATGTTTAGACAGTATGTTGGATCAAAGGCAGGAAGATACTTTTTACAAATTTACAGATTTTGAGGTTTTGTTGCTTGCAGAGCCATTTGGCAAAAGAACAATTGAAAAAGCTGTTTTAGAATACGATGATCCGAGACTGGTATTGCTTTTTAATGAAGAACGAAAGGGGATTGCTGCCAGTCTAAACCGAGGACTTAAAGAGGCAAAGGGAAGATATATTGCACGGATGGATGATGATGACATATGTGCCGATTCCCGTTTTCGAAAGCAGGTTTCTTTTCTGAATCATCACCCGGAAATTTCGATGTGTGTTTCTGATTATGAATATTTTGGAGATATGAATGAGGGAAGGATTATACCGGAAGGCGAATTATCTCGGGCGTGGTCGGTATTAACTTGTCCGTTTGATCACCCAACAGTCATGTTTCGCAAGTCTTTTTTTGAAGCAAATCAGCTGTACTATGACGAAAATCGAAAGTATGCGGAAGATTGGGATTTATGGATTCGTGCATTTGAGCATGGCATGAAAGTTGGCTGCATTCATGAGCCCCTTTTGTATCACCGATGGCATAGTGGAAACGCTGGTCAGACTGAGGCTTCCAATGATCAGATGAAAGCAACGGTTCAGGACAATTTCAGAAAATTTGGCGTTGAAATTCCATGGGAGTACGTTCCGGTGTTTTGCCCATGGTGGGGGAAAGCTTGGAATGAAGATGCATTATCGTGGCTTAAGACTGGCTTTGAAAAGGCATTAGAAACAAATCGAGACTTAAATCTGTATGATCAGTCCAGTCTTGAAAAAGTGTTTTCGCTGCGAATGGCTGAGGCCGAGACAGGTGTCTTGCCTGAAATGAGTTGGAACCGATATCAAGAACACCATCCCTTGAAAGAAAAGTCTTCTGAATACTCAGTCTCGCAAGTGGTTACTGCATCTGTGGCTCGAAGACCAAGTCGGATACGGCTGTTTCTGAAGAAGCTGTTTAAACCGCTTTATCAGCCGATTCGTCATCGTTTTGAGGATCGTTTGATAGATATACAGCGTGCGACGTGGGAAATACATCATACTTCTAAAGAGAACATGGAAGGTATAAGTCGTGTAATTGAGATGCAGCAACAGCAAATTGATTTGCTAAATGATCGCCTTGATCAGATGTCTGAGGAAATCTCTCAAATTCATCGATTGTTTTCCGATTTGGAAGTTCAGAACAATCAAACTTTTCAAGAAATATCCTATCAGATGGCAGGAGAGTTTTGCGCGGCCCGTCACGTAATATTGGAAAGTCTTGAAGAACGGTCAGAGAATAGCTACCAGGCATTGTCTACGGAAGTATATGAGCAAGCTGAATATATCCGCCAGGCGCTCTCTGCGAAAGTATATGAGCAAGCAGAAGATACTCGTCAGACGTTGTCTTCGAAAGTGTATGAACAGGCAGAGGATACTCGTCAGGCACTGTCTGCAAAAGTGTATGAACAGGCAGAGGATACTCGTCGGGCACTGTCTGCAAAAGTGTATGAACAGGCGGAGAATAGTCGTCAGACGTTATCGGCGAAAGTGTATGAGCAGGCTGAAGGAACGCGGCAATTGTTGTCAGAGACAGTATACGAACAGGCTGAAGGTATTCGTCATGTAATATCTGATAAAGTATATGAACAGGCAGAAAACACCCGTCAAATGGTGTCTAGAAAAATATATGATGAATTGCAAATAAACCGTCAGATGACGGAGGACTATCTGACTTCAATCGGAGATCAGCTTTATGATTTTAGACGGGATTATCGCTTTGCCCAATTCTCTGCTCAGAGTGAAGATACACGGATTCCACGCATCTTTTTGGTTGGTACACCGGAACACAGCAATATCGGCGATGCAGCAATTACTTTAGGTGAATTCGAATTTATTCATCGGTATTTTCCAGAATATAGAGTAATCGAACTATCTGCTTATGATTTTTCTGACTGGTATACACGGATAGCTGCCGAAATCCACGCAAAAGACCTGATTTTCTTGCAGGCCGGCGGAAATCTAGGAAATATTTATCGCTCTGAGGAGGAATTACGTCGAAGAGTTATTACAGACTTTCGACAGAATCAAATTGTAATCCTTCCGCAGACTGTTTATTTTTCACAGGATGAGGAAGGACGCAGAGAGTTGGCAATCACTCAGCAGATTTATAACCGCCATCTTAATCTTATGATTTTAACACGTGGATACGATAGTTTGAGGAAGGCGAAGGAGTATTTTCCGAATGCGAAATGCATGTGCAGTTTGGATATGGCGCTGATGTTTCGCGTGGATTATGAATTAGATCGTTCTGGTGTTCTGCTGTGCCTGAGAGATTTAAATGATGAAAGCGGATTAAGCCAGGAACAGTATGATCAGGTTTTTCGTACGATGGATAAGTTACAGGCTGCTGTTGTTAAAACGAACAATCTGTATCATGGCGATCGTGAAAGTAATATATACCGTAATTTGAGATGGGAAGCTGTGACGGACGAACTGAAGAAATTCGCGTCATGCAAAGTGGCTATAACTGATCGTCTGCATGGACTTATTTTTGCAATTATCACGCATACGCCATGTGTTTTGATTCGTTCCTTCAACCAGAAAATACCAGAATTTTACAATCTGGTAGAGCAATCCAATGCGATCTTCTATATAGATAATGCAATTGATCAGCTGGAAAAGGTCGTGAGCATAGCAATGCTGGTTTCAGAAGCTAAATATCCAGAGATCACGGAGAATTATTATGAGAAGATTGCACAGTGGATACTGGAAAGAGAATGTATTTCATGACGGCTCATTTTTCAGTAGATGACACTATTTGGGTGTTTGAGGATTTGAAAAAACAAGCGGCCAAAAGCATTTTTGAGCAGCATGTCCTGTCTTTCTTTTACAAACTGCATAAAAAATATGGTATTACAGTCAGCTTCTATTGCTTTGAGGAGTTCTCTGGTATTCATCTTTCGGAGATGCTATCTCAGTACAAGGCGGAATTTGAAGAAAACAGTGCATGGCTCCGTTTTGGCTTTCACGCTGCAAATGATTATGTGAGATACGACCAGATGCCGCCACAGCAGGCTGGAGAGGACTATGCACGGATTATAAAAGAATTGTACAGAATTGTGGGAGAGCAGTCGATTGACCATATCCCTAGAATTCACTGCTGGTCAGGTAATCGCATGGCTTTGTATATGATGCAGAAGAGTGGTTTGAAAGGCGTTTTATGTGCAGAGAAACTTATGCGTTCAGGATATGATCTTAATGCGCTTGAGAATTTGTGCCTTCAGCTTACTGGCTTTTATCAAGATGCTAGAACTCAACTTTTATTCTTAAAAACGCATATGCGAGTGGAGAATACTCCCAATCCTGTTGAAGATATCTTGCGTTGCAGAAAAAAGCATATAGAAATTTTTACACATGAATGGGCTTTAAGCGATATGGAAAAAGAAAAGATTCGAGCGCTATGCAAAAGTCTGTCCAACCGCAAGGTTCAATGGTTGTTTTCAGCTGACCATGAGGAAAGTATATGGATAAAATAAAACGGTTATTTAATTTTGTGCTTCCGGTTACAACATGTAATTTTCAATGTCATTATTGCTATGTTCGTCAAGACGGATGTGCAACTGGCGAGATGGGTGATTTAAGTTATTCTCCGGAACAGATTCAGCGGGCAATGACTGTTGAACGATTGGGCGGTATTTGTCATATCAATATGTGTGGCCTAGGAGAAACACTGCTGGCTGATTATGCAGTTGAGCTAGCCGGTAGGATGTTGGAAAACGGACATTATGTTTCTGTTGTTACCAATGGAACTATCCGAAAAAGGATACGGGAGTTGTGCGAATTTCCTGAGGAGTGGAGAGGACGAATGTTTTTCAAGTTTTCATTCCACTATATAGAGCTTCTACGGCATGGAAATTTAGACGCGTTCTTTGAAACAATAGCATATGTCAAGGCATGCGGATGTGCATTTTCGGTGGAGTTAACAGTGAATGATGAAACTGTTCTGTTGATATCAGAGATACAAGAACTTTGTATGGAAAGGTTGGGAGCATATTGCCATGTGATCGAATCTCGGAATAATCAAGATGGTATGTCGCGTTTAACTGTTCTGCCAGTGGAAAAACATCAAACAGCATGGAGCAAATTTGAGTCTCCGCTTTTTGCCTTTCAGCAAGAGCATTGGATGAAGAAACGGGAAGAATTTTGCTATGCTGGGGATTGGATTCTGAGCTTGGATGTTGCATCTGGATGGATCTATCCGTGCTTTGGAGGGGGAAATGCGATTCAGAATATTTTTGAAAACCCAGAAGAGAAAATACGTTTTACAGCGATTGGACATAATTGTTGCTGGACACATTGTTATGCTGCATATGTTCTGTTAACTTCGGGAGCCATTCCAGAAGTGCAAGGACCTCCTTATGCCATGTTCCGAGATAGAATTTGCACAGATGGTTCAACGTGGCTGACGACGACAGTGCGTAGCTTTTTCGAAAGCAAGCTGTCTGATACAAATTCGATGTATTCTCCAGAAAAGGCACTGTATATTGACGCATTGATGGCATTGGAATATAATTCGCCAGGAGAATTCGGACTGATAAAGTTGTCCGCAGCTGTTGAAAAAAAACTTTCCAAAAAAGGAATTCATTCTGTTGCAGTGTGGGGGACTGGAAAAGGTGCCAAGTGGATATTGTCTGTTTTAAGTAAAAGTTCAATTTCTGTGAAGTATTTGATAGATACCGAATTTAGTTATTGCGATGCATTATCGATACAGGAAAAAGCGAAACGGATTTGCAAGTATCCGATTAAAAGAATCCTCTCGCCTACAGGAAAAGCCGTACTTGTAAACCGATACGATAGAGTGCCTCGCGTGGATGCTGTGATTGTTTTGAATCATGCGCATTTTGAGCAGGAGAGGATCCGAATTGGTGATCGGAGTGATCGTGTTCTTTCCTTGACGGAACTGGCAGATGATTAGCAGCTTCGAGAGGAACACAAGGAGGTGTTTCAACTGGGAATTTTTGTGAAGCTGAAAAAGCATCAATTTCTGTTTCAAGAGCTGGTACACAGAGATTTCACGCAAAAGTATAAGCGTACTGTATTAGGAATTGCATGGAGCGTATTATCACCGTTGCTATCGTTAATGGTTATGAATCTTATTTTTGGAACGCTATTGGGATCTGAAATTGAGCATTACACTATTTATCTGTTTTCCGGTCAGCTGGTGTTTTCATTCTTTAGTGATTCGACTAATGAAGGAATGGCTTCTCTTTTGAACAATGCGGATATTTTTACTAAAGTAAATGTACCGAAATACCTTTTCCTTTTTTCAAAAAATGTATCGTCTTTAATTAACTTTACAATAACTTTGGGGGTTTATTTTCTATTTGTATTAGTAAATGGAATTCCGATCACATGGAAGTTTATTTTGTTGGTATACCCAGTGTTCTGCTTGGTAGTTTTCAACCTTGGTATGGGATTAATTCTTTCAGCGCTGTATGTATTCTTTCGCGACATTCAGTATTTATATAGTATTTTTACGATGTTGCTGATGTATATGTCTGCGATTTTTTACAGCATTGAAACCTTTCCCCAAGTTGGGCGAAATCTTTTCCTGCTGAATCCGGTGTATGTATATATTCGTTATTTTCGAAAAATTGTTATCGAAAACACAATTCCATCCGCTTGGTTTCATCTGATCGCAGCTGGATATGCTTTAATTGCTTTCGGGATTGGCGCATTGATTTACAAAAAGAAAAACCACAGCTTTTTGTATTATGTTTAAGGGAGTAAACAATGGGAGTTGTATTGAAAGCGGAAAATGTTGCGATCCGCTATATTACCGGCGATTTCAAGGACATTGGAATCAAGGAATATACTGTACGCAGGCTAACCAATAATTATCATGTGAATGAATTCATGGCGGTGGACGGGGTTTCGTTCGAGTTGGAAGAAGGCGATATGCTGGGGATTATTGGTTCAAACGGTGCGGGAAAATCGACATTGCTGAAGGCTGTTGCAGGCATTATGGAGCCAACCAGAGGACATATTGAAGCCAATGGAGAAGTTGTTGCATTGCTTGAACTGGGCAGCGGCTTTGACGGTGATTTGACCGTAAAGGAAAACGCGTACCTTCGCGGAGCGATGTTGGGATATACCCGTGAGTTTATGGATGAAACGTATGATCAGATTATTGATTTTGCTGAACTTAGGGAATTTGAGGATCGCCCATTCAAGCAACTTTCTTCAGGCATGAAATCACGTCTTGCATTTTCTATTGCATCATTGGTTCAACCCGATATTTTGGTTTTGGATGAGGTTCTTTCAGTCGGTGACGGTGCATTTAAGGAAAAAAGCGCAAAGAAAATGCGGGAGATTATATCAAATGGTGCGGTGACTATTTTAGTTTCGCATTCTCTCGATCAGGTACGCGAGCTTTGCAATAAGGTTCTTTGGATTGACCATGGAAAACAAATTGCGTTTGGAGATATGGAAGAGATATGTGATTATTATGAAGGGTTTCTCAAAGGAGAATATCAGTTACCGAATACAATAAAATTAGATTGTGACGAGAAAACCGAATATCCATATAATCCTGAATTGCAGACAAAATCAACAGATATTATACAAAAGAAAAAAAATAATCTGCTTTTTACGTTGTTTATATTATGTGTGTTTGTAATTGTAATTAAGAATATTGGCGGAAATGTAAATAGCAAGCTGATTTCTTACTGGGAGATAACATTAAAAGTACTGATGTGTGTTGGACTAGCTCATTGTATATGGAGGTTGAACCGGCAGAAAAAAATAATATTCGTAATGGTTATGTCTATTAGTGCATCAGTTTTTGCTGCTGGTATTAACCGATTTACACCTCAATTAACAGATTCTGTTATAGTAACGGCGATGGGAGAACAAAATCCATTATCACAAGGAAACGAAGTGATGTTGTGCGGTTTTCGAGTTAATGAAGTAGATATAAAGATAGGTCTTCCGGAAGAAGGAAAATGGTTTTGGGGCGGAGAGCAATATATGTGGCGCAATGAGAGTGATATGCGTCAGCCGGATGGGACAACTCGACAGATTGTATTAACTATACCAAATGGAAGCGATCGGCAAATAAGACTCCGAACAGGTCCATGGAATGGCTATGTACAAATCGAATGCCTTGATCAGCAGATAACGCTAGATACATATTCAGAAAACTATGACCTGTTGGATGTTAAGTTACCATCGAGTTCTGTTTTAACTCTCATTAGGCAGGCAGTCCTTAATACATTGTTATTTTGCGGAATATTACTGTTTGTTTTATTGTTATCTCGATTTATTTTACTAAAAGCTGCGGAAGAAGAATTGTATTGGGAGCATTTTTTGAAAAAGAATTTAGCTTACGTTCTATGCGCTGTTATTTCGATCTTTATGTTCCTGCTGATGGTTATCACATCGACTGGTGAGAAATTTTGGAATGATGAAGTATATCAAATTGCTTTTTGTATGAATAAAGAAAATGTATTACAGCAACTACTGATTACGCATTCAGGATATTATCCATCGTTAGCGGATCCATTGTTCAAAGGTTGGTATCGGTTTTCTCCTTATGGTGAAAAGTGGCTATTACTTCCAACAGAGTTTGCAACGGCACTGGGAGTATATTTATTGTCCACAGCTATTTATCGTTTAAAGGGGATACAGTCAGCAATACTAACTGCAGTTTTTGGATCGATATCAGTGAACCTTATTTTTCAATGTGGACGTGAGTTTCGTGGGTATGGTTTTCTGTTTCTTGCGTGTTGTATTGCGTTGAGCACATATATGTTTCATTCAAAGTGTATGAAAATCAGATGGAAAGATATTCTTTTATATGGAGTGGGATTATGGTTACCGACAGCATTCCATGTCTTTGGTGTCTTTTTTAGTGCTGGATTGGTGATAACAGATTTTGGATATATGTGTATAAAAAAAATTGATAGAAAATGGTTTGTTTCATATGTCATAGCTGTTATCTTATACCTTCCATGGCTGTATAATATGATTTGTTATGATGTTCTTGACTATGAGGCGACTTGGCAAGGAACTCCATCTATAAAGGCTGTTAATTCATTGCTTCGTTATCTAACAAGTTATGACAATATTCAATTTCTATTGATGATGGTTGGAATTCTTTCAATAGGTTATCAGGTATGGAAGCGGACAGGAAATCAACATGAGATTCAAATCGTTGACTTGGCATGTGTGATTACTATGTGTTTTGTGATAGGGTTTGCATATGCTTATGGATCTTGGATCAATCAGGATGCAACTATGTGGGTTGAAAGATACTTTATTGTATTATTTCCATGCATAATCTATTCGGAAGTAGCAGGAGTGGAATTTTTATGCAATGGAAATAGAGGTGAAAAGCTCGTTCGCATTCTATGTATAGTGCTGTTATTTTATTCTGGTGTTGAAACATTATTGAGAATAAAAGAGCCTTCTCCAAATGATTATCAATCATTTAGGGAGGCTGCAAATTGGCTTTATGACCAGCAAAATACAATCTATAATGATGATGTGATGATTCTATATACTCCCGATGCACCCGCAAGTGCATGGCAAGAATATTATTTAACGCGTCAGGGATTGCGTGATCCATTAGAAGTAGTGGAACAATATCATCTTACACCTGAATGTCTGACGAATAAATCGATTATTTATGTGTATTATGAGCATATTGGATTTCCTGAATGTACAAGGGATCTATTGGAGGAATATGGATTTCATGAACAAAGTAACGAGGAACAATTAAAGATTTGTACTTTTGCACGGGAATAAAACAGGAGGTATGCTTTTTGTGGTTAATAATATATTACAAAAAATTGTAGAGAGTTGGCAGTATAATGAGCCTTCTCTCTGTACTTTCGACGAATTGTTAGAATGGATAGAAACGCGGAATCGGACAACAGCGGTAGAAACACAAAGAATTCGTTTAGAAGATAGTGACGCATGGTTCTATGATCGGGAAGAAGGATCCATTCGTAATCAGAAACGTAGTTTTTTCCATATTGCTGGATATCAGCGGATTATGCAAGGTGGTCAGGTGATTTCGCAACCTATTATTATTCAAGAGGAAATTGGATACCTGGGAATACTATGCAAAGAGATTAAAGGTATCATGCATTTTTTGATGCAAGCAAAGATTGAACCTGGAAATATCAATAAAATTCAGGTTTCTCCAACCATTCAGGCTACGAAAAGTAATTTTACTCAGCGACATGGTGGGGGGGTGCCGCCCTACTTAGAGTATTTTCTGAATGCACAAAAATACGAAGTTATAGTTGACCAGATTCAATCTGAACAGTCATCACGTTTTTATAAGAAACGTAACCGCAACATTATCATATATGTTGATGAGGAAGTGCCGGTTCTTCCATCACACAGATGGATGACACTGAGGCAGATTAAACTGCTGATGCGTGAAGACAACTTGGTCAATATGGACACGAGAACGGTGCTGTCCTGTATTCCATTTTCCAAGCTGAATCTGTCGCCGCTTTCTCTTTCAAAAATTTCAGATTGCTTTCAGGATAAAGCATTGTTCCGATCCGTGTTTTTGGGTGACGGCCACAATAAGCTACCGGAAATATATCAATACATCAATAACTGGAAAATGTTTCAGAATATGGAATATAAACTGTTGCCACTGCACGAGCTAGATGATTGGGAAATGCGCGGGAATGAATTTGTTTGTAAACATCCATATCCCTTTAAGGTCATTTTTTGTGATATTTCAATCGAGGGTAGAGAGGTACGACATTGGACACAGCCGCTTTTTGAAGCAACCGGCATTGCAACTTTTGGATTGATTTGCTGCGAAGAAAACGGGGTCCTAAAGTTCCTTGTAAAAGCAATATCAGAAGTTGGTTGTTTTGACGGCTTGGAGTTGGGCCCTACGGTACAGCGTGAGGCGGTTGTGTCTGAACAGAAAGAAGATGCGGTTTTTAAATTTTTTTCGGACTGCTTGAAATGCGGAAAAGGGATTCTGTTCGACCATTTGCTTTCTGAGGAAGGAGGGCGGTTTTATCAAGAGCAGAATCGGAATGTCCTGATAAAGGTGAATATTCAGGATTTGCCAAAACTTCCAGGAGGTTATTTCCTGTTGGACTACCGTACCTTAAATGAGTTGGTGCAAATCAATAATGTATTAAATATTCAGCTGAGAAATCTGCTGTCATTGTTGGAGGCATAAGATATGAGGCTTGGAATTTTAGGGACAGCGGATATTGCCTTCCGACGCTTTCTTCCGGCATTGCAAAAATGTTCGGACATTACATATGTGGGAGTTGCGTCTAGGACGCCCAAAAAAGCCTCTCGCTTTGTGGAAGCATATGGAGGGAAAGGATATCCGTCTTATGAGGCGTTGCTTGAGGATAACAATATTGATGCAGTTTATGTACCGCTGCCGCCCGCACTTCATTATGAGTGGGGCAAAAAGGTATTGGAATCTGGAAAGCATCTGCTGATGGAAAAGCCGTTTACCACTAATTTAGAGGACACACAGAAGCTTCTCGCCCTTGCGGAAGAAAAAGGGCTTGCTGTGCATGAAAACTATATGTTTCTGTACCATAGCCAATTGCAGAAGATCAAAGAAATAATTGCAGATGGGACATTGGGGGAGTTACGGCTTTTAAGAGTGTCATTCGGATTTCCTAAGCGTGGTGAGAAAGATTTCCGCTATAACAAAGCATTGGGTGGCGGCGCATTGTTGGATTGCGGCGGATATCCGGTGCGGCTCGCGTTTGAACTGCTGGGGGGAACAGCGCATGTTGTACAGGCAAGGCTCATCCAGCCGGAAGGGTATGAAGTCGATTTATATGGGTCTGCCGTATTGGAAAATGCAGAAGGCTTGTGCGCACAGGTTTCGTTCGGAATGGACAATGCGTATCAGTGCCAGCTTGAAATCTGGGGCAGCAAAGCAACGCTAATTGCGCCCAGAATATTTACGGCACCGTCGGATATGAATCCTCCCTTGCTGCTGAAAAAAAGTGATGGAGAAGAAAAACGAATATTAGAAGCTGATAATTCTTTTTTAAAGTCCCTGGACGTTTTTCAGCTAGCATGCGCGAAAAACGGCTCACAAGAAAAAACACAGATCAAAAGGCAGGGAATATTGATTGATGCGATTATGAAAGGAGCGGTGTCGTGATTCCGTTTAATAAAGCTTCCATTTCAGCGCTGGAGGAATCCTATTTAAAGGACGCCCTTTATCACAGCAAGCTCTCCGGCGATGGAAAATACACACTGCGTGTCTATGAACAGTTTCGGCAGCGGTTTGGCATCCAAACCATGCTGTTGACAACCTCCGGAACTACTGCGCTTGAAATGGCTTCTATTTTGATTGACCTTGCACCGGGGGATGAGGTGATTGTACCTTCTTTTACATTTTCTTCAACGGTAAACGCTTTTCTTCTGCGCGGCGCAAAACCTGTTTTTTGCGATATCCGAAGCGATACGTTCAATATGGATGAAGCGCTGATTGAAGGTCTTATCACAGAGAAAACAAAGGCAATTTATTGTGTGGATTATGCGGGAATTCCCTGCGAGATGGATACGATCAATTCGATTGCAGCAAGGCATGGACTGTTTGTAATTGAAGATGCAGCTCAGGCGGTTGGATCTACTTATAAAGGGCGTTATGCCGGGACTTTATCTGAGTTCGGTTGCTATTCCTTCCATGAGACAAAGAACTATGTGATGGGCGAAGGCGGAGGCATTGTCCTGAATGAGGAGAAGTACCTTGAGCGTGCGGAGATCATCCGCGAAAAGGGAACAAATCGACGTCAAGTACTAAAGGGATGGACAGACAAATATACATGGCATGATATTGGCTCATCATTTCTGCCATCTGATCTTTTGGCTGCCATCCTCAGTGCGCAATTAGAGCGTTATGACGAAATCATGGCAAAGCGCAGAATGGTATGGAACACCTACCACAAGTTGCTCAGGCCTTTGGAGGAGGCAGGCAAGCTGCGCTGCGCTATCGTACCGGATTACGTTGAGCACAACGGACATATGTACAACATTGTTCTTCCCAGCGATGTTATCCGCACAAAGCTGGTCGATGAACTAAAGAAGCATGGTGTGATGGCTTACATCTGTTATGTTCCTCTTCATTCCGCTCCTATGGGGAGAAAACTAGGCTGGACGCCGGAGGATTGCCCTGTTACGGAGGAGTATGGTCAGCGTACCCTTCGCTTGCCGCTCTATGCCGATATGACGGCACAAGATGCCGAGGGGATTGTCTCTCTGATTGAACAGATCCTGTCCGAAGCGTAAAGTGACGGCTGTCAAAGAAAAACGGTGTTTATGGGGGATCATACTATGAGTAAAATATCTGTAATCGTGCCCTGCTATAACTCTACCAAGGTTCTAAACACCTTGGTTCACGAGACGATGCAGGTCTTTCAGGACAGAGGCGTTACCGATTATGAATTTGTGCTGGTCAATGACTGTTCCCCCCATCGTGAGTCAGTAAAAATCCTAGAGTGCTTGGCTGAGCAATATCCTTTTGTCAAGATCATCGATCTGGCAAAAAACACCGGCCAGGCTAACGCCCAGCTTACCGCTCTGCGATATGCTCAGGGAAATATTATCATCAACATGGATGACGATATGCAGACACATCCCAAAAACATTCCTCTTTTGCTGGATAAGTTGGAGGAAGGCTATGATCTGGTTATGGGAATCTATCCTGAAAAGAAGCACTCCTTGTTTCGTAATTTTTTGAGCAGAGCCGAGATTGTCTTTGCGAGTATTGTACTGCACAAACCAAGGGGAATTCAATTCACCAGCTTTTGGGTTACACGGGACTATATCCGTGATTGTGTTATTGAGTACACGCACCCCTACGCTTTTATGGAGGGCCTGTTTATTCGGGCTACTGATAACATTGCCTGTGTAGATGTGGAGCATTTCAAGCGGCAAGAAGGCACATCGGGCTATAATCTGATCAAACTGATAAAGCTATGGTCTAATTTTACAAACTTCACTGTTTTGCCTTTGCGAATCGCAGGAGTGATGGGAATACTCTCCAGCGTGATTGGCTTTATCTGTATGCTGGTCATGGCCATAAGTAAAATATTAAATCCTCAGGCCGTTATAGAAGGCTATACCAGCTTGCTGTGCATTATGCTTTTGTTCTTTGGGATCATTCTGATTTTTATGGGCATCATGGGCGAGTATATCGGTCGTATTTTTATGTGTATTAACAGTGCACCCCAGCAGGTGGTCAAGCGCACTATCAATGTGGAACCAAAGGAGGACACCAGAGCGTGAAGCGACGAAGTGTTATCCGGGATTATATATTGCTTTATGCTGCATTTTTTCTTTATTCAATTAGTTCGGTTATGAGCAAGCTGGCCTCGCAGCATGATACGTTTTCTGTGGGATTTATTGCTTTTTATTTCTTGTCCTTAGCTATCCTTGGAGTTTACGCCATTGTTTGGCAAAAACTTCTTAAACGCTTTGACCTGATCACTGCCTACGCTAACCGTTCTGCCATTACTATCATGGGTGTGGTTTGGGGCGTCACGCTTTTTCATGAACCACTGACCTGGAATATGGTTTTAGGCTCGGTTATTATGATTCTTGGGATTAGATTGGTGGCGCTGGATCATGTGGAGTAATGCGTATATAGTTGGAATTGCCATGACGCTTGCGTCCACTCTGTTGGCTGGAATTTCGCAGCTTCTTCTTAAAATTGCAGCTGGTCGGGAATATAAGAATTGGTTGCAGGAGTACCTAAACGTCTGGGTTATAACCGCTTATGCCATCTTTGTGCTCACTACAGTCCTGAGTGTAATAGCCCTTCGATTTATCTCCTTGTCTCTGAGTACTGCGCTGGCTGCCACAGGACAAGTTTTTGTGCCTTTGCTGAGCTGGCTCATTTTGAAGGAACGCATCTCCGTGCAAAAGGCTCTGGGCATGGTAGCTATCATTGTAGGTATCATTGTTTTTACACTCTAATATTATGGTCGATTTTAACCCCCTGGAAGCAAAGTATCATAATTTGTTTGACAAAAGATGAAAGATTTCTCAATGCGGAATAGCACTGCTTTTTGAGTTCTGTAATCTAAAAAACAGAAGGGAAATGAAAAAAATGGAGAAACAAGCCCAGCACCGCCTTGTCATTTTAGGTTCTATGGATGATTTCCAGGAACTGGTTCGACTGGCGAAAAAGAGAGGAATTTATACTATTTGCTGTGATGGCTATCCGAACGGTGTTGCTAAAACCATAGCGGACAAAAGCTATACCATTGATATCCGACAGGCAGATCAGGTTGCTCAGATGTGTATAAACGAAAAAGCCGATGGTATCATTACCTCTTTTTCGGATCTGCTGTTCGAACAGGCCACCCTGATTGCGGATAAAGCCGGGCTGCCATGGTATGCAAAGCCCGATGTTCTGCGCTATTATCGGGAAAAAGATCAGGCCAAGGCTTTTATGACCCGGCTGGGGATTCATGTTCCCCGGAACATCCGCTTGTCCAGAGACTTTTCTGATGACGCGTTAGCGAATTTTACGTTTCCTGTGGTGATTAAGCCATTGGACAGCTATGGTTCGAAGGGGATTTATGTCGTTGAGTCGGCCACGGAGATTCGTCAATTATATTCAAAGGTTTTGGAGAAAAGCTGCTGGGATAGAAATGATATCTTAATTGAGGAATACTGCCAAGGCAGGGAGTATAACATCATGAGCTGGATCGTGGATGGGAAAGTTTATCCCATCAGCTTGGGAGATCGCGAGAAAAATCCCCGCAAGGGATCTGAAATTCCAAACGTTACCAGGATGGTATATCCCGCGAGGGCATTTCACAATGTTCTAGATAAGGCTGTCGAGGTACTTCAAAAATTCGCCGATGGGATAGGACAAAAAAGCGGCCCGCTTTCTATGCAGTTTTTTATGCAGGAAGATGCGACCGTATACGTATGTGAAATCGCCGGACGGCTATTCGGTTATGAGGAAGGTGTTGTTGAAGGCTGCTGCGGCTTGTGTGTAGAAGAACTGTTGCTGGATGAAGTATATAACAAGAGCAGCCTTGCCAAAACTATGACAAGCCACAACCCTTTTTTTCAGGGATATTATGCTTCGTTATATTTTATTCCGGTGAGCGGGAAACAAATCAAGGACCTAACCGCCTGCTATGAACTGTGTAAAGATGACCATGTCATGGCAGGCAAGATCTTCTATCAAGAAGGAGAGTTCACTGGCGAGACTGCCGGCAAGCCTTATTTGGCTCGATATTACTTAAAGGCAGCATCTTATGAAGAACTGGACAGGGTAACACAATACTTCTATGAGAAAATGCATGTTTCTGCGGTGGATGGGAGCGAGGTCAGCGTCAGATTCTTTTTATCGTAAAATCTGACTGAAATAGCAACGTAAATGATGTGTGATACAGAATGATTGAAACATAGAAATGCCGTTGAAGGGAATTATTGCCGATATCAATCAGAATTCGTTATGGGACGGTTTTTGGTATCGCTATCAGGTAAGGAGCGCCGTTTTTCCCCAGACCCTGTTTTTGAATTGTCCACACATCCATTGTCGGGCCTTTTTCCGCCAGACCGCGCTTGAGCTTCTTGAAATCCATAAAGAATTCTGGTGGATTTTTGTCTAGTCTGGCGGAAAACCTCTTGCTGTTGGACGCGTTTCCAATTCGCAGACAAGACCTGGCATCGCGAAATGAAATGAGGAAAAAATGGAGTATACAGCTTATTCTTTTGTTATGGACTTTGCGTTCATGTCGCTACTGCTTATTGTCGCGCAGTTTCTGCGCAGTAAGTTCAAACCCCTTCAGATTTTTTACATTCCCTCGTCTCTTATTGCTGGGCTGATGGGCCTTCTGCTCGGTCCTCAGGTTTTAAATATCATCCCCTGGAGTGGACAGGTTGCGAGCTATGCATATCTGCTGATCTGCGTGATGTTTGGCGGATTGTTTCTGGGAAATAAGGAGAAGGTTTCCCTCAGGAAGATTGTCTGCACCGTTGGTGATACCTTTTGCGTGAATATGGCTGCGGAGTTTCTGTGCTTTGGTTTAGCTCTGCTTGTGGGCGGCGGGATGATCACGCTGCTGTTCCCCAACGTATTCACCGAAATTGCCCTTCTGCTGCCTTCCGGCTTTTGCGGCGGACACGGTTATGCCTCTACCATTGGCACAGCGCTGAATAATCTTCTGGGGCGGACGGACTGCGTTTCTATTGGTCAAGCATTTGCTACGATCGGTCTTTTGGTAGGGTTAATCGGCGGTATTATCTGTATCAACTTTGCTGCCAGACATAGTGCGACTCGCCTGATTCAGCGTGCCGAGGCGCTGCCCGAAGAGTGCCGGACAGGATTGGTCCCTGTGGGGAAGCGCCCCTCCATGGGAGAGGAAACTATCAATCCCATGTCTATGGATCCTTTGGCCTGGCATATGTCGCTGACCCTGCTGGCCACTTTGATGGGGTATAGCTTTTACAATTGGTATAAGCAGTATCTGCCCGAGATTGAAATTCCTATTATGTGCTTGACCATGATGGCGGGCATCGTAGTTCAAACGATTTTAAATCACACGCCTTTTCGAGACAGTGTGGATAAGCATGTGGAGGGACGGATCGGCAGCACGGTCACTGACTATCTGGTCGGCTTTGGTGTAGCGTCCATTTCCCTTACGATGGTACAAAGCTACGCCTTGCCCATCTTGGTGCTCAGCATATTGGGCGTTGCTTGGCCGTTGTTCCTGGTGTTCTTTGTGGGAAAGAAGCTTTTCCATAATTTCTGGTTCGAGCGTTCCATCTTTATTTTTGGCTGGATCACTGGTGTAGTTGCCACTGGTACCACTCTGGTTCGCGTGGTTGATCCGGAGAATAAAAGCAAGACATTGGATGATTTTGGAACTGCTTACGCGTTACAATCGGTTATTGAGGTCTTCATTGTGGCACTGACGCCGCAGTTTGTCGTCTTGATCGGCTGGGGCATTACCGGCGCGGTCCTCTCCGCTGTGGGGGTGGCGCTGCTGTTACTGTGTGCTAATCTGCTGGGTGTGTACCACGGCAAGATGGATCAGTTGCGGGAAGGCGAAGAGGGATTGTTCGGTCGCCCGAATTGATTTTTCAAAATGCAATTTGTATTACGATACAGTATTATACAGAACGCAGCGAATATTTGCAGGGAGTCGGGGCTATAGCACGCTGTCAGAGGTTCATCGTAGCAACTGTTACTGCAAATCTTGACGGCGTTCAGTAATAGGGCATCGGCAGTCTGGCAGTACTGTCTGCGCCACGTGCGACTGGAGATCTTACACTTTCAGTGGTTTTATGTACTCTGACCATTTTATTGAAATAGGAGATAGATGTAATGAAGGATTTAGTAATTGTCGGAACGGGGAGTTTTGCGACACTGATGAAATTTTATATAACGCAGTATGACACCAGAAAGGTGGTTGCGTTTTCAGTGGAACAAGCATATATAAACGAACCGTTTTTCGAGGGGATTCCGATATGCCCGCTGGAGAGGTTGACAGAATATTATTCGGCAGATGTGTATGATGTGTTACTTGCGATCGGCGCAAAGGACATGAATAAGCTGCGCGAAAGATTATTTCACTTTTGCAAAGAAAAAGGATATCATATCGCATCTTTTGTACATCCAAGTTGTCTGATTTCCCCTGATGCACAGATTGGGGAGGGGAATATTTTCCTGGAAAACATTTTAATCCAACCATTTGTAAAGATTGGAAATGGAAACTTGTTTTGGGATCATGTTGCAATTTCGCATAATGAAACGATAGGAGATTTTAATACGATGGCAGGTGGTGTAGGACTGTCGGGCTTTATAAAAATTGGGAATAATTGTTATATTGGGAAATACAGCATGGTTTTTGATAATGTGTCTATTGCAGATTATACATTGGTAGGAGCTGGTGCTCATGTAAAAAATGATACGCAAGAATATGATGTTATTGTCCCCGCACGGAGTGTTTTGCTGGAGGGCAGAAAAAGTACAGATTTTAAGGTGTGATAATTTGATGAAAAAGGTAATGCTGTTGGGCGGAAACTATTTTCAAATGACGGCAACAAAAGCAGCGAAAGAGTTAGGTTTTCATGTGATCAGCGTGGATTATTTACCGGATAATCCAGCACATAAATTTGCGGATGAGTATCATAATGTCAGCACTATCGATCGAGAGGCAATTTTAGCATTGGCAAGGGAATTGTGCATTGATGGAATTATTTCTTATGCATCGGATGTATCTGCGCCGACTGCAGCATATGTAGCGGAAAAACTGGGATTGCCGGGAAATCCGCTGTCAGCGGTCGAGGTGCTGACACACAAGGATAAAATGCGCAAATTCATGATAGAGCATGGATTTTTATCACCGAGAGGTTCGTCATTTAGCTGTTATGAGGATGCGTATGATTTTTTTAATCAGATAAAAAAGCCGGTTATGGTAAAACCTGTGGACGCATCTGGCAGTAAAGGGGTCAGTAAAATTTATTTGGATACGGAAATGCGGCAGGCATGGGAACAAGCCTGGAAGTATACACGGTGCGGAAGGGTTGTCGTAGAGGAATTTATTGAGCGGGAAGGATATCAGATTGCTGGAGACGGTTTTCTAGTAAATGGAAAGCTGGTTTTTGCAGGGCTTATGAATGAACACTTCGACTGCTTATGTAATCCTCTAGTTCCCATCGGTGAAAGCTATCCATCCATTTTATCAGAACAGCTTCGTGAAAAGGCGTTGGCAGAAATTCAGCGACTCCTCTCGCTCCTTGGAATGAAAATTGGAGCTATCAATTTGGATTTTATTGTAGATTCATGCGGGGATGTGTTCATTCTAGAAATAGGACCCAGAAATGGCGGAAATCTTATTACGGATGCGCTTCGGGAGGCCCGAGAAATTGATTTGGCAAAGCTTACAATTCTGGCGGCTGTAGGCGAAGCGTGTGTAATACCGGACAATCCACTCAAAGAGAATTTGATATCAACATATATTTTGCATTCGCTTGAAAACGGAACTTTTGATCATGTGAATATTTCGGATGCAATACGGGAGGATATTTTACTTATGGATATCTGGGTGAAAAATGGAGATCCAGTGAATCGCTTTGAGCATGGTGGGTTTGGGTTAGGCGCTGCACTGATTAAACACCCGGATTTGGATACGATGTGTGCCAGAATGGATCATATGGAACGATATATAAGGGTTATTACCAAATGAAACAGGTAAAGCTTAGTTTTGTAATCCCTTGCTACCGAAGTGAAAAAACAATTAGCGCTGTGTTGGATGAAATTAAAACAACTGTAGCGAAAAAGGATAATTACACTTATGAGGTGATTACGGTAAATGACAGTTCACCCGATCAAGTACTGAGCGTGTTAAAGGAAGAGAGCGCGTCCGACCGCTATTTGAAGGTGCTTGACTTAGCAAAAAATTGCGGGAAACATGCTGCACTGATGGCCGGATATGCCTATGCGGAAGGGGACATTATTATCAGCGTTGATGATGATGGGCAGTGCCCTGTCAATCAGCTATGGAAGCTGTTGGAGCCGTTGGAGCAGGGATATGATATCTCGATCGCGCAGTATTCCGCAAAAAAACAAAGCACATTCAAAAATTTTGGAAGCTTTGTCAATGCGAAAATGACTCAAATTCTGCTTAAAAAGCCAAAGGAATTGCAGCTTTCCAACTTTAGTGCAATGAAAAAATTTGTATGTGCGGAGATTTTGAAATATCAAAATCCGTATCCTTACATCGACGGACTTTTTCTTCGGACTACCGGGAGAATTGCCAACGTGCCGATGGAAGAACGGGAACGACAGGCGGGGAGTTCTGGTTATACATTGATAAAGTCGTTAAATCTTTGGCTGAATGGGTTTACTGCCTTTTCTGTTCTTCCGCTCCGCTTTGCAACGGTGTTGGGGATTTCATTTTCAGTCGTAGGGTTTTTGTTTGGACTTTGGACAATAATTCGTAAAATTTTTAATCCAGATATTATGGCTGGTTATAGTTCTTTGATGGCGGTTGTTTTATTTGTAAGCGGAATCCTGATGATGATGTTGGGATTGATTGGTGAATATATTGGGAGAATTTATATTAGCATCAATAATTCCCCACAGTATGTGATTAGAGAGGCTATCAACGTAAATAATGAGCTTCCTAAAGGTAGCGGTCATGATAAGAAGTCCTAAAATGATAAGTACTTACCTCTATATATCGGCATTTTTATTCTAGTTTATCTTTTCTAGGCAAGTTAGTATCGTCTTACCCGATTTTATTATTACAGTTTTTCACATATTAATACAGTTTGTTTCCCTTGGCATTTTATGCGTTATTATGGTTGTGATATTCAATGTTGCTGACAACAGTTTGCGCGAATTGCCCTGTAGTAGCAGTAATCGGGATGTTGTGGGGAATGTTGTCATTTTGTGAAAACTTATGGGAAGCATGATTGTTTGTAAGTTGTTAATTCTAGTAAGTATTCAAAAGGTAATGCAAACGGATGAATTATAAAATATTTGCGCAGATTTAATTAGTGGTAGTGCTTGATTTCGATAGAAGGGTACTGTTTATGAAAGGAATTATTTTAGCAGGCGGTTCGGGAACACGCTTGTATCCAGTTACAAAGGGTGTTTCCAAACAGGCGCTTCCGGTATATGATAAACCAATGATCTATTATCCACTTTCCACACTGATGTTGGCGGGGATTCAAGATATTTTAGTCATCTCGACACCACGTGACCTCCCTGTTTTTAAGGAAATATTGGGTGATGGAAGCCAACTGGGGTTAAAATTGAGTTATGCGTCTCAGGAGCATCCAAATGGGTTAGCGGAGGCGTTTCTAATCGGTGAGAAGTTTATTGCTGGAGATTCGGTTGCGCTTGTCCTGGGAGATAATATTTTTTACGGGACCGCATTTTCTGCCATGTTGCTGGACGCCGCGAAGAATAGGGACGGTGCAGTCATTTTTGGTTATCCGGTCAGCGATCCGAGCAGCTTCGGTGTGGTAGAATTTGATGCTCGGGGTAGGGTGCTTTCTTTGGAGGAAAAGCCAGACAAGCCAAAATCAAACTACGCCGTACCGGGCTTGTATTTTTATGATAGTCAGGTGGTTGAGATTGCGAAACAAATCCAGCCTTCCGCACGCGGAGAACTGGAAATTACAGCAGTAAATAATGTTTATTTAGAGCGCGGACAGCTGCAAGTAAAGTTGTTCCCGCGCGGCATGGCGTGGCTGGATACAGGTACATATGACGGTCTTTTAGAAGCAGCTCGTTTTGTTTCCATCATTCAAAAAAGGCAGGGTTTATATATTTCCTGTATCGAGGAGATTGCGTATCGCAAGCAGTATATCACCCGTGAGCAGCTGCTTCAGCTGGCGGAGCCGATGCGGAAAACGGAATACGGGCAATACCTGATAAAAATTGCGGAGGAAAGCATATGAAAAACCTATTGGTGACTGGTGGGGCGGGCTTTATCGGATCAAATTTCATCCAGTATATACTGGATCAGCAGAAGGATATCCGTCTGCTGAATCTGGATTTATTGACCTATGCCGGAAATCTTGAAAATCTGAAAACAGTGGAAAACGATCCGCGTTATCATTTTATGAAGGGCGATATTCGTGACCGTTCGTTGGTAAATCAGTTGTTTGAGGATTATCATTTTGATACGGTCGTCCATTTTGCGGCAGAATCTCATGTTGACCGCAGTATCACCGAACCAGAGGTATTCTTATCCACAAATGTTTTGGGGACGCAGGTTCTGCTTGATGCGGCGAAAGCGCATTGGAACCTGGAGCCGGAGAATAAATACTGCCGCGAATACCGGCCAGGTGTCCGTTATTTGCAGGTTTCGACTGACGAGGTTTACGGTGCGCTTGGCGAAATAGGAATGTTTACAGAAGAAACGCCTTTGTCACCGAACAGTCCTTATTCTGCGTCTAAAGCTTCTGCGGATTTACTCGTTCGGGCGTATCATAAAACCTACGGCCTGCCGGTCAATATCACCCGTTGTTCCAATAACTACGGGCCTTATCAATTCCCGGAAAAGTTAATCCCGTTGATGATCCACAATGCACAAAACGATATTCCTCTTCCGGTTTATGGGGATGGGATGCAGATTCGCGACTGGCTGCACGTAAAAGACCACTGTTACGCGATTTACACAGTATTACAAAAGGGTGTTTCCGGAGAAGTATATAATATTGGCGGCAACAACGAAAAAGCTAATATTGAGATTATAAAACTCATTTTAAGGGAGTTGAGAAAACCGGAAAGCTTGATCACTTATGTAAAGGACCGTCCTGGGCATGACCGGCGATATGCGATTGATAATTCAAAGATATCTTCTTTGCTCGGTTGGAAACCATCATATACTTTTGAACAGGGAATGCATGAAAGCATACAATGGTATCTTAAAAATCACACTTGGATTGAACGGATTACATCAGGGGATTATTTGTCTTATTACGCAAAGATGTATGAGCAGACCATAGATAAATAAAACTAAAAAGAAGGGACAAAAGGATATGAAGACAAAACAGAAAAAATGGCTCCTCATACTGTGCATTTTATGTATTCTGCTGATTGTAGGAATTGCGGCATTTTTCTTGCTTAGGGATAAAGACAACGGTCTTGCGTTGGACGATAATGCCACAATCGGTATTATGCCAGGAGTCGATATTGCGCAGCGTCAAGCCGAGCTTCAGGAACAGCTTGATGAGGGAATGATTGCCTTTTCGATTAACACAAATCCGGTATTTGAAAGTGGTAGTTCTGAGGGAAATCTATTACTGGAGAATCCTGAAAACAACGCAAAGTTGATTGTGGTGGAAATCTATGTGGATGAGACTGGGGAATTGATTTACAAGTCCAAAGCAATTCCAGCTGGTTCCTATATTGAAAAAGCACGGCTAGACAAGGTTCTTGAGCCAGGCGAATATGCGGCAACAGCATATTTTAACGCATACCGTGAAGAGGATCAATCGTATATAGGACGATCAGGCGCGGCGATAACGATAACTGTTTTGAGTTAAATTCCGGCCTTTTTTGCAGATACAGAGTGAGCAGACGAAAAGGAGCTGGAATAACAATGAAAAAGAGCATTATCACCCATGTGTTGCCGATTATCATGGTTCTTGCATTATTCATGACCAGCGCATTTGCAACGAATATTGACATGGCAGCCTTTACAGGTTCTTACCAGAGCGAGGATGTAGCAATTGGTTCATCGAACGAGGTAACGATGGTTGGCGAGGTTAAGCCGACGATTATGTCTGTCACGATGCCGACATATGTTCCGTTTGATATTTCTCGTTCGGTTCAGGGGGAGAACAAGGTAATTTCCCCAAGAATCACAGTGGCGAACAAATCCAGTGTACCTGTCAGCTTGGATGTTGTGTATACTGCGGTAGATTTGAGCAAACTGCAGGGCACTACATGGAACCACGATGGGAATGTAGGGGATAATCAAATTGCAATCGGATTCCAAGCAGAGACGACCAGCGAGCAAGCGCCTACCTCGCTCAGCGGGACACGGTGGCTTGTAGATAATACCGCCCAGAATACCAACATTGCTTCCATGGGAGCCCTTGAGAGCGCAACGCTCTATGTCGTTGGTACGTTGGGTAAAGCTGTACCGGAAAACAATAGCTTTACGGTTACTCCCACTTTTGTGGTTCGCGAAGCATAATTTTCTCCAATAGTTTACATATTGGCAATAACCAATAACATGCTCATTCTGTATCTGTAATTTGGCGGCGGTCAGGGAGAGTTCTATCCTGGCCGCCTTTTTAGAATTGTTTCATGATAGGAGAATGAGCTTCTGCTAGAATTGCATAATAAAATAACACCAGTTTCCAAGTTTCAAGCGACAAAGAGCGGCTCAAAAAGCAGTTTATTAAAATGGTCCCCCTGTCAAGACCACGCAAAGAAAAAAATGCGTGAACCAGT
>CAJUJQ010000015.1:32018-34248 GCA_910586575.1 uncultured Clostridia bacterium | reverse complement strand
CGAGATGATTGGAGGTGACTGGAGTTCAGACGTGTGCTCTTCCGATCTGAATGGACTTTACGAGGAAATCAGTGCCCGCACGGGCGGCGAGGTGTATATCGGGGTGATCGGTCCCGTCCGCACGGGCAAATCAACCTTTATCAAGCGGTTTATGGAGACCATGGTGCTGCCCAATATGGAGAATGTCTATAAGCGGGAGCGCGCTAAGGATGAGCTGCCGCAGTCGGGTTCCGGGCGGACGATTATGACAGCCGAACCCAAGTTTGTCCCCGAGGATGCCGCCGAAATTGAGATTGCGGGCGGCGGTATCTGCCGGGTGCGGCTGGTGGACTGCGTGGGGTATCTGGTGGACGGCGCGCTTGGCTCCATGGAGGAGGACGCGCCGCGCATGGTGGTCACGCCGTGGAGTGAAGAGCCGATTACACTGGAACAGGCGGCGGAAATCGGGACGGAAAAGGTGATTCGGGAGCATTCGACGATCGGGTTGGTCGTCACCACCGACGGCAGCTTTTCCGAAATCCCAAGGGAAAGTTATCTGACAGCCGAGGATCGGGTGATACGGGAGCTGAAGGAAATCGGTAAGCCCTTCCTGACGCTGGTCAACTCGCGTGAGCCAGAGGGGGAGCTTGCGCAGTCGGTGGCAAGGGAGCTGGGGGAGCGGTACGGCATTACTACGGTGGCGGTCAACTGCCTGGCGCTCGGGACGGAGGAAATGGAAAAGCTGCTTTCCGATGTGCTGTATGAATTCCCAGTGCGGGAGATTGGGCTGAAGCTGCCGCGTTTTGTTTCCGCGCTGCCTGCCGGGCATGAAATCCAATCGAGCATTTATGATACCATCCGCGAAGCGGGCGGCGAGGCGACCCGTATGCGGCTGGTGGAACGGATGTGTAACCGCCTGTCCGAAAATGACTATATCACATCGGCAAGGGTGGACGCTTTACAGCTTGGCGAGGGCATCGCCCAGATTGCGGTTGACGTGCCGCAGAGCGTTTTCTATGGGGTGGTCAGCGAGCAGACTGGTATTGAAATCCGGGACGAGGCCGACCTGATTCCGATGCTGCGCGAGCTGTCCCGGATACAAAAGGAGTACGACCGCATGGCCGGGGCGCTGGAACAGGTCTACCAGACCGGGTATGGCATTGTAATGCCGTCTATTGAGGAGCTTTCGCTGGAACCGCCGGAAATCATCAAGCAGGGTGGGCGGTACGGCGTCCGCCTGCGGGCAAGCGCAAGCTCGGTACATTTAATGCGCGCCGATATCAAGGCCGAGGTCAACCCGATTGTCGGTACCGAAAAGCAGTCGGAGGAACTGGTACATTATCTGCTCAGCGAGTTTGAGGACGACCCGCAGCGTATTTGGGAGACCAATATTTTCGGGAAATCTCTGTCGGAGCTGGTGAAGGAGGAGCTTTCGCACAAGCTGAGCCGGATGCCGGACGACGCGCGGGGGAAAATCCGCGAAACGCTGGAAAAGATTATCAACGAGCATTCCGGCGGGTTGATTTGTATCCTTTTATAGTCCGTTCTATGAAAATTGCAAGTGAAGAATCTCGTTTTTGTGAACCGTCTGTCGGGCTGTCCCGGCAGGCGGTTTTTCAAATATCCTGAAAAAGGTGTTGACAGGGAGCGCAAGCAGTGGTAATATGAATACATGAACAATAATTCATATATTCATATGAGGTGATACGGAATGCTGAGAAACTTGGACGATGTGGAATGCTGTGAAGAAGAATGCGTGCATTGTGAGGATGTGTGCCTTGTGCGGCGCAACATGCCAGCGGAGGAGCTGACCGGAGACGCGGCGGATTTTTTCAAAGCGTTTGCGGATAAAACCCGGCTGCGTATCCTGTGCGCGCTGTCACTGCATGAGCTTTGCGTCTGCGATATCGCGGAGCTGCTCGGGATGACGCAATCTGCAATTTCCCATCAGCTGCGTTTTTTGAAGCAGAGCAGGCTGGTAAAGAACAGAAAGGACGGGAAAACCGTCTATTATTCGCTGAATGACAATCATATTTCCAGCATCCTGGCGCAGGGGCTGGAGCATATTCAGGAGGGATAGAGATGGTCGAAAAACTGCTTGACGCGGCAGGGGAGAAGGCGCTGGGAAACCATACAAATGAGTTGGAGCCGAATTCCGCCGTACAAAATCAAAATTTTGTACAATTAGAGAACACTGACCACGGGCACGAGCATCACCACCACCATGAGCACGGGGAAGAATGCGGCTGCG
>CAJUJQ010000015.1:0-31918 GCA_910586575.1 uncultured Clostridia bacterium | reverse complement strand
ACGGGGAAGAATGCGGCTGCGGCCATGACCACGGGCACGAGCATCACCACCACCACGAGCACGGGGAAGAATGCGGCTGCGGACATGACCACGGCCATGACCATGAGCATGAACACCACCAGGAAATGTCGCAGACCAGCAAGCCGAAACGAGTTTACATTTTGGAGAATCTCGGCTGTGCGCATTGTGCTTCCAAGATGGAGGACAGAATTAACGAGCTGCCCGGCGTAGAGGCCGCAACCATTACCTTTGCAACGAAACAGCTTCGGGTAGCGGCTGATAATCCGGACGCGCTGCTGCCGAAATTCCAGGAAATCTGCACTTCGATTGAACCGGATGTCAAAATTGTCCCGCGCGGATCTGCGGCGGGTGGGCGCACCACCGTATTCCTGCTGGAAAACCTCGGCTGTGCGCACTGCGCCTCCAAAATGGAAGACCGAATCAACGAATTGCCCGGCGTATCGGAAGCGGTGATTACCTTTGCGACCAAACAGCTGCGGGTCAGTGGGCGCTCGCCGGAGAGCCTGCTGCCGGAAATCCAGCGGATTTGTGCCGGGATTGAATCCGAAGTCAAGGTCATTCCACGGGAGAGCAGCCAACCGGCGGCGAAAGTGCCTGAAAAGAAGGGCGGCCTTTCCGAAAACGCCCGTGAGGGGATTGAAATTGCGGTTGGCGCGGCCTTGTTCGCGGCGGGGCTGCTGCTGCGGGGAAGATTCACAGTTCCGGCAGTCGCCTGCTTCCTGGTTGGGTACTTGCTGCTGGGCGGCAAGATTATCATTACCGCGCTTAAAAATCTGATGCACGGCCAGTTGACCGATGAAAATTTCCTGATGAGCCTTGCCACCATTGCGGCAATCGCCATTCGGGACTATCCGGAAGCCTGTGGCGTGATGTTGTTTTACCGCGTGGGTGAGCTGTTCGAGCAGATTGCGGTCGAGCGCAGCCGCAGCCAGATTATGGAAGCGGTAGATCTCCGCCCCGAGGTTGTGAGCCTGGTGGAAGGCGGGGGCATCCGTGAGATTCCTGCGCAGGATGCAATGGTTGGCGACGTGGTGCAGGTACGCCCTGGCGACCGCATCCCGCTTGACGGCGTAATTGTGGATGGCGAAAGCCGGATTGATACCTCGCCGGTGACCGGTGAACCCGTCCCGGTCGCGGTCGGGGCAGGGGATTCGGTGATTTCCGGCTGTGTCAACACCTCCGGTTTGCTGCAAATGCGGGTCGAAAAGCCGCTCAGTGAATCCATGGTGACAAGGATTCTCGATTCCGTTGAAAATGCGGCGGCAAGCAAGCCGAAAATTGACCGTTTCATTACCCGTTTTGCACATATTTATACGCCGGTCGTTGTGCTTCTGGCGTTGGCGACGGCGGTTATTCCTTCCTTGGTGACCGGCAACTGGAATTATTGGATTTATACCGCGATTACCTTCCTTGTTATCAGCTGCCCCTGTGCGCTGGTGCTGAGCGTGCCGCTGGCGTTTTTTTCCGGGATTGGCGCAGGCTCCAAGCGCGGCATCCTATTCAAGGGCGGCGTGGCGCTCGAGGTCATGAAGGATATCAAAGCGGTTGTTATGGATAAAACCGGCACGATTACCGAAGGGAATTTCGTGGTACAGTCCTGCGTTCCGGCAAACGGCTTGGACGAGGTGCGGCTGCTGGCGCTCGCGGCGGGTTGTGAATCAGGTTCTACCCATCCGATTGCGCACAGCATTGTTTCCGCAGCGGAGGAGCGCGGGATTGTGATTTTGCATCCGCAGTCTGTCCGGGAAATCTCCGGTTGGGGCATCGAGGCGATGTTTGCCGGAGGGAAAGCGCTGTGCGGCAGCCGCAAGCTGCTGGAAAGCGAAAATATTGAGCTTTCCGCATATCAGGGCAGCTCTTACGGCACGGAGGTATTGCTTGCGCTGAACGGAAAATTTGTCGGCTATCTGGTGATCAGCGACACTATCAAGCGGGAAGCGCGCGGGGCGGTTGGCGCAATGAAGGCGCTGGGGCTGAAAACCGCTATGCTGACCGGCGACGCGCAGGCCAGCGCGGACGCGGTTGCGGCGGAAACCGGGATTCAGCTGGTGCATGCGGGCTTGCTGCCCGAGGGAAAGCTGTCCGCGCTGCAAAAGATTCGCGCGGAGCACGGCGCGGTGATGTTTGTAGGCGACGGCATCAATGACGCGCCGGTGCTGGCGGGCGCTGACGTGGGCGCGGCGATGGGAAGCGGCGCGGATGCGGCAATCGAGGCGGCGGATGTGGTTTTTATGACTTCTTCCGTAGAAGCGATTCCACAGGCGCTGGAAATCGCACGGGCGACCGGGCGCATTGCGTGGCAAAACGTCGTGTTTGCGCTGATTATTAAAGCGTTGGTAATGGTACTCGGCTTTGCGGGCGTTGCAAACATGTGGATGGCGGTTTTTGCGGATACCGGTGTGGCGATGCTTTGCGTGATGAATTCCATCCGCATTCTTTATCGAAAATAACCCCGATTTGAATTTTCAATAGAATAAAACAGCGTTTCATTGTTGAAGGATATGTTTTCCTTTTATGGTGGAACGCTGTTTCCTATTTACTGCCTGCGCAAATCGTCAATGAGAAGGCGCAGATGAGCCACGGCTTCGTCTGAAAGTCCGGTTACATCAAGTGAGCTGCCAGATTCCAGACCCAGTAAAAAATCCGTTGTAACGGAGAAAACACCGGCAAGCTTTACAAGCATTTCTATAGAGGGCAGAATATTATCATTTTCCCAGTTAGAAACACTTTGTTTGCTTACATTGAGCAGCTTAGCAAGCTCTACCTGGCTCATTTTACGCGATAAACGAAGTGACCTGATTTGTTGATTCAGCATGGCGTTCCCTCCGGAAGAAAGTATTACAATACTATAGTATTATTTTTCTTGACAAATTAAAAATACTATGGTATTGTAATATTGTACTTTGAAGGGGTGTAAAAGAATATGGGAGGGAAGAAGTGGAAAAACCGCTGAAGGCAGCCGGAATACATATTGTGTTATTTGGTATTTTATGGGTGTTTGCGGTTTATGGCTGTCCCGTTTATCGGCTGTTCGGAATCCGCTGCCCGGGTTGCGGATTGACGAGGGCATGGGTGCTTGCACTTCACGGCAGATGGTGGGAAGCTGTGTCAATGAATCCGGTGTTTCTGCCAGCTCCATTGTTTGTCTTTCTATATGCGCATAAAGATATCCCTGTTTTCAGAGGAAAATGCATGTTTGATGCTTTTCTGTATGGATTTGCTGTGCTTGCATTTGTTTGCTACATGCTTCGTATATGGCTGTAAAAAAGAGAGGAGACATTAAGCTATGACACAGGAACGAATTGATATGTATATTATGACAAATCAGAAGTATTTGCCAGCTGAAAAGATTGTTTTTCTAAAGCAGAAATTAGCTGAAGCAGATGAGAAGAAATTTGCACTGATTTCGTCAGTCGAATTCAAGGATCCGACTACGATTTTGCTGGTTTCAATTTTTCTTGGAAGTCTTGGGATTGACCGGTTTATGCTCGGGGAAACAGGGATGGGGATTTTGAAGCTTCTGACGCTTGGCCTATGTGGTGTGCTGACAATTATTGATTGGTTTTCTGTTCAGAGAAAAGCAAAGGAACTTAATTATAATAACCTGATGTTGGTTTTATGATCAAAAGAGTAGGATATACATATAAATGGGGCCGTTTATGATCAGGTTCGGCCCCTGTTTATTCGTGATGTTTGGGAATTTGAGAAATATCAGATGACCTTTCAAAGGTTTCTGAAACAGGTTTAATATAAAACAGGTCAGGCGGAAGCCCGTTTTCCGGGTACTCCGCCTGACCTGTTTTTTGCTGTAATTTAGATTACTGATGCGCTTCAATATAGGAAACGATATCACCGATGGTGGACATTTTAACCGCGTCTTCGTCCGGGATGGTGATGCCGCATTCTTCCTCCAGATCCATCATCAGCTCGACGATGTCCAGGGAATCCGCGTTCAGGTCGTCCTTGATCGAGGTCTCGGCGGTCAGCGTGGACGCATCCGCGTCAAACTTATCGGCGAGCAGGGCACAGATTTTTTCAAACATAGTGGCAACTCCTTACTTAAATTTGATTCATTGATTTATGAAAACCCGCTTTCACCGGTCTTTTCTGCGAAAACACCGATTTTACGGAATTTTTGATATCGCTTTTCCAGCAGTGTGTCCATGCTGCCTTCCCTGGACAGCTCGGAAAGCGCCGCTTCGAGTGCTTTTTTAATGTTCTTTGGGATACTGCCCTTTTCCGGGATAATCCCTTCAATCATGCCGAAGGAAAGCAAATCCTCGGCGGTAATGCGCAGGGTGTTGGCGGCTTCGCCCTCCCGGCTGGCATCCTTCCAGAGGATGGAAGCGCAACCGCGCGGCGAAATGACCGAATACAGCGCGTTTTCCAGCATGAGCACCCGGTCGGCAACCGCCAGCGCCAGCGCGCCGCCGGAACCGCCTTCCCCGGTGATGATGGACACGACCGGCGTGCGCAGCGCCATAAATTCATAGAGGCTACGGGCGATCGCCTCGCCCTGACCGCGCTCCTCCGCGCCAACCCCGCAGAACGCGCCCGCGGTATCCACCAGGCAGATGACCGGACGACCAAACTTTTCGGCCTGCTTGGCAAGGCGCAGCGCTTTGCGGTAGCCCTCCGGGTGGGGCATACCGAAGTTTGCGCGGATATTCTCCTCGGTGGTCGTGCCATGACGATGGCCAATGACCGTGACCGGCTGGCCGTTCAGCGTCGCGATGCCGGCGCAGATGGCGTGATCCTCCCCGAAATAACGGTCGCCGTGCAGTTCGATGAAATCATCGAACACCGCGCCGATAATTTCCTCAATATGGGGACGCTTGGGCTGGTGGATGATGGCCATCCGTTCGCTTGCGGTTTTCATCCCTTTGCCCTCCTTTTCTTCGGCGCGGCATGCAGCTTCAGCAGCTTTTCCAGCGTCTGCTTCATGCGGTTGCGCGGTACGATTTGGTCACAGAAGCCGTGCGCGAGCAGGAACTCCGCCGACTGGAAGTCGTCGGGCAGGGTTTCGCCGATGGTGCCCTCAATCACGCGCCGCCCGGCAAAGCCCACGGTTGCGCGCGGCTCGGCGAGGATGATATCGCCCAGGCTGGCAAAGGACGCGGTGACACCGCCCATGGTCGGGTCGGTCAGCACGGTGACGTAAAGTCCGCCCGCCCGGCTGTGGCGCTCGGCCGCACCCGAAACCTTGGCCATTTGTAGCAACGAAAACATGCCTTCCTGCATCCGCGCGCCGCCCGATGCCGTAAAGATAATGACCGGCAGCTTTTTATGGGTTGCATGTTCAAATAATCGGGTCAGCTTCTCGCCGACTACGCTGCCCATGGATGCCATCATGAAATGGCTGTCCATCACGCCCAGGCAGGCGCGTATCCCGCCGATGGTGCATTCCCCGGTAATTACCGCGTCATTCATGCCGTTTTTTTCGGCAAGCTCGGCGATTTTCTCCGGGTAGCCGGGGAAGCCGATGGGGTCCAGCGTGCGTAGCCCCGCGTCCAGCTCGCGAAAGCTGTCCTTGTCGGCAACTTGCCGGATGCGCGTACGCGCCAGCAAACGGCTGTACCGCCCGCAGTAGGGGCAGACATACAGGTTCTTGCCGTAAGTACGCGCGTTAAGCTTCCTGCCGCAGCCTTTGCAGGTGATGTCTGGGCGCTCCTCGGCGGCCTGGTGTTTCATCTGCATGGAAGTGCGGCGGGTTTTTTGAAACAGGTCAATCAGCATGCGGCAGTCTTTCCTTCCTCATCAAAATCCCCGTTTTCCAGCGAGCCGGTGTGGAAATCGCCTCGACGGAAGCGGTCAGAGCTTAAAATCTGCATGGCGTAGTCCGCCGAGGTCGTCACGCCGTCGAACAGCGTTTCGGCGAGCGCGCGCCGGATGCGGGCAATCGCCTGTTCCCGCGTCGTGCCCGAGCAAATCAGCTTACCAATCATGGAGTCGTAAAAGGGCGGGATGGAATAGCCCTGGTAAGCCGCCGTATCCACCCGGACGCCCGCGCCGCCGGGCAGGTGCATGGCGGCGATTTTGCCGGGGCAGGGGGCGAAGTTCCGCGCGGGATCCTCCGCGTTCAGGCGGCACTCGATGGCGTGGCCGCGCAGCTTGACGTCCTCCTGGGTGAACCACAGCGGGTCGCCCGCCGCAATGCGCAGCTGGGCGCATACCAGGTCAATGCCGGTCACCAGCTCAGTCACCGGGTGCTCGACCTGGATACGGGTGTTCATCTCGCAGAAGTAGAAATTGCGGCTGGCATCCACCAGGTATTCCACCGTGCCTGCGCCACGGTAGCCGACCCGGCGTGCCAGGGCGGCGGCGGCTTCGCACATGCGGCCGCGCAGGCCGTCATCCGCGAAATCGGCGAACACCGACGGGGCTTCTTCAATCAGCTTTTGATGGCGGCGCTGGATGGAGCATTCCCGGTCAAACAGGTGCACGACATTGCCATACGCGTCGCCCAGCACCTGTACTTCGATGTGGCGCGGATTCTCGACGAAACGCTCCAGGTACAGCCGTCCGTCGCCGAAATTGGCTTCGGCCTCGGAGGAGGCGTTGTCGTAGGCCGCTTTCAGTCCGCTTTCGTCGCGCGCTACGCGGATGCCTTTGCCGCCGCCGCCTGCCGAAGCCTTGAGCATCAGCGGATAGCCGATGCGTGCCGCCTCGCGCTGCGCCTCGGCAAAGCCGGCGACTGCGCCGTCCGTGCCCGGTGCAACCGGGACGCCTGCCGCAATAGCTTGCCGCTTGGCCTCGGCCTTGTCGCCCATGAGCGAAATCGTTTCCGGGCGCGGGCCGATGAATACCAGGCCGTTTTCCTGCGCCAGACGGGCAAAATCCGCGTTCTCGGACAGGAAGCCGAAGCCAGGGTGGATGGCCTGCGCACCGGCGGCAATCGCGGCGGCAATGATGTTCTGCATATTCAGATAGCTTTCCGACGCGGGCGCGCGCCCGATGCAGACGGCTTCATCGGCAATCTGCGCGTGGAGCGCTTCCTTGTCGGCTTCCGAGTAGACCGCGACCGAAACAACGCCCAGATCGCGGCAAGCCCGGATAATGCGCACCGCGATTTCGCCGCGGTTGGCGATCAATACCTTGTCAAACATTTTGGTTCTCCTTATTGGACAATACGTCCAGTGCCCTGGAGGTTATTCGCCGATGGCGCATTTGATTTCCGCCTGGGCGGCGAGCTTGCCGCCCACGTAGGCCGCGCCCTCGGCAACGGCGAACGCGCCGCGCAGCTTGGTCAGCTTGACGGTCATGTGGAGGGTATCACCCGGGTGTACCATCTGACGGAATTTCGCCTTGTCAATCGAAGCGTAGTACGCCGTTTTTCCCGCGAATTCCGGGCGGGACAGGATGGCGACTGCGCCGACCTGCGCAATGGCTTCCAGCTCGAATACTGCGGGCATGACGGGGTTGCCGGGGAAGTGCCCCTGTACAAACATGGCGTCGTCTTTGACATCCAGCTCACCGGATGCGCCGTCCTCGGTCAGCTCGGTGATGCGGTCCACTAGCAGCATGGGCGCGCGGTGCGGGATGATTTTTTCGATTTCTTCACGGTTCAGTGTCATTGCTTTTCCTCCATCACAACGACCACCTGGCCGTACTCTACCATATCGCCCGACTGCGCCAGGATGTGGCTGATGGTACCGTCACAGGGGGCGGGGATTTCGTTCATGGTTTTCATCGCTTCAATGATAAAGAGGGTGTCGCCCTTTTTGACTTGCTGGCCGACCTCGATAAAGGGCGGCTCCTCCGGGGCGGGGGCGGCGTAGAAGATGCCGACGAGCGGCGCTTCGACCGTGCGGCCCTCGGGGATTGTCGGGGCGGGCGATGCGGACTGCGGGGAAGGGGAGGGGGCTGCTGCCGGGACAGCAGCGGTTGAGGCTGCCGCAACGGGGACCGCTACAGCCGCAACCGGCACCGCCGGGGCGTCGCCGGACAGCTTGAGCTTTAATTTGAAGTCGTCCGTTTCCAGCTCGAATTCGGCCAGGCCGCGTGCGGCGGCAGCGTCCATCAGCTCCAGGACGGTTTGTTTGATATCCTGCATGATTTTGATACCTTCTCTTATTACGATGTGCAAAGGCTGGAATTTGTAGGAAACCCCGCTTTGCTTTAGAATTGCATTTGCTGTATGCCTTGATTTGATTTTGTATCGACTGTAATATGCCGGTTCGTAATTGGGCTGTACCAGATATCATGGCCACTTTTTCCACGGCGACAGAAAATACATCCGTTTTGGGAAAGGATTTCCCTGATGCGTTTTTTATACTCTGCCATTAGAGCGCGATCCGTTCCCGGCGTTCAGAACGAAAGGTTAAAGAATAGACATTTTTGCTGTCATTATTTAAGGCAAGCAGTTCCGGAACCGCGAACCGGGTGCGTTCCAACAGGGCATCAAATGAGCCTGATTCCAGCCTTAAGCCGGGAATATCATCGCTTGTTGCAATCCATGCACCGGCATCACTGTCCCATGTGAAAGTAATGATATATTCCATGATATATATCCTGCGTATCAAGTGAATTTCGATTTATCAGAGCATGTATCTATTATACGCATATTCATTTGATTCATCAAGTATGGAGATAATATATCCTTTATTCCGATACCTTTTTCAGCAGCAGCGTGGCGTTGTGCCCGCCAAAGCCGAGTGCGTTGGAAAGCGCCGCTTCCACCGGCGTCCGCACCGCCTTGTTCGGGGTAATATCCAGGTCGCAGTCCGGGTCGGGCTGCTGATAGCCAATGGTCGGCGGGATGATGCCGTCCCGGATGGCGCATACACAGGCAATCGCTTCAATTGCCGCCGCTGCACCCAGAAGATGTCCGGTCATGGATTTGGTGGAGGAAACATGCACGGACTTTGCCGCGCCGCCAAACGCCTTTTTGATGGCAATGGTTTCGTATTTCTCATTCAGTGGGGTAGAGGTGCCGTGGGCGTTAATATAGGTCACATCCTCCGGGGCCAGGCCCGCGTCCCGGATGGCGGCGAGCATGGCATGTGCCGCGCTTTCGCCCTCCGGGTCGGGGCTGGTGATATGGTAAGCGTCCGAGGACGCGCCGTAGCCCGCAGTCTCACACAGAATCTTTGCGCCGCGCGCCTTGGCGTGGCTCAGGCTCTCGAGTACGACCGCGCCCGCGCCCTCGCCCATGACGAAGCCCGAACGGCGCGCGTCGAACGGGATGGAAGCCGCCGCCGGGTCGTCGCCGGTGTGCAGCGCCTTCATATTCTGGAAGCCCGCCATGCCAATCCGGGTAATCGCGTTTTCGGTGCCGCCTGCAATGACGACATCCTGATACCCGTGCCGGATGGCGCGCATGGCCTCGCCGATGGCGTGGTTGCCAGTGGCGCAGGCCGTTACCGGGCAAAAGCTTTCGCCCTTGAAGCCGAACCGCATGGAGATATGCGCCGCCGCCATGTTGCCGATCATCATCGGGATGCACAGCGGGGAAACGCGGGACGGGCCCTTGACACCCATCTTTTCCACCTCGGCTTCGACAACGGTCAGGCCGCCCACGCCCGAGCCGAAGATCACGCCCGTGCGGTAGGGGTCAAAAGTGCCCTCGGTGAGCCTTGCCTGGTCCACCGCCTGCTGTGCCGCCGCCAACGCGTACAGGCAGAAACGGTCCATCCGCTTGGCCTCACGCGGCTCTACATACTTGGTGGGGTCAAACCCCTTGACCTCCGCCGCGACCTTGACCTTGAAATCAGCCGTATCGAAGCGCGTGATGGGCGCAATCCCACAAACGCCGTTCACCAGGCTGTCCCAGAACTGCGGCACATCGTTGCCGACCGGTGTGACTGCCCCCACACCGGTAATAACTACTCGTTCCATTTGCCTCTCCTTTCCTGTCCCGTTCAGCCGAGCCCGCCGTCGGCTACAATCACTTGCCCGGTGATGTAGCTTGCCGCGTCCGACGTGAGGAAGCCCGCAAGCGCCGCGATTTCCTCCGGTTTGCCGAACCGGCCCAGCGCGATCTGCTGTTCCGCCTTTTGCCGTACCTCCGCAGGCAGGGCGTCGGTCATGTCGGTCGCGATGAAGCCGGGGGCAATCGCGTTCACGGTGATGCCACGCGCACCCAGCTCCTTAGCTGCCGACTTGGTCATGCCGATGACCCCCGCCTTGCTTGCCGAATAATTGACCTGCCCCGCGTTGCCCATCACGCCTGCCACCGAGGACAGGTTGACGATGCGCCCGGTCCTTGCCCGTACCATGACCGCCGAGCAGGCCTGCATCATATTGAAAGTGCCCTTCAGGTTGACCCGGAGCACCTTGTCGAACTGTTCTTCCTTCATGCGGAGCAAAAGGCCGTCGGCTGTAATGCCCGCGTTGTTGACCAGGATGGTCGGCGCGCCCAGCTCATCCTTAACCTGCTTCACCGCCGCCTGGCAGGCCGCAAAGTCGGAAACGTCCCAGGCCATTGCCTTAGCCTGCACGCCCTTTTCCCGGCATTCCGCCGCGACGGCCTCGGCCCTATCCAGCGAACCCGCGCAGTTGAGGACAACATCATGCCCGCGCGCTGCCAATTCCCGCGCGATTGCCGCGCCGATACCGCGGGAAGCGCCCGTTACAATTGCTGTAGCCATTACGTTACACCCCGTTCCCAAACCGTGCTGCAAGGGCGGAAAGGCGTTCCGCCGCGTCTGCGGTCATATTTGCTACAATCTCCCGGCAGGGGCGGCAGCTGTTGACCAGCCCGGCGACCTGCCCCGCCATAAAAGTACCCTTCTGCCAGTCGCCGTCCTGTACCGCGCGGCGCAGCGCCCCGGCGGTGATGGCTTCCAGCTCCTCGAGCGAGCGGTCGTCGCCGACCTTTTCCAGCGCGAGACATTCGCGTGAAATCGGCGACTTGAGCGAGCGCACCGGGTGGCCGCTCGGACGGCCGGTCACGACCGTCGAAATGTCGCTTGCCTTGAGTACCATTTCCTTGTATTTCTCGTGAATGACGCATTCGTCGGCGGTCAGGAAAACTGTGCCGCACTGCACGCCTTCCGCGCCGAGCGCCAGCATCGCCGCCATGCCGCGTCCATCAGCGGCGCCGCCCGCGCCGACAACCGGGATGGATACCGCGTCCACAACCTGCGGCAGCAGCGCCATGGTCGTGGTTTCGCCAATATGCCCGCCGGATTCCATGCCTTCCGCAATCACCGCGTCCGCACCCGCGCGCTCCATCCGCTTGGCCAGCGCCGCCGACGCGACAACCGGCATTACCTTGATGCCCGCCGCTTTCCACGCGTCCATGTATTTGCCCGGATTGCCCGCGCCGGTGGTCAGCGCTTCAATCTTTTCGTCTACCGCAAGCTGCGCCAGGTCGTCCGCGTTGGGCGACAGCAGCATGATGTTCATACCGATCGGTTTGCGCGTCAGCGCGCGCGCCTTGTGGATTTCCTCGCGAATGACATCCACCGGGGCGGCGCCGCCCGCGATGATACCCAAGCCGCCGGCTTCGCTGACCGCCGCCGCCAGGTTATGCTCGGCGACCCATGCCATTGCACCTTGGATCACCGGATATTCGATTCCTAAAAGTTCGGTAAGCCTTGTTTTCATGTCTTTTTTCCTCATATTGCCCTGATTCTTTTATTCGCTGAAAACCAAGTTGAATTGGTTATGTCGTGCTGCTAAAGCGCTATCACTGCAGAGGCCGCGGTCAGGCCGCCGCCAAATCCGACCAGCAGCAGCCGCTGCCCTGAAGCGAGCAGGCCATGCTCCCGCATTTCCGCTAAGCAGATGGGGATGGTTGCGCTGGAGGTATTGCCGAACCGGTCGATATTCATATAGACCTTGTCCTCTGGCAGATGATAGCGGCGGATAATGCCGCTGATAATGCGCTTGTTTGCCTGATGCGGGACGACCCAATCAATGTCCGCAATCGTCAGCCCCGCGCGGCGGAGCGCTTCGTCCATTGCCTTGGGCGCTTCCGAGAGCGAGAAGCGGAGCACCTCGCCGCCCGCCATTGAGACCGCACGGTCGGAGATTTCACGGGGGGCACGGGTTCCGAAAGGATTCTCATCCTGCGGCAGCGCCTGCGCCCGCAAGACGTGCCCGCTTGCGCCGTCCGCCCAAAGATAGGTACTCAGGACGCCGTTTTCTTCCGACGCCTCCACAACCGCCGCGCCCGCGCCGTCACCGAACAGGATACAGGTCGAGCGGTCGGTATAATCAATAATACGGCTCAGCGTCTCCGCGCCCAGAATTAAAACCGTGCGGAACTTGCCGGAGCGGATGAAGCTGTCCGCCGTGTCGAGTGCGTAGACAAAGCCTGAGCACGCCGCGCTCAAATCAAACGCCGCCGCGTTCACCGCGCCCAGCTCGGCCTGTACCAGGCAGGCTGCCGAGGGCGTGAAGCAGTCGGGGGTGACGGTCGCGGCGATAATGAGGTCAAGCTCCCCTGGGCTTCGCCCAGCGTCTGCCAGCGCGCGCCGCGCCGCCTTGGCCGCGAGTGCCGCTGTGCCCTCGCCCCGTGCAATCCGGCGCTCGCGGATGCCGGTGCGCTGGACAATCCATTCGTCGTTGGTATTTACAAGCCCTTCCAGGCGGCTGTTCGTCAGCGTTTCCGGGGGCAGGTACGCACCAAAGCCTGTGATTTTGCTGCCCAAAGTGCGCCTCCTTTATAAGTTTCTTTTTGTTTCCATATCAGTGTAGATGGATTAGCATTTCAAATAATTTGATTGACAAATAAAACTGATATAATTATAATAAGAGTGAGCAGGATTGTCAAGAAATTCCGCGCTGAATTTTTCACAAATGAGGTAGATTTTATGAGATATGCATTGGCACTTTTTCCGGGGCAGGGTGCGCAGCATCCGGGCATGGGCGTGGACCTTGCGGAGCAGAGCGCGGCGGCGAAACGTATTTTTGACGCGGCGGGCGAAGCAGCGGGGTTTGACGTGCTGGCGGCGTGCCGGGATTCGGCCCCGGACGAGCTTTCGCGCACGGAATTGTCGCAGATTGCGATTTTTACGCACTCGTTGGCGGCGCTGGCGGCGCTGGAAGAGCGCGGGGTTACATTTGACGCGGCGGCGGGCTTCTCGCTGGGCGAGTATACGGCGCTGGCGGCTGGCGGCGTGCTGTCGCTGGCGGACGGCCTGCGGCTGGTGCGGCGGCGCGGCCAGCTGATGCAGGCGGCGGCAGACGCGCAGGATGGCTGCATGGCGGCGGTGCTGGGGCTTCCGGACGAGACGGTGGAAGCGGCTTGCCGGGAGGCGGGCGGCATTGTCCTGCCGGTGAATTATAATTCTCCGGGACAGCTGGTGATTGCGGGTGAACGGTCAGCGGTCGAGGCGGCTTCGGCGGCATGCAAGGCGGCGGGTGCGCGGCGGGTGATGCCGCTCGCGGTCAGCGGTGCGTTCCATACGCCGATGATGCAGGCGGCGGCGGCACAGCTGCGGGCGTTTGTGGAAGGGCTGACGTTCCAGCAGCCGAAAATGCCGATTTATACCAACCTGACCGGCGAAAGGCTGAGTGTTAAGGAAATGCCTTTACATCTGGAAAAGCACATGGTTTCACCGGTCCGATGGACAACCTTATTCAATAACGCGATTGCGGACGGGTTTACGAGCGGCTGTGAAATCGGCCCGGGCAAGACGCTGACCGGGTTCGCGCGCAAAATCAATCCGGAATTCCGTGCGGTGCCTGTTGAGACCTTCGAGCAGGCCGCTGCCGCTGCGGGATAACTGTTTACACAACGGGCGTGTGGATTGGCATTGAATGCGGCCATAGAAAACATTTTTTATACAGCTAATGTCCTTTACACAGCATCATTTTGATTTACATAGGTGTAAGGAGGTGTTTGCTGTGGCACAAAGCAGAAACGTCAATTTTCGCATGGACGAACAACGCAAAAAAACTCGGAGGATATTTGCCGGCGCATGGGTATGGACCTGAATATTTGCTGTAAGAAAATCGAGCAGGAACGGCGTATTTCGTTCGAGATTACGGCGGAAGCTGATCCTTTTGACCGGATTGGCAAGCCGGAACCGTTGAAGTATGGCCTGACAGGTTTATGGAGCCGCCGTATCAGCGATATAGATCGGCTAACCTACAAAGTCGTAGAGGACGTTATCGTAATTCTGGCTTGCAAAGGACAATATGAATAAATAATGATGAACATGGGCAAACTTCTGAAAAAGGAGTGATAAACATGAAGTTTCTGCTATGTGAGCACTGCGGGAATGTCACCGAAATGGTGCACGATGCAGGCGTTCCGCTGTACTGCTGCAACCACGAGATGACGGAGCTGACCCCGAACACCACGGACGGCGCGCACGAAAAGCATGTGCCGGTCGTCAGCCGCGAGGATGGCGCGCTGATTGTCCGACTTGGCGAGGCTTCGCACCCGATGAACGACGACCATTTGATGGAATGGGTTGTCGTTGAAACCGAGCACGGCAGCATGCGCCGCGATCTGCACCCGGGTGACGACACGACGCTTCGCTTTTCGGTCTGTGACTGCGACAAGCCGGTTGCGGTGTACGCTTACTGCAACCTTCACGGGCTTTGGATGGCAAAGATCTCCTGAGAACAAAACGCAGAGAACCAGCCGCCGTGAAACGGTATTCCAACCGTTTCACGGCGGTTTTCCATTTCCCATCTCCGGGAACCCTCAACTGCAAAGTCTCCTAAAAGTATATCATTTTCGCGAAAACAGCGCCTATAATATTATTTTTCGCCGCTGGAAAATACCACTTGTAAGCCCTTCCTGCATCTGCTATAATAGGGGTGCACTGTTCACACCGAATGGATGATAATGGAAAGGAAGTTGAAGTATGATAGGTCAAAACCGGATGCTGTCAGCATTATTGGCGACATCCATGCTGCTGTCTGGTACCCCGGCGGCAGGGGCTGTATCCGTACATGTAGAAAGTCCGCCCGTTCCGCTCGCTGCGGCTGAGGATTCCGATGTAACGGGCAAAATCGAGGCAACGCTGCGTTTGGATTTCCCGCAGGAGAAAAAGGCGCTCCAGGATCGCAATGTCACTGCCACGCTGACTGGTGATTCCCTGAAAAAAACCGTTGAACTGGGCGAAATGGACAGGCGCAGCATTGAGAACGACGTACAGGTGATTGACCTGACGTTTGATGATTTGCCGCAGGGAAATTATAAACTGACGTTTGAAGGCCGGGGATATAAGGAGTTTGCTAAGAACATCACGATAGGTGACTACTCGCAGCATCTTACCCTCGGCACAGGTGACAGCAGCTTCACGCTTGGCAATCTGGATGATACGAATCATGATAATGCCGTAGACAGTAAAGACGTGAAAATGATTTCCGATGTGCTGCTCAAGGATAAACTGACAGATGACGACAAGGAAACATTTGACCTGAACGGCGACGGTGAGGTTGACGTAACAGACCTCGCGATTGTCAACCACAGCAAAGAGCTGAGCCAGACCAGTGACGCAAGCCTCATCAATACCGAACGCCTGACGCCGCCGGGTGGTGAAGTCAAATCCTTGGACGGGACTACGATCACTATGGAAGGCCATGAGGATGAGAGCGCGGTGAATGTCCTGATGGATCAGTCCATCACGAAAACGCTCACCCGCACAGATGAAACCCAGCGTATCACGGAGGATACGCCGGTAACCGCGGAAGTTGAGTTTGACAGCGGCGAAGGTATTGAAATGTCGCAGTTCAAGCTGCTGACGAAAGCGGATGATGGCGAAATCCGCGACGGTATAATTACCGTTACATATGATGATGATGGGGAAGAAAAGGAACTGAAGGTTCCCTTCAGGAACCAAATCCCCGAAGATATCCATTTGCTTGATGAGAATGGCGACGGTGTCAGAACCATCACCATCAATTTGGGCAAGCGTGTTCCGGTGAAAAAGATTACCATTACCGTGACGAAAACCGAAGGCGGCGAATTTGCTACGGTTGCGGCAATTTCCTTCCTGGAGGATATTGTACCCGAAAACCCGGTACCTCCGAATACCAGGGTATGCAATCTGTCCGCAGACCCCGGCAATGAGCAGGTCAGCCTGAAATGGGCGGCACTGCCCAATATTACCGGTTATGAGGTCGTGTATTATAAGACAACCGGCGGGGACGAGTCCGACAATCAGCCGATTTATACCACAACGACCGTCTGTACGGTATCCGGACTGGATAACGGGGACGAATATACTTTCAAAGTAACCCCCGTTTCGCAGAACGACAAGAAAGAAGTGGTCTGGCGCGGCGACACCGTAGAATGCACAGCGACCCCGGAAACCACCAAGATTCCCGGAAAGGTGAATATGGTGAACGTCAAGGCAGGGGACGGCAAGCTGGATGTATCCTGGAAGGAGGGCAAGGAGGCGGAAACTTATACCGTAACCTACAGCACCTCGCAAGAAATGACGGATAAGCAGGTCATTTCCGGCATTGTTGGGACCAGTACGGCCATTACCGGACTGACGAACGATATCACCTATTATTTATATGTGGAGGCGGTCAACCGGCTGGGAACCGGTCCGGCCTCCAATCAGGTATCCGGCACGCCGAAGGCGGTCAGCTATGAGGTTGAGCTTCCGACCAAGGCGCTGCTTGACCGGAGCAAGATTCAAAGCTTCCGGCTGCTGGAACCGGGGAACGTGGCGTCCGGCTACAACCCGCCGTTCAATATCAGCTATATTATGGATGACGACTACAGGACCCATTGGACGGCAAGTAAATGGTATGGAAATGAGCATGTAGAAGTGACCTTCACCGAGCCGGTTGGCCTGAGCGCGGCGCTCTGGGTGCCACGTCTGGACGGGCAGTATCCGAATTGGCTGCGCTGCTACTCCATCCGCGTCTGGACGGACGCGGCACACGGCGGCCTGAACGGCAAGCTGATTGTCCCTGATGAGGATCACGGCGGACGGGATGACGGCGCAACCGGAAACAGCAGTGCCATGCAGACTTGGCCAAATGTGCGCAACAATCCATCACAGACACACGTCGCAATCCTGCCTTTTGGCCCGCTGGAGGGCATCACAAAGATTCAGGTTGCGGTCGAGCAGATTGGCTATAACCTGGTCAGCCTGTCCGAGCTGAAATTCGTGGAGTATGACCCGGAAAACGATATCCCCACAAAGATTGACGCGCTGTTTGCCGATACGCTGCACACGCAGCTGGCGTCCGGCGTCACAGCGGAGCAGATTGCCGAGCTGGGGACGCTGCTTGAGGCAAACAAGGATTTCTGCCTCTATCCGGATACCCTGAAGGATGAGCTGGCATTGGCAAAGGAGCTGCTGGACAGCGGAACGAGCAGCGGCGTGGTGCTGCGTGGGCTGAACCGTGTTGCGGAAGGTGCCAGCATCCTTCAGCCGCTTGGCGTGAGCGCGAATGCGGGCAGCACGATTACGGTATACGCCGACATCCCGGAAGGGGAAAAGGTTGAGCTTTTCGCAACGCAGGCGAACGCTGAGGCTTCCGCCTGGAAGGCTTCGATTGGAACCGTAACGACGGGCTGCAATACGATTACAATCCCGAAGATTGGTTCGCAGGCATCGAATAACGGCGGCAGCCTGTACTTTACGTATACTGGTAATAATGGCAGTCAGGTTGGGCTGCATATCCGCCGCGCGACCGATATTCCGGCGCTCGATCTGGCGAATTGGTACGAGCTGGATGAGGACGCGCGCCGGGCAAAGATTCAGAGCTATCTGGATGAAGTGACGGCTTATCGCGGTACATTGTCCGCCACAGGCGCTGAGAATCCCAAGAATGTGACCGAAATTTCGGTTCCCTCTGTGCTGCTCTCCCTTCCGGTAACGGCAGTCCCGACGGGCGCAACGGTACAGTCGATTGAAAACACCATCCTTGCCTGGGAGCAGATCATGCAGATTTGCCGGACAACGCAGGGTATTGATACCGAAAACGGTCAGAACCGCTTTGCGGTCCGTCAGAACGTGCGCTGCATGCAGATGTTTGAGGGCGCGTTCATGTATGCCGCGGGCAGCCATATTGGTATCGGTGCAGGCTCCTGCCGGGGCATGCTGACCGGAAGCCCGGTTACGGAGAGCTTCTCCGGCGCAGCAAACAGCCTGTTTGGCTGGGGCATTGCCCACGAAATCGGCCACAATATGGACAAGCTCGGCAAGGCCGAAATTACCAACAATATCTATTCCATCATGGTGCAGACCTACGACGGGAAGTCCAATACCCTGACATCCAGGCTGGAAAGCAGCGGCAAATATACGAAGATTTTTGACAAGGTCGCGCAGGCGCGTCCGGGCGCGTCCAATGACGTATTTGTCCAGCTGGGTATGTACTGGCAGCTGCACCTTGCTTATGACGGTAAGGATCAACCGATGGACTTCTATCACCGGTTCTTCAAGGCGTGGAACGCCGGTGACTGGGGGACTGCGTCAACGTATGATGAAAAGGTTGCCGTTGTCGCCTCCAAGACGGCAAACGCCAACCTGACGGAGTTCTTTGAGCGCTGGGGCATGAGCCTGAGTGATTCGGTCAAGAGTACCTTGAACGCGCTTCCGGCAGAGCCGCGCGCTATCTGGTACCTGAACGACCAGAGCCGCCGCGAGCGTTTGGCGAACGAGGCAAATGCATCCGGTTCGATTTCCGTAACTGCTGAAGTCAAGAACGACAAGGATGTCGTTTTGACGATTACCCCCACCATTACGGGCAAGGTGCAGGGCTATGAAATCCGCCGGGGCGGCAGCTCGATTGGCTTTGTCATTGCGGATGGAAGCAACGAGGTTACATTTACCGATCATGTCGGTTCGGCGAACCATATGACCTACACCTATACGGTGACGGCGTATGACAGCTTGGGCAACCGGTTTGCGGAGAGCACACCGACGGTACCGCCCGAGATACGGATTGCATATGATTTGACCGTGGATCCGGGCAGCTATACGATTGCACGGGCAGAGGATACCGGCAATATTACGGTAACATTCAAGGAAACAACTGCGGTTTCCGGTCTCAAGTTGGTTGGTACGGCTGAGAATCCAATCCCCGGCAGCGGTGCGTATACTGTTAGCGCGACCGTGAAGGTGAACGATCAGAACAGTACAGTTACCGCGCGTTCCGGCGATTTCGGTCAATCGAATCTTGCAGCGGATACCAGCAGCTATCTGACCTACTTCAACAAGCCGGGGACTGACAGCACGGATACCCGTATTTGGACGTATGATGTGACCAGCCTGGAAATCACTGGTATCCCGACGGGCTTCCCGCTGGATTCGGTTCAGTTCATCAGCTATGCGGGCGATGATGTCGCGTTCTATCCCGGCGCGGCGGTTGGCGTGCTGGCGAATGATTATGGCGAAATCAAGGCGGGTACATTGGTAATCGTCGGCACGTATCGCGGCGGCCCCGTGTATAGCCTGTTGAAGGTCGAGGGCGAGTTCACTAAAACTTATACCGATGCCAAAACCGATGGTGAACCCGAGGAAAAGATTGAAACCGAAACCCGCTTCCTGAACGGCGACATGTATTTGTTTGCCGAGGTGCATGCGGACAAGGATGTCAGCTCCATCAGTGACGGCCTGTTTATCTTTGTGCCGGACTTCCAGAAGGAGGCCGCGCTTCAGGTCGAGAAGGGCGAGGAGACCGTCAGCAACTGCTCGGGCGTGAACCTTTTGCCCAGCCGGATGCGTATTGTGATGACCAATTCCACCACGCCCGATGAAGTAACCGACGAGCGGGTGACCGCACAGACGCTCTGGATTGAGACGCCCGGCGGCGACGAGCTTCCGCGCATCATCCTTCAGTAATCATTGAGGTGACGCCATGAATATCAAAAAGAACCTTTCCGCACTCCTGGCGGCGGGCATGCTTGCGGGCATGCTCCCCGCTGCCGGGGCTGCGGCCTCCCCGGTGGTGGAATATGATATGGCCGGACAGTTTGCCGACCTGACGATTACCGGGCTTCCTGCCGACCGGCAGATCCACTCCGTACAGCTGGAGCTGACGGTTGACGGCCTGCATGAGATTGAATTTACGCCAGTTTCGCTGCCGGAAGGCAGTGCGCCCCGTATTTCGCTTGGCAAGGTTGTGCGTGGTGAAAATGAAACGAATGATACTGCCGTAACGATTTATGTTGATTCGATTGTTTCGATTGTTGATGATCAGCAGATTTCGCTTGGTACGCTGAAATTCGCAAACGCCGAGGTTGAGCATACCTTTGACAGCAGCGGTAAGATTATCCTGCTGAATGAACATCAAAATCGGATTTCCGAAGGGCCGGTTTCCGTCCGCAAGGCAGGCAGCACAGAACCGGAAAAGCCTGAGGAGAATCCTGGCGGAAGCACCGGGGGCAACAACAGTTCCGGCAGCAGCTCCGGCAGCTCCCGCCCGACTTCGAGCGGCAGCTCTGGCAAGCTGCATGAGGTGAGCACTTCCCAAAGCGGGAACGGCAGCGTCCGGGTTTCCCCTTCGGATGCCGAGAAGGGCGATACCGTCACGGTTACGGCGAAACCGGATGCCGGTTATAAGCTGCAAAGCATTGCGGTTTTGGACAGCAGCGGACGTGAAATCGACCTGACGGAACGCGGCGACGGTACATTTTCCTTTATTATGCCGGACGGCAAGGTCACGGTTGAGGCGGTCTTTGTGCCGGATACGAACAGCGCGGCGCAGACGGCGCCCATGTCGTTTGCCGATGTCCCGGCGCATGAGTGGTACTACAGCGCGGTCAGCTATGTTTATCAGCACGGTATGATGTCCGGTACCTCTGCGGCGGCATTCTCGCCCAATGTGCCGACAAACCGCGCTATGATTGTCTCTATCCTGCACCGTTTGGAGGGTTCGCCCGCAGCCGGGGGCGGCACGTTCCCCGATGTCGCGGCAGGGCAGTATTACACCGGCGCGGTGGCTTGGGCGGCTTCCAACGGCATTGTGAGCGGTTATTCTAACGGTCAGTTCCGGCCGGATGATATTATTACGAGGGAGCAGCTTGCGTCCATTCTGTACCGCTATGCGCAGTATAAGGGTTACGCATTGGCAGCTCCGGCGGCACTGTCCGGGTTCTCGGACGCGGCGGACGTTTCCCCATATGCAGTCGATCCGATGGGCTGGGCGGTTGCGCAGGGGTTAGTTTCCGGCACTAACCGGGGGACGCTCGACCCTGCGGGCGGCGCGACGCGTGCGCAGGCTGCGTCTATCCTGATGCGTTTCTGCCAGACGCTGGCGAATATGCCGTAATCTTAAAAATATTCCCGCCGTGCAGAGGTGAACAACTGTGCGGCGGATGTTTTTATGTGCGGGATCGGCGTTTGCTGCGGATTTTCGGTATTTATGATTGTGTAAAAAGAGAGGGATATTGCTATGATTCAGGACATTTTCCCACACAGGTTCCGGCTGGATTATCAATGCAGCCTGCCGGGGGAGGGGGATCCGGTGTTTGTGTTCCGTGGGGCGAACAAGCGGGAGGACCGCGCCCTTGCCAGCGAAGCCGGGGAGGGGGTGCTCCCTACGTATGGCGGGCTTTTGGCTGCCGGGGCAATCACGGACATCGGGCAGCTGCAATTCCTGTTTTCCATTGACGAGACGGCGTATTACCTGCTGAACAACGGCGGGACGGCGGATATTGAGCTGCCTGGCTTTGCTTATGTGGCGATCCGCTCCTTCAGCAGCGGGGGAATGGCGGCGGCGCTTGCGTTTGCGGGTATGACGGCGTATCATTTGTTTTCCTGGTATCGCGATACTATCCATTGTGGGCGCTGCGGGCATAAGATGGTTCCGTTTGCCGCCGAGCGCGCGATGGAGTGCCCCGCCTGCCGGAACCTGGTCTATCCGAAGCTGATGCCCGCCGTGATTATCGCGGTCAAGGACGGGGAACGGCTGCTGGTATCGCGGTACGCCGGACGGGAGTATACCGGGCTTGCGCTGCTTGCGGGCTTCTGCGAGGTCGGGGAGACGCTGGAACAGACCGTAGCCCGCGAGGTACAGGAGGAGGTTGGTCTGCGGGTGAAAAATATCACCTATTTCGGCAGCCAGCCCTGGGGCGTGGACTCCAACCTGCTGGTGGGATTCACCGCCGATGTGGATGGCAGCACAGAAATCCATATGGATAAACAGGAGCTTGCAGCGGCGGGATGGGTGGAACGGTCGGAGATTGAGCCGCCGCAAAACCTGGCAAGCCTGACGGCGACCATGATGGAAGCATTCCGTACAGGGCAGATTCGGTAAAAAGGAAAGGTTGTGGAATCCGAATGAAAATTACGGCACTGCTTGAGAATACGACGGAGCGCCCGGAGCTGCGAACTGAGCACGGTCTGAGCCTTTTTGTGGAGATCGAAGGGCAAAAAATCCTGTTTGACATGGGGCAGACCGACGCGTTTGCCCACAATGCGGAGGTGCTTGGCGTTGACTTGGCGTCGGTCGGGACTGCCGTGCTGTCGCATGGGCACTATGACCACGGTGGTGGGCTGGCGGCGTTTTTGGAGCGGAATAAAAATGCGCCGGTGTATCTGAGCCGGTTTGCGTTCGAGCCGCATTACCATGGCGCGGAACGGTATATTGGCTTGGACGTTTCGCTGAAAACGAATCCCCGGCTGCGGTTTTCTGAGGGCGAGACCGTGATTGCGCCGGGGCTGACGCTCTATTCCTGCAATCACCGTGAACGGGAATACCCGATTGACAGCAGTGGCCTTCTGATGAGGATAGACGGCGCATTGCTGTCCGAGGATTTCCGCCACGAGCAGTACTTGCTTGTTGAGGAGCGCGGAAGGCGGGTTTTGTTCAGCGGGTGTTCTCACAAAGGGATTTTGAATATCGTCCGATGGTTCCAGCCGGATGTGTTGATTGGCGGGTTCCATTTTTCCAAGCTTCCGCTGGATGATGCTTTGGCAGGCTTTGCGGAGTGCTTGAACCGTTTCCCGACAGAATATTATACCTGTCACTGCACGGGCGCAGAGCAGTTTGCTTTTATGAAAGAGCGGATGGCGCGGCTGCATTACCTGTCCTGCGGGCAGACAATTGAGGTTTGAAAGGCGCTTTCAATAGAGAAAGGCCGCTCCGGTTTCGGAGCGGCTTTTGCCGGTTTATTTGCTGTTTTCACTGGATTCCGAACATATCCCGGCAAAGGGCACGCCCGCTCCCGGTTGTGAATACCCGTTGATATGCGGCTTGGATTGCCTGCGCTTCCGCGCCGTCCTCATAAAGGTTGACCAGGAAATCCGCCTCCACCAGGATGCGGTGATCGAGTCCGCTGATATTGGTATAGGTATGGTGATGCCCTACCAGCCAAACAACGCGCGCGGTGACAGCTTCCGAAAAACCCAGGGAGCGCAGCAATCCTTCCGCAAGGGGAGGGCCGTAGGTTTCCTGAAGCTTGCCGTTGTTGTAACCGAAACGCCGCTCGGCTTCCTGAATGCCGATATCGTGCACCAATGCCGCTGCTTCAAGCGTCAGCAGCGCATCGCCGGACAAGCCTTCACTAATGGCAATCAGGCGCGCGAGACTGTGTACTTTGAGAAAGTGCTGGATACGTCGTGGCTCGCCCCGGTAAAGGGCAATCATCCGGCGGGTCAGTTGGTTGAGCATGATGGAGCCTTCTTTCGAGGATCACTGGCGACTGAACAGGCGCGGTGCGGTACGGTACAGGGCGACCGCGACAACCGTGATTAAAATGGCCTCCGGGATACAGTAGCTCCCGTTATAGGCGAAGGAATAATATATTACGTTCATCCCTTCCGGCGCATAGGAACCCCAGAGCAGGAAGCCGGACACGAAAACGCACAGGAAGCGCAGCAGAAGTGATATCATCGCGGAAATGCCAATGGTTACGGCGTTTTTCTTTTTCATCAGGTGCGTGAACCCGGCTGCCGCCACAATGGAAAATTTGGAAAGGAAATAATCCAGCAGTAAGCAGAGCGCCAGGGATGCTGCCGTCCCCGCCGGGGGAGCGTAAAAGCCGTCGAGCAGCATGCCGAGCAGTGCCGCAGCCACCGCCGAGATGCACGCCCATTTCGGGCCGTGGCGGTAGCCGATCATCAGCAGCGGCAGCCCCGCGGCCGGGGTGATATCGCCGCCCTGCGGCAGCGAAAAAAACTTGATGCGCGAAAGTACCATATAAGCGGCAAGCAGCATTGCGCATTCTACCATTGCCCGCACGCGTGCGTTCGGGCGCGTTCCCATTGTCCGTTCCATTTTCAGAACCTCCCAGAATATTTTTTGTGTCAAAACAAACGCGCCTTTCGGCACGTATCAGCCGAAGGCGCGTCATTGACACCATTCTGTGAAGTGTGGTGATGTTCTGCGGTTCGACTCCCTACGCCGGCATGATCCGGATCAGGTGCAAGAACCTGCATTCTGGAAGCGGGGGAGACTTCCCGCCCGGGAATGCAGCTTCTAAGGGTTTCATTCTCAGCCCGGCCTTGGCCGGACACCCCTGTCTTGACATTTTTATTTTAGCATGGTAAGGGATAAAAGTCAATAGCCGGTAAAAATTTCCGCGCATAAAAAACCGGCCCGCTGTCTTTGCGGCGGGCCGGTTCTGAAAATCGTAAATTTATGGTATCCGGGGCTTTCCTCCGGTATACATGCGGGAAATTTCCCGGCTAGCGCTTTATGGGGAGGCAATTACAAGCCGAATGCCGTCCGCTTCCAGCCGCCGGTGCGGATTCTGTGGACAAAGAAAACCGAACGGACCGCCCAGTCTACAATCATCGCCGCCCAGGTGCCGAACATGCCCATGCCCAGCGTAGTTGCAAATACTACGCCGCAGATAACACGGAACAGCCACATCGACGCAACCGAAACCACCATCGAAAAGCGGACATCGTTCGCCGCGCGCAGCGCGTTCGGCAGCGTGAAGGATAACGGCCAAATCAGACAGCAGAAGGAACCGTGCAGAATCAGTACCTGGCGTGCCATTGCCATTGTCTCCGGGGAAAGGTTGTAGGCCTGGAGAATCAGCGGCAGCGCAAGCAGAATCAACAGGTTGGTTGCCAGCATGACCGCATAGCAAATCAGCATCAGTTTGCGGATATAATACCGGATTTGCTCTTCATCCCCCGCACCGACACAGCGCGAGATCACCGCTACCATCGCCATGCTCATTGCCATGCCCGCCAGCGACTGGAACGAGCAGACCGAGTTGCCGACCGCGTTCGCCGCAATGGATGCCGTGCCGAAGGTTGCGACCAGGCTTAACAGCACGATTTTGCCCAGCTGGAACATGCTGTTTTCCAGTCCGCTCGGGACGCCCAGCCGTAGGATGCGCATGACCATGTCCCGGTCAAAATGGAAGTTAAACGGCAGGCGGAGCCGGATGGATTGTGCCGGACGGCGCAGGAATATCAGAACCAGCACCGCTGCCAGCGCCCGCGAAACCAGCGTCGGGATGGCCGCACCCGCGACCCCCATCCGCAGCCGATAAATCAGCAGCGCGTTGCCCACGATGTTGACCGTGTTCATCACGATTGATACAATCATGGATACATTGGAATTGCCCATCACGCGGAACAGTGCCGCGCCGCTGTTGTACAGCGCAATGAATGGGATGGATGCCGAAACGATCATTAAATATGTATAGCAATAGGCGCGGACATCGGCTTCCAGATGGCCGAAAACCACATCCAGCAGCAGGTTCCTGCCGAGATAGACCAGCGCCATCACCACGAGCGCCGCCGCTCCCGTAAAGAGCAGCAGCTGGTTGCCCGCCTTTTCGGCGCTGTCATTGTCCTGCCTGCCTAAATATTGCCCCGCTACGACCGCGCCGCCGGTGGCAAGCGCCGAGAACAGGTTTACAATCAGTACATTCACCGTGTCAACCAGCGAAACTGCGCTGACCGCCGCTTCACCAACGCTGGATACCATCACGGAGTCTACCATGCCGACCGCGATTGTCAGGAACTGCTCGATAATCAGCGGTAAAATCAGATGGAACAGTGCTGTGTTGTCGAACAGGCGCATTCGCGGCTGCGTAAGGGCCGCTTGCTTTTGCATGACCTTAACAAATCCCCTTTAACCTTAGATTTTTTTCCGTATCCAAGTATAGCAGATTCCCAAGGGGGAAACAATGTCATTCGTGCACAGAAAAACAGACCTTTTTTGCCGGTTTTGGCATAAAAGTGCTGTCTAATGGTTTTTGGATGCGCTTGACAGGGGGGATTAGCCGGTGTATCATGAAAGGGTCGGTGTGGCAAATCGAAGCAAAGGAAGTGAATCTGATGAGACTGCACGGAAGTGTGCTCTCCCAAACCCTGCAAATGGACACCGGGCTGACCATCGTCACGCCCAATGTTTTGTGGGAGCATTATCAAGTCGCGTATGTGCTGCACGGCCTGTTCGGCAACCACCAAAGCTGGCTGGATTATTCCATGCTGGCGGACTATGCCGCTGACGGGAATACCATTTACATCATGCCTGAGGTGGGGCGGAGCTTTTATTGCGATATGACATATGGTTTTGATTATTTTACGTATATCACTGAGGAACTGCCTGAAATTTGCGGCAGCCTGTTTCATATTTCTGCCAAGCGGGAGGATACCATTGTGATGGGCGCGTCTATGGGTGGTTATGGCGCGCTGAAATGCGCGCTTTCCAAACCCGAGCGCTACGGGAAATGCGCGGCGTTCTCCTCCTGCTGCCTGGACCTGCGCGGCGGGCTGAAGGAGCTGTGCGAGAATGGGGCGGAGGAATACGCGGTAAGGTTCGGGGAACGGCTGGTGCAGGATTTCCGCGCCATTTTCGGCGAGGAGTACCAGTGGAAGCCCGAGCTTGACGTGCTGGAGCTGGCAAAGCGGGTGCCGGAAGGGAAGCGCCCGGAGCTGTACTTAACCTGCGGCACCGAGGACGGGTTTTATCCGGAGCACCTGTGGTTCTGCGGACAGCTGCGGGAGGCGGGTGTCCCGTTTGCCTTCGAGGAATGGCAGGCGCAGCACAATTTTGCCTGCTTTGACCGCGCGCTGAGACAGGCAATCCGGCGCTTTGGATTGTAAACGGGATTTGAAACAGCGTATCTTCCCTGTAATAAAAGCGTATGCGAACACCCCGGCGGGATATCCTGCCGGGGTGTTTTCTTTTCAGCCCTTCCGGTCTGGCAGACTGTCAATCACCGTTTCGCACAAACGGCGCATATAAGTGGACATTGCGGTTAAGGATAAGCAGAGCGACAGAACCGCCTGTGGGTCGCTGAGGTCTACCGTCCCGGCGGCTTTTGCCAGCTCATCCGGGATATACTGGCGCAGCCCTTCTTTGATTTCCAGGAATTTTTGATAGCACTGCTCGAAATCAATTTCTTCACCGCGCGCGGTCAGTGCCTTGATATCGCTCAGCAGCAGCCCTTGTTTGAGCTGGTAGATGCAGAGCAGCTGCATGATGTGCTGCCGGGTGTATTTTTTGCCTTTCACCGGCATGAGCAGGTGCTCTTTAGAATAGTTATTAATCATTGTTTTGGTCATCAGCTTGTCGTCGGGCGAACGTTTATTGTCGCTCAAATGCTCGTCAAACAGCGTCAGCACCTGGTCCATGTACAGGTCAAGCCGCGGCACGTCGGACGGCAGCAGGTCGTGGTCGGCGAAAACCTCGCGTACAATTTCTTCAAACATGGTCTTTGTTTCCCTCTTTTCCGCAGGGGCAGCGGTTTTTGCCCCTCAATGGTTCTATTATAACCGATGGAAAAGAAAACTTCAAGAAGGACTTGCCAAACGACGTATAAGGGTGTATACTATAGATAAGGTAGTAATGAAAACGATATCCAGAAAGGAGCGTTACGATATGCCAAAAGTATTTGCAAAGGCGCGGGAGCCGTTCTCCTGTTATTCCCACTTCATAGGTGCGGTGCTGTCCGGGGTCGGCCTGTTGGCAATGCTGATCCATATGAACCATTTCGGTGCAAGCTTTCGGACCGCTGTTTCAGTTCTGATTTTCTGCCTGTCCCTGATCGGGCTGTATACCGCGAGCAGCGTCTACCATTTCTCCCTGAAAGGGGAGGCCATCATCCGGAGGCTGAAAAAACTCGACCACAGCATGATTTATGTGCTGATTGCGGGCAGCTATACGCCGATTGTGCTACGGTTCATGCCCGCGCCCAGGTCGGTTTATTTCACGCTGGCGATTTGGGCGGTCGCGCTGTTCGGTATCGCGGTCAAGCTGCTTTGGATTGACGCGCCGCGCGTGATTGGTACGGCCCTTTACCTGGCGCTGGGCTGGGCGATTATGGTCGATTTCAGTACCATCCTGCGGATGCCTGCCCCGGCTATCGCGTTGCTGGCGGCGGGCGGTATCTGCTATACCATCGGCGGCATGGTTTACATCGTCAAAAAGCCTGACCTCGGCATCGGCTTTCATGAGCTGTTCCACCTGTTTGTCATCGCCGGGAGCGCGTGCCATTATTTGATGGTGTTTCTGTATGTCATTTAGGTTTGTACGGTTTGCGGAAAGGTTGCCGCAACCGGCATAAAGCGGGGGAAAGCCCCGCTTTTTTGCGTTCATTTTTCAGTGATAGTATCATTTTTTCGCCCGCGTCGAACGTGTTCCTGCCATTTTTCACAGACTTTCCAGCACTATTCCGCTCGGTTTTGTGTAGTATTCCGCTCGTTTTTTCTTGACTTTAGCACTTTTATTCAGTAAAATAATACAGGCGGATCTTTCGTGCCGCTGCGGAAGAACGGTCCCTATCCCTTAATCTTCCATATCATTGTTTCGGATCGGGCCGGCGGTTTTGCTGCGCCCGTTTTCTGTTTTTATATCGCTTTCATTTTCAATCATGAATAAGGAGGATTCCACCAGATGAAACGCATCTACAATTTTTCTGCCGGTCCGGCCATGCTGCCTGAAGAGGTTTTGCGCGAAGCCGCTGAGGAAATGCTTGATTACCAGGGCTGCGGCATGTCCGTAATGGAAATGAGCCACCGCTCTGAAATGTTCGAGAATATTCTGAGTGAGGCCGAACAGGATCTCCGCAGCCTGATGAGCATCCCGGACAATTATAAGGTGCTCTTCCTTCAGGGCGGCGCACACCTCCAGTTTGCCATGCTGCCGATCAACCTGATGAAGAACGGCGCTGCGGATTACATCATTACCGGCCATTGGGCGAAGCGCGCTTACACCGAAGCAAAGAAGTTCCTGAAAGCGAACGCGATTGCCTCTTCCGAGGACAAGACTTTCTCTTACATCCCGGATTGCTCCGACCTGCCTATTTCTGATGACGCGGATTACGTTTACATCTGTGAAAACAATACGATTTACGGCACCAAGTTCCACACCCTGCCCAACACCAAGGGCAAGACCCTGGTTGCCGATGTATCCTCCTGCTTCCTGTCCGAGCCGATGGATGTGACCAGGTATGGTGTGATTTATGGCGGCGCGCAGAAGAATATCGGCCCGGCCGGTGTGGTGGTCGCTATTATCCGTGAGGATTTGATTCCCGACGAGCTGCCAGACCAGGTACCGACCATGCTGCGGTTCAAGACCCACGTGGACGGCGGTTCGATGTACAATACGCCCCCTTGCTATGGTATTTACATCTGCGGCAAGGTATTCAAGTGGATTAAAAAGCAGGGCGGCCTCGAAGGGATGAAGGCCATTAACGAAAAGAAAGCGGCTGTCCTGTACAACTATCTGGATTCTTCTAAGCTGTTCCACGGCACGGTAGAAAAAAGCTCCCGTTCGCTGATGAATGTGCCGTTTGTAACTGGCGACAAAGACCTTGACGCGAAATTCATTAAGGAGGCTTCCGCCGCAGGCTTTGAGAACCTCAAGGGCCATCGTTCGGTTGGCGGTATGCGTGCTTCTATCTATAACGCGATGCCGATTGAAGGCGTGCAGGCGCTTGTAAACTTCATGAAGAAGTTTGAAGCCGAGAATTCTTAAAAGGAGTCCCATCCATGTATCAGATTAAGCTGTTTAATAAAATTTCCACGGTTGGCACCAGCCGTCTTGACGCCGCAAAATACCATTGCGCCGAGGAGTCGGACAGCTATGACGCAATCCTTGTCCGCTCGGCGAAGCTGCACGATACCGTTTTCCCCAAAAACTGCAAATGCATTGCGCGCGCGGGCGCGGGCGTCAACAATATTCCGCTCGACCGCTGCGCTGACGAGGGGATTGTTGTATTCAACACCCCGGGCGCAAACTCCAACGCGGTCAAGGAACTGGTGATCTGCGGCCTGCTGCTGGCTTCCCGTAAGGTGGTGCAGGGCGCAAACTGGGTACAGTCCCTGTCGGGCACGCCCGATATCGGCCCCGCCGCCGAAAAGGGCAAGGCGACCTATGCAGGCCCGGAAATCATGGGCAAAAAGCTTGGCGTTATCGGCTTGGGCGCGATTGGCTGGAAAGTTGCAAACGCGGCTGTTGCGCTGGGTATGGACGTTATCGGCTATGACCCGTATCTGTCCGACGCCTCCAAGGCGGCGCTTGACCCCAAGGTTGCGGTTGTCACGCTGGAGGAGATTTTCGCGGACGCGGATTATATCACCGTGCATGTGCCGCTGCTCGACTCCACGCGCAGCCTGATTAACGCGGAAACCATTGCGAAGATGAAAGACGGCGTGCGTATCGTCAATTTTGCGCGCGGCGAGCTGGTTGACACTGCGGCAATGGACGCGGCGCTGACCGCTGGCAAGGTCGCGGCATATGTCTGTGATTTTGCTTCGGAGGAGATGCTTGCGCAGCCGAACGCGATTGTGCTGCCGCATCTGGGTGCTTCCACGCCTGAGAGTGAGGACAACTGTGCAGTCATGGCGTGTGATGAGGTTTCCGACTTCCTCGAAAACGGCAATATCGTCAATTCAGTCAATTTCCCGGCGGTTTCGCTGGGCGCGAAGAACGGAAGCCCCCGCCTGCTGGTGCTGGCGAAAGCCGGTGTGGATGTATCCGCGCGGCTGGCGGCGCAGGGCGTGGCGGTCTCCGCCAATAGCGGGGGCACACGCGGTAATTACAGCGCGTTCCTCGCTGACGTTGACCAGGTGGTTTCCAACGTAGACGGCGACGGCATTCTTGCGGTGCGGACGTTCTGATTTTTGTATATTTGATTTCAAAACAAACAGGCGATATCTGGATAAGAGCTGGATACCGCCTGTTTTTAGATTGTATGAAAGGGAACGAATCTGGACAGAATTTTTAAATTATAAATTATGATTCAAGTGTCAAAAGGGGTAATCGAGGTTAATTCATACCATATATTGAACCACTGGATATAATACAAGCACTATATGTTGTATGATTGCATGCTGAAATGACCTTTTGACACCTGAACCAATAATATTATTCTTATGATATGAGTCTCAATGGTTTCACCCCTTTTTGATTTTCTTCGATTGGATATTTGATAGAATAAGTATAGCACATACCTTCTGAAATGCCTATCATCGTAGACAAATTATTTTAATTTTTCCTCTACACTATGTACAGAGGAAGGGTGATTGTATGCGGTTCGACAATGATGCTATTGGGCGTGTGATTCGTGAACTGCGGAAGGAAAAAAGGATTTCCCAGGTTGTATTAAGTGGGCTTGCAGGAATAGCACGCACACATTTAACCATGATTGAAAAGGGCAGCAAGCAGCCAAATTTTGAAACCATTTGGAAGATTGCCGCTGCACTCGCTCTGCGCCCCAGCGAATTGGTGAGGAAAATTGAGCATGAAATAGAGGAGAATGCCGCTCGAAAAGGCGCTGAAAATTGATTTCAGCGCCTTTCACTTGTGTTTTGATGTTGCTCAGGCAGATTATAATGACCGCGCGAATTTTGCTTTTTACAAGTAGGAAACCAGCTCACCCAGCGGAATACGCGTCTGTGCGTGACGCGCCGGGTCGGCGGGCGGTTCATCGGTGTAGCCGAATGCCAGAATATTGACCGGTTCCAGCGTCTCCGGCAGGTCAAACGCATAGCGCACGATATCCGGCTTGAAAAAACAAATCCACACGCTGCCAAGCCCTTGTTCAGTGGCGGCAAGCATCATATGATCGGTCAGAATGGAAGCATCAATGTCCCCGGTCTGCTTTTGG
>CAJUJQ010000014.1 GCA_910586575.1 uncultured Clostridia bacterium | reverse complement strand
AGGAGCTTCAGGACAGTAAGGTAGCTGCCGAGCTGGTTCTTGGCGAGTACAACACCTACAAGAACGCGCTCAACAGCATTAAGGCCGGCGAGCAGTTTAAGGATCTCAAGGAAAAGCTTGATAAATTTGCAGAATATAAGGCTGCAATGGATGGCTTGAATTCCTTTGAAGTCAATCACACGATTGCCCAGCTCAAGAAGGAAATCGAAATCGAAGGCAAGCGCGCGGTTGCGCAGCTTATGGATAAGAACAACAACGATTGGGTGAAGAATCTGACGATGAGTGCAGATTTTGCAAACCATAAAATTGTTGAAGATCCTGACTTTGTGATTGATTTTACCGAAGGTCAATTTGGTGATTTCAATATCGATTCCTTTGAAGGGCTTTTAACAGACGCATTTGATTTTGACTTCGCTTATACGCCCGATCCTGACCCGACGCCTGACCCGGATCCGACGCCTGATCCCGACCCGACGCCTGATCCGGAGCCGACGCCCGATCCCGACCCGACGCCCGAACCGGAGCCGACGCCTGATCCCGAACCGGAACCCGAGGAGCCGACAATTGACGTTCCCGACGAGCCGACGCCCTTGACGGATCTCCCGAATGAAGACGTCCCGCTGGCAGACCTGCCGGAAGAGGAAGTCCCGCTTTCCAACATGCCGGAAGAGACCGTCGAAATCCTTGATCCGGAAGTCCCGCTTGCTGACGTTCCGCAGACCGGTGATGCTGGCGTTTCTATCTTCTATCTGTTGCTTGCAGCCTGCTTTGGCGGCATGATGATGCTCAAGAAGCGCAAGGAAGAAGACGCGTAAACCCATTTTTACGACCGTGTTTTGTCGTATGAAAAAAGCAAAAATTTCGTGAAGGTGCGCACCGCCACAGGCTTCGGCCTGGGGCGGTGCCCTTTTATCCACGCGCAAACAAAAAAACAGGGGAACTGCCTAATAACCAGTGTCTAACAGCAAACCGCAGTCAGTGATAAAAAATAAGCATTCAAAAAGCGTTCAAAGAACTCAGTTAGAGCAAATTGAACGGAAAAGGAGCTTATAAAACATGAATGAAATGACAGAGGCAATGACAAAGATCACGGCATCGGTGCGAGGAGAAGAGTGGCGCGAGAGGATCGAGGCTTGTCAGAGCAGCGGAATGCGGGTGAAGGACTGGCCACGATCGTGCAGGGAAAACTCCGGTGCGATCCTTACAGCAAGGCCTTATTTCTGTTCTGCGGGAGACAGCGTGATCGGATCAAAGGCCAGCTGTGGGAGAATGATGGATTCCTTCTGCTATATAAAAGATTGGACAACGGAGCATTTCATTGAATATTACAGTTTATCGAGCAGCAGCTCTATAAAAGAATGACTGTCTGTTGAGACATTTGAGCAGTCCGCTCCATATTTTAGAAAACGGCTCCCCCGCAGGGAAACACAATCCTTGCGGGGGAGCCGTTCTTTTCATTTTCAAAACATCATGAATGGGACTTTTTACCCAGCAGTTCGTCGGATACCCGTTCCAGCTGCTCGGACCTGTGATAGCGGTCGGCAAGCCTGCTCTTGTCATCGGTTTCCTGCGGATGCCCACTAAAGACCATCTTCAGCATAATCGGCGTCAATACCGCGCAGCCTACCACCATGATAACAATTGGCGTCATCATCGCCTGGCTGAGCGCTCCCATGGACAGCCCGCGGTTGGCGACAATCAGCGCGACCTCACCACGGCAGGCCATACCGGTCCCCACCTGGATGCACTCCGCAGGCTGGAACCCGCACAGCCGCGCGCCCGCGCCGCAGCCTATCACCTTGGACAGAATCGCGGTTGCCAGCAGAAGCAGTGAGAACGCCACCAGCCCGCCGTTCAGTTCGGGCAGCTCGACCTTAATACCGATACCGGCGAAAAATACCGGCGTCAGAAGCAGATAGCTCAAAGGCTCAAATTTGGATTGGATATAATTTGCCTTGGGGGTGCAGGCCACGACCAAACCCGCCGCAAACGCGCCGATAATGTCCGCTACCCCGAAAAACGCTTCCGCACAATACGCGAGCACCAAACACAGCACAAAGGCAAATACCGGATAGCGGCGGAGGTTTTTCAGATGTGCCTGCTTCATCATAAAGCGGAACACCTTGATTCCCACAAAAGAAACCACAATCGCAAACACAAAAAACAGCGCGATTTTCATCAGCACAAGCAGCAGGCTGCCGCCGTCGCCCGCCATACTGGCAACCACCGTCAGCGCCACAAGGCCGAGCACATCGTCAATCAAAGCAGCAGCCAAAATGGTACTTCCCACCTTGGTATCCAAACGCCCCAGCTCCTTGAGGGTTTCAACCGTGATGCTGACGGACGTTGCAGTCAGCACGGTACCAAGAAAGACATTCTCCAAAAAGGTATTCCCGGACAGCCAACCGGCTTTTCCGGCCAGCCAGCCGAAGCCAGTTCCCATCGCCATCGGTACCAGGACACCGAACAGGGCTACCATAAAGCCGGCTTTTCCGGCGTTTTTTAGTTCCCGCAGGTCGGTACCCATACCGGCGTTGAAAAGGATTACAATAACCCCCAGCTCGCTCAGCTGCGAAAGGAACGCCGTTTCCGACAGGACATTGAGCATGGCAGGCCCCAGCACAAGGCCGGCTAACAAGGCCCCCACAACGCGCGGCAGCTGGAATTTTCCGGTAAAGATTCCCAACAATTTTGTGCTCAAAAGGATGAGCGCCAGGTCTAATAAGTAGTGATAAGACATTTCATATTTCCTCCCCAATTTATTTTTTTTAATTATAGTCCCCTCTCCTAAATTTGCAAGAGACGATTTGCACGAAAAGACATTGCATCGGACAGCAAATTTTTTACTGTTGTGAAGGGAGAAAGTGAAAAAGCGGAGCTTTTTGTTGAATGTTACAAATAGGGCTGCCGTCTCGCCGAAATCGTTGAACATCATGCAAACAGACTGGAACGCACAGGAAACCATAACGTCCATTAGCTCTCCTTTGTGCGATAATTTTACAAGCTTACAGTTTTAACAATTGTCTCTTGTACTTTATCGGCAATCATGATATAATTCAAATTGAGAAGTCGTAATTTGAAAGGAGATTACTTAATGAAAAAAATAAGTGCAGAAGCTGAAAAAATAATGTTTGAACGTTTTGGAAAAGACACAGTTATTGCATTGGCAACAGTTGAGAACGGAGTTCCATATGTAAGAAGTGTAAATGCATACTATGAAAATGGAGCATTTTATATTATTACATATGCACTTTCAAATAAAATGAGACAGATAGAAAATAACCCAATCGTTGCAATATCAGGCGAGTGGTTCACAGCACATGGAAATGGTGTTAATTTAGGTTATTTTAAGAGAGAAGAAAATCAGTTGATTGCAGAGAAACTGAAAAATGCCTTTGCGGAATGGATTGAAAACGGACATAATGATTTTGATGATGAAAACACTATAATATTATGTGTGAAATTAACAGACGGATTGTTATTATCACATGGAACCAGATATGAGTTTTAGACCTTAAATTCCAGTTTATCGGGAGGTTGCTCTCTGAAAAAACAATTGCCCATTTAAGAAGCCCGGCTATCATCATACGAGAGAAGCCTGCGGACAGAGCCAAAGAGGAATCCTTCATGATAGAAGAAATCACAGCGAAAACCATCCTGAGCCGCGTCAGCCATGACACCTGGTTTGGCGCGGATTACAACATGAACCTTTACCGGGGCTGCTGCCACGGCTGCATTTACTGCGACAGCCGAAGCGAATGCTATCAGGTGGAGGACTTCGACCGGGTACGAGTCAAGGCAAACGCGGTGCAGCTGCTGCGGCGCGAGCTGGCCGCAAAGCGCTCGGTTGGCGTTGTCGGCATCGGGGCGATGAGCGACAGCTACAACCCATTCGAACGCCAGCTACAGGTTACGCGCGGCGCGCTGGAAGCAATCGCGGACGCCGGTTTCGGTGTCTCGCTGGAAACCAAAAGCTCGCTGGTCACACGCGATATTGACTTATTCCTACGCATCCGCGACAACCATTCCGCAATTGTCAAGCTGACCATCACCGCCGCAGACGACGCGCTTTCCCGCGTGATCGAGCCGCATGCCAGCCCCAGCCTGGAGCGCTTCGCCGCCGTCCGCGCGCTTGCGGAAGCCGGTATTTTCTGCGGCGTGCTGATGACGCCCATCCTGCCGTATATCACTGACGCCGAGGAAAATATCCGCGAACTCATTCGGAAAACCGCCGAAGCAGGCGGGAAATTCGTCTTTTCGATGTACGGGGTGACACTCCGCACCAACCAACGGCAATATTTCTTTGACCGACTGGACGAATCCATGCCCGGCATGAGCGCACGCTACAAGCGCGTTTACGGGAATGATTACTACTGCCCCGCCCCGCGCCACAAGCAGCTAAAAGCGCTCGTGCGGGAGGAATGCCGCAAATCCGGGCTGCTCTGGCGAATGCCCGATATTATCCGGGGATACCGGAAATCGGACGAAGATCAGCTTTCGCTGTTCTGACGCGCTCCCCCCTTGTAGCACGCCCCGCCATATGCTATAATCATATTACAACAAACCCCGGCAAGAGGTGATTCAAGTGAAACGCTGCATTGTAGTTTCCGATATAGCTGTATCATAAAATTTCAGGAGGATTTTGAAATGAACGACTATATCGGCATTTATCCCCGCAGCGGGGATTTTCAAACGGTTTATCTGAAAAACGTGGTTTCCTGCCCGAGCATTGAAGTTGGCGATTTTACTATGTACAACGATTTTGTAAACGACCCACGTGACTTTCAGAAAAACAATGTTTTATATCATTATCCGGTCAATCATGACCGTCTGGTCATCGGCAAATTCTGCTCGATTGCGTGCGGCGCAAAGTTCCTTTTCACGAGCGCCAACCACACGTTAAAGTCGCTTTCCACCTATCCGTTTCCCATCTTTTTTGAAGAATGGGGACTGGATCAAACGGCGGTTACAGACGCGTGGGACAACAAGGGCGATATCATCATCGGCAGCGATGTCTGGATTGGCTATGAATCGGTTATCCTGTCCGGTGTCACCATTGGCAACGGTGCAATCATCGGCACACGCGCCGTCGTCACCAAAGATATCCCGCCGTATACCATCGCCGGAGGCGTGCCCGCAAAGCCGCTCCGCAAACGGTTCCCACAGGAAACCATTTCCCGGCTGCTGGAACTGAAATGGTGGGACTGGCCCGCCGGGCAAATCCGAATGAATATTGCCGCAATTCAATCCGGCAGCCTTGACCGGCTGATTCCATAATTTCATTGGGTCTGCGGGGAGTATCCTCCCCGCAACTCCCTTCCTAAATGAAACCCACGCTGAAAACCAGAAAGAAGGTGCATCAATGAATACAGGATTTTGGGCATGTTTTATCTTAGTCCCATTATTTTTCGCAATGGCTCTCCTGTTCGCTTTTGGAAAAGAAAAAGCCGCAAAGCTTGTCTCTGGATTCAATTCCATGTCAAAAGCGGAGCAGGCACGCTATGACAAAGCCCTGATTGCAAGGGATATGCAAAACGCATGTTTTTTATGGGCTGCGGTGATGTTAGCCGGTGCGGCCCTTTGCTGCTTGTGGACGCCATACGCTGCTGTCGGCGCATATCTTATTTGGGGCATCCTCTTTATCAAGGACGCACATTTTGACGCAAGGAAAGCGTTTGAAAAGTATTTGCTGAAGTAATCAACCAGTCCAGTGAAGGAGCTACAAATGGAACTTTTTGAACAGCTGAACGACGCGCAGAAACAGGCGGTTTCCTCCACCGAGGGTTTTGTGCGCGTGATTGCGGGCGCAGGCTCGGGCAAAACGCGGGCGCTCTCCTACCGCTTTGCCTATCTGGTGAACGAGCTGGGTATCCTCCCCGGGCACATCCTTTGCGTGACCTTTACCAACAAATCCGCAAACGAAATGCGCCAGCGTATCCACCAGCTGACCGGCGACCAAGACACCGGATATATCAACACCTTCCATGGCTTCTGCGCCGCCGTGCTGCAAGAGGACAGCAACGCGGTGCAGTACCCCAAAAGCTTTCTGGTGCTGGACAATTCCGACATTAACGCCATGCTGCAAATCATATATGAGGAACGCGGCCTGGCGCTCAATAGCATGACCTTTAGCAAGGCTCGTGATATGATTGAGATCCGAAAATTATTCAAAGACCCGGATTATTATGTCGATTTGATTGAAATGTCCCCGGATATCCTGCGGCAGAAATACCTTGCGGCAACCGACACCACCGATATCATCTTTTACGGCTACCTGTACCAGCAAAAGAAATGCTTCGGGCTGGACTACAATGACCTGATTAAATTTACCCTGTACATTTTCCAGAAAAGTGCCGGAACCCGGCTGAAATGGCAGCAGCGGCTGGAATACATCATGATTGATGAATTCCAGGATATTGACAGCCTGCAATATGAATTGATGGAGGTGCTCTGCGGCTACCACAAGAACCTCTTTATTGTCGGCGATCCAGACCAGACCATCTACACCTGGCGAGGCGCGGATGTCAAATATCTGATGCAGTTCGACCGTGCATTCCCCAATGTCAAGACCATTTTTCTGCTGGAAAATTACCGCTCCACCCCGCAAATCCTTGCCGCTTCCGACTCACTGATTGCGAAGAACCGCAACCGCATCGAAAAACGCCTAATCCCGACCCTGCCGGACGGCGCGCCGGTCTGCTGCCGCCTTGCCGCAAGCGCCAACGAGGAAGCCGCGTGGCTGCTGGAACAAATCCAGGCGCTCCACACTGTCGGCGTCCCCTACCGGGAGATTGCGGTACTCTACCGTGCGCGGCACGTTACCCGGCCCATTGAGGACGCATTTGTCGCCAAGCAGCTGCCTTATACCATTTACAGCGGCACGCCGTTCTGGGACAGGCGGGAAATCAAGGACGCACTCTCTTATCTGCGGATGATCGTATACCGGGACGACCTGTCATTCCTGCGGATTGTCAACGTCCCCAAGCGCATGATCGGCAAACGCCGTATCCAGTTTTTGCAGGCTTATGCCGAAGAACACGGCTGCTCCCTGTATGAAGCGCTTTCCCAATGCCTGGAGGACGAGCTGTTCAAGGGCACCAAGGCGGAACAGTTCCGGTCGCTGGTGGAAAGCTATGCGGGACGCTCTGCCGGACAGCCAGTCTCCGAGGTGCTTGCCGCGCTGCTGGACGAAAGCGGCTACGAGCGGATGCTGCGCACCGAGGGCGGCCAGGAGCGCCTGGACAACCTCGCAGAGCTGCGCCAGTCGGTCTATGAATATGAAACCACCTGCGGCGAGGAAGTCACGCTGGAGCACTACCTGGCGCACGCCGCGCTGTTCACCAACGCGGACACCGCTGAGGACGGCGACAAGGTCAAGCTGATGACCGTGCACGCGGCCAAGGGGTTAGAGTTCCCTTATGTTTTCCTCTGCGGGATGAACGAAGGGGTTTTCCCTTCTCGGAAAATCCTCACCCTGCCTGGCATGGAGGAGGAGCGGCGGCTTGCCTATGTCGCCATGACACGCGCCGAACGCGGGCTGCTCCTGTCTGCGGCGGAGGGCTATCATTTCGACGGCTCGCCGCGCTTCCCGTCCCGGTTCCTGCTGGAAATCGACAAAGGGCTAGTCACCTTCACGCCGGAGCCTAACCCATCGCTCATCAAGGAGGCGCAGAACTATGCCGCGCTTAGCGCACGGATGCTCGAAGCGGCAAGCGAGGATCACTACCCGGCAGGCCAGCGGGTGCGGCACTTTATCTTCGGCCTGGGCACGGTGGAAGCCGTCGAGACGGACGCCTATCTGGTGCGGTTCGACGACCTGGACACGGCACGGCGCATTTCCTTCCGCGCCAAGCTGGAAAAATGCTGACCGAAAAATGACATCCGCAACCGTTAATATGAAAGTGATTGATGTCTTTGGATATGATGAAAAAAACCATTCTATTTTGAAAAAACAACTAAAAGATATGAAGTTTAAGGTAGAATTCAGAAATCGATTGCTGAAATGTATTTTCCATTAAAATCGGATTTTGTCGGGCAGTTATCCATAATGGGTAACTGCCCGCATAATTATTTTTACGAAAAACTAAGAAAGCAGGCATCCATCAGCACAAGGTTCATAAGGGATTAAATTATAACCTTGCATATAACACCTGCCCGGAACCATTGATATACCAGCCGGTTCCCCGACGGTGTAAAGAAAGAGCCGCCCCGAAAACCATGAAAAGCTTTCGGAACAGCCCTTACTTTATCGTTAGTCGTTGATGAACCGGCCGCCGCAGACAAAGGTGCTGTTATAGCTGCCGCTCAAAAGGGTGTCATAGCTGACATAATCGCCGCTGTTGGGGGAATGGATAAACTGGCCTTCCCCGACATAGATACCGGCATGTCCGACACCGCCCGCACCGTTGTCACGGAAGAACACCAAATCACCGGGGATCAGCTCGTCCTTGGTCAGCTGCACGGAAGCCGCGCGCTGATCGGTTGCGGTACGCGGGATTTCCCGCACGACATTTTTGTACACATAATATGTAAAACCAGAGCAATCGAACCCATCCGGGCCTGCGCCGCCATACTTATAGGGCGTGCCCAGGAAGCGTGCAGCAAATTCAAGCACTGCCTGACGGGTCGGGCTGATGCTGGTATTCGTAATAGAGGGCAGCGATGCCAGCGGGACTGACGTCGATGCCATAGACAGATAATCGGGATGCACAAAACCGGTCTGACCATTATAGTCAACCTTGAACCAGCCGTCGGAAATACCGACAACCGTAACGCTTGTCCCACTCTGGAAGCGGCCAATCACGCCGGAGGAGGTAGAAGGCTCGGCGCGGAAATTCACATCGTCCGCGGAAATCACACCGCCGCCGAACGAGAAATCCTGCAAAGCGGCTTCTCCAACATCCTCCATGATATAATCCATACTGGCAAAGCCGATGATGCCATCGACCGAAACCTGCGCCCACTCGCCGTCATTGGCAAGGATTGCGAGGGTTGTCCCCTCCGGGACAGTCGTAATAACCGGTCCAAAGGGTTCGGTGCGGATATTCAGCTGAGAGGCCATCGTCTTACCGGACTCCAGCGCGGAAGCGCTCATCAGCGTGCAGGCCGCCACTACGGCGCCAATCGCCACATGGCGCATTGCCCTGCACAATTTGCGGAAACACATAAGTAAAAGACTCCTTTCGCGTATAGCGGAATATCAAAATTTCTCGTTACTTGCCGTTCAGGGCACGACCGAGCCAGATGGAAGCAATGTCCATCGCTGCCCACAGGCCGTCCTTTTCGGTTTTCTTCACGATTTTTTCGCGGCGGGAAACATTCGGTGAAGTCTGCTGAAGCTGCACCGCCACGCGCGTCGCGACCTGAAGATCCTTTACCTGCTTGGAATCGAGGATCTGCATCATAATAATATATTTATCACTCATGCTGCCATAGTAAATGATATTTTCCTTGCGCATAAGAGGATGCCCTTTATATTGAAGGACTGTTCCCTGGTCTGCCATCAAAATAAGCTCCTTTCGGATTGCTGGGACAACGTACAGCTTACGATGCCCCCGGTTACATTCCGGTTACAGCATACCACACTCTGAGCCATTTGTCAAATAAAGTTTTCGGAGTTTTTTTGCAGAATCTCTGGGCAAAAGCACCAAACAGCACGAAAACAATTTGTATATTCTGAAAAAAAGCTTCCTCTGTTGCAGTTTGAGCGGATTTCCGTTATAATATTGATAGAAAAATTTGTTGGAAATGTTGGTGCGGGTCATGAAAATTTGTTTTGAAACGTTGGGCTGCAAGGTCAATTTATTTGAAACACAGGCGCTGGCGCAGCTGGCACGGGAACGCGGGCATATTTTGGTTACAAAGGACGCTGACGCGGTGATCCTGAACACCTGTGCGGTCACAGCGGCCAGCGAGCATAAAAACCTCCGCGCCATCCACCGGCTGCGCCGGGACAACCCAGGCGCGGTGCTAGCCGCGTGCGGATGCTTCGCGCAGGGCAGCCCGGAACGGCTGAGGGCGACGGGCGAGGTAGACCTGATTTGCGGCACCTCTGACCGCGCGGCAGTGATTGCCGCCTGTGAGCAGGCTGTCCATCAGTCGGGCAGCTGTCACTGGTTGGAACCGGCGCAGACGGACGGTTTTGAGCTGCTGCGGGCGGGTGTCCCCGCTGGGCGGACGCGAGCGCTGCTCAAGATACAGGACGGGTGCGACAATTATTGTACCTACTGCATCATCCCGTACCTGCGCGGGCATGTGCGTTCCATGCCGCCCGAGGCGGCGTATGCGGAAGCGCGGCGGCTGGCACAGTCGGGTGTCCATGAGATTGTGGTCACGGGGATTGAGATTGCGTCCTACGGCAGCGACCTCACGGAGGATATCACACTTCCAAAGCTGATGGAACGGCTTCTGAGCGAGAATCCCGAGATACGCTTCCGGCTGGGGTCTTTGGAGCCGCGGATTGCGGACGCTGAATTCTGCGCACGCCTGCGCCCCTTCCCGAATCTTGCGCCGCATTTCCATTTATCGCTGCAAAGCGGCTGTGACAGCGTATTGAAACGGATGCGCCGCCGCTATGATACCGCGCTTTACCGGGAGAACGCCACGCGCCTGCGCGAAGCCTTCCCGGACTGCTCCCTGACAACCGACCTGATTGTCGGCTTTCCCGGCGAAACGGAAGCGGAGTTTTTGCAAACGCTGTCTTTTATAGAGGAGCGCGCCTTTGCCGCCATCCATGTCTTTCCCTATTCTGTGCGCGAAGGGACGGCGGCTGCGCGGATGGAAGGCCAGCTCCCCGCCCCGCTCCGGCAGGAACGCGCCGAGCGCGCCAAGGCGGTTGCCGCCGCCTGCGGGAAGCGCTACCGGCAGCGCTTCCTGGGGCGCACGCTGCCCGTGCTGCTCGAGCACCCGGCAGGCGACGGCCTGTGGAGCGGCCACACGGCATACGCATTCCCGGTCTACGTCCGCGCGGATGGCGTCAACCTCAAGAACACCATCCATGAGGCCAGGCTGACGGCGCTTCACAAGAACGGCCTGCTCGGTAAGCCGAAAGATCGTCTTTGAAAAAACATGCACCAACCCAGGCGCGCTTCCATAGTATGATGTGAAATCAAACTTAGGAGGCAAACAATCATGTGTAACTGTAATTCTGTAAATGGCTGGTCTGAGAACATCTGGTGGATCGTGATTGCGATCGTACTGGTTTGGATCTGCTGCTGCAACGGCAATAACTCCGGTGTTGGCGGCGTCATTGACGGCACTGGCTGCTGCTGCTGCTGCTGTGGCGGCAATAACTCCGGTGTCGGCGGTGTAACCACTCCCCCGTCCAACTGCTGCAACTGCTGCAATTGCTGCTGCTGCTAATTACCCGGGTACGCCAGGGGGCAATGCCCCTTGGCCCCTGCCCGCACAAACCATGCCGCCAGCCGGTCTGCTGTGATAACAGCTGGCCGGCTGGCCTTTTGCCGCAATCCAGTACAAGCTCTCCCCACCAGGCGCCTCATTTTCCATGCCGCCGTACCCCCTTTTATCAAGATGTAACAAAAAATTTACATGATTGTTCTTGACATATAGTGCACTCCAGGTGTTACCGTATAATAGATGTTGTTTCCGCAAACGGACAAGGAGGAGTTCCAGAAATTATGAATTACCGCGTATTAGGCCGCACCGGCATCTGGGTCAGCGAAATCGGCATGGGCTGTGAGGGCATGGTGGAAAAGCCCTATGAGGATGTCAAAGCCTTTGTTGACCTGATGACCGAAACCGGCGTCAACTGCATCGACCTTTACTCGCCAAACCCCGGATTCCGTTCCAACCTCGGACGCGCCCTGCAAGGCAGGCGTGAGCACTTTGTTTTGCAGGCGCATCTGTGCACCGTCTGGAAGGACGGTCAATACAAGCGCACCCGCGACCTAGCCGAGGTGAAGGAAGGCTTCACAGACCAGCTGGAGCGGCTCGGCACCGATTTCGTTGAAATCGGCATGGTACATTACGTAGACTCCCTGTCCGACTGGGCGGAGGTGCAAAACGGGGATGTTATGCGTTACGCGCTCGCCCTTAAGGAGGCCGGGACCATCCGGAGCATCGGCCTTTCGAGCCACAACCCCAAGGTCGCGCTCGCGGCGGTGAACAGCGGCCTCATCGATGTGCTGATGTTCAGCGTGAACCCCTGCTATGACCTCCAGCCCGCAAATGAGGATGTCGAACAGCTCTGGGCGGAGGAAAACTACAAAAATCCGCTCGTCAACATGGACCCCCAGCGTCAAAATCTGTACGAAACCTGCCAGCGGCTGGGCGTCGGCATCACGGTGATGAAAGCTTTCGGCGGCGGTGACCTGCTCAGCGAATACTCCCCCGCCGGGAAAGCGCTGACCCCGCTTCAATGCCTGCATTATGCGCTGACCCGTCCTGGCGTTGCTTCTGTCATGTCTGGCGCCCGCACGCCGGAGGAGCTGCGCGCCTGCGCCGCCTACGAAACCGCGCCGGAAAGTGAAAAGGACTACGCGGAAGCCTTCGCTTCCCTGCCGAAAATCAGCTGGCAGGGGCACTGCATGTACTGCGGGCATTGTGCCCCCTGCTCCAGAGGAATCGACGTTGCATCAGTAACAAAATTCCTGAATTTGTGCCAGGCGCAGGGCGAAATCCCCGAAACCGTGCGCGAGCATTACGCCGTCCTGCCGCACCACGCAGGCGAATGCGTCAAGTGCGGTGCCTGCGAAAAGCGCTGCCCGTTCGGCGTGCCGGTTATCGAAAATATGGAACGCGCCGCCGCGCTGTTTCAAAAGTAAAGATATCATACGAAAAGAGATGTGGTTTTGAAATGACGATTGCACAGGTAAGCCGGAAATATGATATCTCGCCGGATACGCTGCGTTACTATGAAAAAATCGGCCTTTTACCGCCTGTCCCGCGCACAAAAAGCGGCATCCGGGATTATGACGAAACCTCCTGCGGCTGGATTGAACTGATGAAGTGTATGCGTGCCGCCGGGGTGCAGATTGAAGCGCTGATCGAATATGTCGCGCTGTTTCAGCAGGGGGACGAGACGCTCGACCAGAGGAAAGCGCTTCTTGTGGAGCAGCGTGAGCAACTCACCGCCCGTATGGCGGATATGCAGCGTTCTCTCGACCGGCTGAACGAGAAAATTGACCGCTATGACCAGGGGCTGATGCGGAAAGAAAACGCCCTCCGGCAGCGCAGCGGTTCCACAATCTCAACCGATCTGTAAGGTTCTGTTTTGAACGAAACAAGGCGGTGCATCCATCACAAAGGATGCACCGCCCATTTTCTTTTTCAGGAAACCGCCGGTTTTTGCTCCGAAACCGAAAGCGACTCCAGATGCCAGCCGTACTCGCTAGGGCCTTTATTGATTACCCGATGGATTTCCGCTGCAATCCAGCCGCTGCCGTCTGCAAAGCGCAGTGTCACCAGATAACGCCATCCCTCATTTTTATCAAGGTCGGTAATCTGCTCCACAACGGTGTCCAGCCCATTGTCATTGGCCGTCCCGGTCATGCCCCTTGCAATCAATTCCAGTTCCCAGTTAATGCTGTCTATATTATAATCTCGGCTGTTTTTCGGGAAAATTTCAAAATAAGGCTCGTAATATGTGGTATACCATTGATATGCCGTTTCATCTGTCTTGTGAACCTCTTCCCAGTCTCCAATCTTCAGCACACCATCCTCTGTTGTAAAGTATAACCGCTGAATATAAATATTCGTCATAAAGCGAGTACCCGACTCACTGTAAATGATTTCCGCCCCATCCGGGAAATACCGGATACGGTAATCATAAATTGAACCGTGATACCGGTAATATTTCCAGAACCATCTTTCCTCCGTCGGCTCTCCTGCGGAAACCATCATCCTCTCCTGCTCCTCTATGAGGCGCTGATACCCTGCCCCCTGCTCCGCAAGCAGCGGGAACATGAAATGCGCTTCCTCAGTCTGCACGCCATATGCCCATTGGTTTGTCAAATCGCTGATACTGCGGCTGTTTTTTCCGTTTATCGACCAGTCTACCGGTACAAATCCGTCCCCGCCAAGGTCCGCCATCACAATATCAATCACAGAACCGTCCGCAAACCGATAATGGACCATTTTGCCAAGGTGGGTAGCGTACATGCCATGCGTCCATCCTGTGCCATTCTTTATATCGCGCTCATATTTCAGCGTAGTTACATCCTCATCATCGAGTGTTGCCGTTCCACCTTCAAGCTCCAGCAGCAGTACCGCCGCTTCCACGGGGTCATACACATGTTCCAGCCCCGGATCCTCTTTCCAGTGCTCTCTTGCGTACCATACATATGGCATCCCCTTCGGCAAGCCAAGGTCATTGGCATACAGCCGCAGGAAATCTTCCTCGGAGGAAACCCCGTTGGAAACCTCCCTGCCGTCTGCATAGGGGCTTCCGTCAATCCCCAAAAGCTTCCATGCACCCTTTTCCCAAGCAAAGTGGACATAATCATATTCGCGGGTATCCGGCATCCCCTCCGCTGTCCAGTTATACACAACATAAGCGGCTTGATGTTCCAAATCCGGAACCACTGTATACGCGCTGATATACGGGCTGGACACCCCGATAAACCAGAAGCGCCGCCGGTTCTCCTCCGGCACGCCGTAGTGTTCGTCTGTTGGTTCAAAATCGAACGATACACCCTCCCCAGCTTCCGGGTCTGTCATATGGCGGAATACATTCCGCTGAAGCTCCACTGTCAGATACGGCATTACCGGTTCCAGACTGCGCCCCATATTTGCAGCGCCCCATTTGTCGGCTAGCAAAACTGCCGCTTCCTCGGTCAGCACTTTCCCGGCCAGTGCTTGCTCTGACGGCTCCACTTCCGTGGCTGGCGCTGCCCCCAGCGGCTCTGTTTCCGCGTTCCCGACTGCAACCACGCCGCCCACGGTTCCTACCGTCAGGACGCACAGGAGCAGCAATGCCACCCCCCGTTTTTTCGCGCCGGTTTCAAACAGCGCCGCCAACCGCGCTTGCAGCGTTTCCTTTCCTCCCGCGAAACGGGTAGTCAGCACCTGCCGCGCCGTGCACTGCCTTGCCGCATAGTCCAGGATTGTCCTTCCGTAGCATTTCCGCGCTGCAATGTCCAGCCCTTCCACGGCGCAGCTGTCGCAGGCAAGCTCGATATCCTCATACAACGCACGCACCAGCAGATACACCGCCGGGTTGAACCAATGCACACACCGCGCCGCCAGAGCCGCCAGCTTGCGCCACAGGTCGCGCCGCTGATAGTGGGTCAGCTCATGCCGGAGCACCATCGGCAGCACCGCTTCCGAAATACCCTCCTCCGGGAAAATCAGCACCGGGCGCAGCAGCCCCGCCAGCATTGGCCCGTCCGCGCCGCGCACGCAAAGCAGCGGCAGCGCCCGCCGAAACCCCAAACGCCGCTCCTCCGCGCGGCAGGCTTCCAGCAGCGCCGGGGCGCTCACCACGGAAGCCGTGCGCCGGAGCCGCCGCCCATACCGCCAACCGGCAATCATTTGCCCAGTGAACAGCAATAGCGCGGGTACTGCCCACCCCACAAAGAGCAACGTCTCGACACTGACCGAGCCGCTTTGCCGCCCGTCCCGTGCCGACTGCGCGGTTTCGACCCACTCCGTTTCCATGGGTATCCCGTCAAACGCAGCCTGTCCCCCCGGAACCGGGCCCGAAGCACGGGAAACCCTTGTCAGGCGCGGCGCAACCTGCACCGGCGCCTCCGGCAGGGAAAGCTGCACCGGTATCAGCAGCCGGACAAGCAGCACCGTCCAAACCAGGCACAGCACCCTCGCCGGATAGCGTTTGCGCAGCAGCCCCCGCAGCGCCAGCAGCGGCAGGCTCACCAAAGCGGTCGTCAGGCTCACCTGCCAAACACTGCACAGTACCCGCTCGGCAAACAAATTCATCCCATCCATGAAATCCTCCTTCTCCATACAGGCATCAGGTTTTTGCAAACACCACATCCAGCCCGTGCAGTGTCCAAACCGTGTTCCCGTCAATATCCTCATCGGCAGCAAGCTTCACGCGCAAAGCCCCGCTGCCGTCCGTAAACCGCAGCTCCGCAAGATACCCCGGCTTTTCGACATCCTCAAGATGGACATCCTCTATGACACGATCGACCATGACTTCCAGTCCGTCCCCGTTGTTCAGCCCGGCAAGCTGCTTCGCGGCATCGGCAATCCCCATTTGATTCTGAGCGCTGTCATAATAACGGTCAAAAATATCCACGCACGGCGCGTAATAGGTATCATACCATTCCGCCGCACTTTCGCTACCGCGCTCGATTTCCTCCCAACGGTCAAGCCTCAAGGTATCGTTTTCCCGGACAAAATAGAGCCGCTCCGCCGAGTGATGGTTGAAATAACCGCCGCCGATTTCGTTATAGACGACCTCCATCGTATCATCGTCAATTTGTTTGAGGGAAAACGCGGTTGCCGTCGGGCTGGAGCCGTACCGGCCATGCTTCCATCCCCAGTCCTCGCCGGAGTAGTTCTTCTGTACCCAGACAAGGGATTCCGTGCATTTGTAATTCAAAATCGGGAACATCATCCGGGTATCCTTTTCACAGACGCCAGTCGCCCACTGTTCGGCCAAATCCTGCATATTGCGGGTGTTTTCCCCGCCGATATACCAGTCCACCGGATAATAGCCGCCGTCCCAGCGCTCCGCCACAATAATGTTCACTTCTGAACCATCCACAAAACGGACGGTACAGTCCTTCCCCAGCTTTTTCCCGAAAACCTCATCGCTTTTTTCCGTTATATGGATATCTTCCAGCTGCAAATAGCTTTCCAGCAGCGTTTTGATATCCTGAACCGGCGTTTCTGCCTGATAAGCTGTTTTCCAGTCAAACAAATTCCCGCCGCCGTACCGGTCGGCAAACTCCCGCGCCGAACGGACCGGCTCCACCATCCTCGAAGTGCTGATTTCATGAATTGCCCAGCCTGCATCTTCCTTCTCAAGAGAAACAAAAACCTGCCCGCTGCCATCCGCAAAGTCAATCCGTACCAGCGCATCCGAGCCTTGCTGAGATAGCAGAGAAGGGCTTCCCTCAAAAATGTCACCGACATGAAGCATGCGCTGCACGGCTTCGGCCGGGCTATCCGCAGCGTGCTTCCCTTCTGTTTCCGGAACCCGGGACAGGTTCCCGGCAAGCGGCTCCTGCAAATACTGCATCGCAAACCATTCGAGTTCGTTCCGCTCAAGCACTTCCTCATCGATTGGCGTGCCGCTCCCGTCCACCCGGACCGCGTTTGTCAAATCCCGTACCCGGTCGATTTTCAGGCCCGCCGGTGTCTCTTTGAACCGTACAAGCTCCATTTCCCGTCCATTGCTCGCTCCTCCCGAACGAAGCTCATAAACAATCCGCAGCGAATGGTCATCCTCGCCGGGGAAAATGCCGAACTCGACTGCGGTCGGGCTGGAACCATATTTGCCATGCTTCCAATACCACTCGTCCTCACCGGAATAGTTCTTCTGAATGGCAATTAAATCCGCCTCCGCCTGCTCGGTCAGCAGCGGGAACATGACGTGCGTATCCTTATACACTGTGCCGCGCGCCCACTGTGACGCAAGATCAACCATGGTGCGGCTGTTCCTGCCGGAAATCCGCCAATCAACCGGGATGTACCCTTCCCCGTACTGGTTAGACATCACAAAATCAATCGCAGAACCATCCGCGAAGGTATATGTTACAATGTTGCCAAGCATTTTGTCCTGAATCATTTCCTGTCCTGTGACTTCCCCGCTGCCACCTCTCAGGGAAAAGCACTGCACGGCAGCGTCAACCGGGTCGGAAAGGTCATATAAACCGACCCCACCCCCCTGCGTACCGGCCACCATGACAAAATTCAGGAAGTCCGGTAATCCGAGGTCATTCCCGTAAAGCATCTGAAAGGCTTCCGTTGTGTCAATCCCATCATCGAAATAGCCGTCCGGCAGGGTCTCCCTCCCGGAAATCCGCCATTCCCCATTCTCTTTCGCAAAGCGCAGCTGCTCCCCAGAACGGGTGTCAATGCTTGCGCTGGTATGCCAGTTGTAAACCATCCTCGCGCTGTCATGTTCCACATCCGGAATCACGGTATAAGCGTTCACATAGGGGCTGGATACGCCAAACCGCCAGAAACCCTCGTTTGCTTCCTCCGGGACGCCGTAATGCGGCGCGTCCGGGTCAAACTGATAATCCGGCTTTTCGCCGGTATAAAAATCATAAGCATTCTGAAAGGTTTCCCGCTGCATTTCTTCCGTCAGGTACGGCATCACAAGCTCAGCATTCCGCTCTGTCCGGGACTCCCCTAAACGCGCCGTAAGGATTGCAATGATTTCCTCATTGAGCGTCTCCCCCGCCAGGGTTGACGCCTCGTCCACGCCGTTATCCGCTTCCGTGGAAGCATCCTTCCCGCCGCCAATCGTAACCGCACCGCCGACAATCCCAACGGTTAAGGCGCACACCACCAGCAGCGCAATCCCGCGCCTTTTCGCATTTGTCACGAACAGCTCATTCAAGCGGGTTTTCAGCGTTTCCTTATCGTTCGCAAAGCAGGTCGTCAGCGTCTGCCGCGCCGTGCACTGGCTTTCCGCGCAATCCAAAATGGCCTTACCGTAGCGCTTACGCGACTGGCTGTCCAAGCCCTCCACAACCTTGCTGTCGCACGCCAATTCAATATCTTCAAACAGCGCCCGCGACAGCAGCCAAACCGCCGGGTTAAACCAATGCAGGCACTTTGCCGCCGTTGCCGCCAGCTTAAGCCACAGGTCACGGCGCTGGTAATGAATCAGCTCGTGCCGGAGCACCAGCGGCGCGACATCCGGGTCAACGCCCTCCGCCGGAATCACCAGCGTCGGGCGCAGCACACCGGCAAGCATCGGGCTGTCCGCTTCGGTGGACTGCAAAAGGGGCGGGCTTTTCCGGAGGTTCAGCCGCCGCGCCTCGGCATGGCAGATGGAAAGCAGTTCCGGTTCTTCCACCGCCCATGCCGTGCGCCGCAGCCGCCGCGCATATGCGGAATAGCCGCGCATCTGCCGCGCCATCAACCAAAGCGCGCCGCACGCCCAGACCCAGAACAGCACAACGCCGTAATAAACCCGCATGGCAGGCCGTTCCAGCGAGGGAGCTTCGGCGGTTTCCACCCACCGGCGTTCCGCGGAGGGCGATTGTACGGCGACCATGTCCGTTTTCTCCGTATCCGCATAGCTGACATAGGTCAGCCGCGGCGTCACCTGCACCGGCGTTTCCGGCAGGGAGAGCTGCACCGGGATCAGCAGCCGCACCACCAGCACCGCCCACACCAGGCACAGCACCCGCGCCGGGTAACGCTTCCGCAGCAGCCTGCGCAGCGCCAGCAGCGGCAGGATCAGCAGCGCGCTCGTCAGGCTGACCTGCCCTATATTAAACAGGATCTGTTCCGCAAGCAAATTCCCACGCATTAGCCTACCCCTCCTTTTCATCCAGAAAGGCGCGCAGCTCGGCGATATCGTCCGGCTTCAACGCGCCCGCGTCCGCCAGCGACGCAACCAAATTCTTAAACGAACCCCGGTGCACCCGCTGCAAAAAGCTGGCGCTTTCCTGCCGGAGGTAGCTCTCCTCCTGAATCAGCGGCGTGTAAAAATTCTGCTTGCCGCACTTCTCGCGCGAAAGGAACCCCTTCTCGCACAGCCGCGAAAGGAAGGTCAGCACGCTGGTCGTTTTCCAGCTCTGCGACGCGTGCTCCTGCACATAGCCGGACGTCACCGGCTGCCCTGCCCGCCAGACAATCTGCATGACCTCCAGCTCGGCGTCAGGCAAGCGTTTCTTCTCTGTCATGGTATCATCCTTCTTCTACAAACGTAAAACTTATTTGCCGATCAGCTCTTTACAATCCTATTTTACAACTGTAGAGAATACTTGTCAAGACCTTTTTCTACATTTGTAAAAAACGATCCGGTTTCCCTGCCAAATTATCAGCTTCCCGTTCTCTTGCATTTCCAGGCGGATTTCGGTATAATAAAGGGCAGCGGAGGGATACTTTTATGAAAAAAATCATTCTGCCGCTGCTGCTACTGCTGTTCTGCGCAGGCTGCGGCGCGGCAAAGCCGTCTGAAACGGCATTTTTCGCGATGGACACCTATATGACCATCCAGGCCTACGGCAGGCAGGCCGAAACCGCCATAACCAAAGCCGTGCAGTCGGTGTTCGCACTGGAAAACCTGATTTCCCGCACACGGGAAAACACCGATATTGCACGCCTGAACGCGGCGGCGGGCGCGGAAACCCAGCTTTCCCCGGAAACCTGTGAATTATTATCCAAAGTGAAGTCCTTATCCGTCCCCGGCGTATTCGACCCAACGATTGCGGCGGTCAGCGACCTTTGGGGCATCAATACCGAATCACACCGCATCCCCTCGCAGGCCGAAATCGACGCGGCGCGGGCAACCGTATCAGCGGACAACCTCATCATCTCGGACGGCAGCCACGCAAGGCTGTTGAACGGCGCAAAGGTTGACCTCGGCGCGGTTGGCAAAGGGATTGCCGCCGACCGCTGCGCGGAAATCCTGCGGGAAAACGGTGTCAAAAGCGCCATGGTCGTCCTTGGCGGCAACATTTACGCGCTTGGCGAAAAGTCAGACGACTCCGCCTGGACCGTCGGCATTGCCGACCCGGACGGGAACGCCGATTATATCGCGACGCTCGAAGTCCAGGATACCTCGGTCGTCACAACCGGCGACTATGAGCGTTACTTTATTAAGAACGGCATACGCTACCACCATGTATTCGACCCCTCGACCGGCGCCCCCGCACGCTCCGGCCTGCGCAGCGTGACCGTCGTCAACGAAAGCTCCACGCTGGCGGACGCGCGCTCAACGACACTGTTTGTGCTCGGCCTGAAAAAAGGGCTGCAATACTGCGCCGACAACGGCCTGGAAGCCGTCTTTATCACTGAAAACAAGGAAATCTATATAACCGAAGGGCTGCGGGATCGCTTCACCTTCCGGGGGGAGGGCGTGGGCTATGTCATGGCTCCGTAGCCTGCGGCTGAAGCCGGGCGATTTTTTGATTGCGGCGCTGGTGCTCGCGCTGGCAGCGGCGGCCTCCCTCCCCTTCCTACCCGGCAGGACGGAAAACCTCTATGCGGAAATTTACCAGGACCAGGCGCTCATCAAGCGCGTCCTCCTGACGGACGGCCTGCACGATACCATTACGATTGACGGCAGCGTAGCCAATACCATTGAATTTGACGGGCGCTCCGTCCGGTTCTCTCAGTCAACCTGTCCCGACCAGGTGTGCGTGCGCACCGGCACGCTGGCCCGCTCCGGGCAGACGGCAGTTTGCCTGCCGAACCGCGTGATTGTCCGCCTGACCGGCGGCGATCCCGAAATTGACGCCATCGCGGGAGGTGCTGTGCATTGAATATCCAAACAAGGCGCATTGCCGCCTGCGGCCTGCTGACCGCCGTGGCGCTGGTGCTGTCGCTGGTCGAGCGCATGTTCCCACTGTCAGCTGCCGTGCCCATCCCCGGCATCAAGCTTGGCCTTGCGAATGTCGTCACGCTGTTCGCGCTCGTGCGCCTGAACCGGCGGGACGCCCTCGCCATCCTGCTCATCCGGGTCACGCTGGCGTCGGTCTTTATGGGGAGCGTGACCTCCTTCCTGTTCGCGCTGTCCGGCGGGCTGCTGGCGATGCTGACCATGTCGCTGTTGCTGCCCGGGCGCGGCCGCTGGGTGTCCCTCGTCGGCGTTTCCATCGCAGGGGCAGCGGCGCACAACATCGGGCAAATCTGCGCGGCAATGCTCGTCCTTCGCTCGGTCTACGCCGCCGCCTATCTGCCGCTGCTGCTGCTTTCGGCGCTGGCAATGGGCTTTTCTACCGGCATTGTCAGCCGCGTCACCATCGAGCATTTAGAAAAAATTCCCTTTTAAGGCTGGTATAAGCGCGTCCCCTCTTTCAAATACTAAGCGCAAAACGAAGGAGGGAATCCCAATGAGAAAACTGATGACAATCCTGCTGGCATGCTTGCTGTGCGCGGGACTGCTTGCGGGCTGCGGCAACCGCGGCAACGGCTCGGCCAGCACGGAGCCGGGAACCAACAACGGCACGACCGGCGACAACGGCGTCACGGATGATAATAACGGTACCGTCGGCCAGAACGGCGCAACCGGCGGCAGCAGCATGACCGGCACCGAAAATACGACCGGCACTACAGGCACGACCGGCGAACCCGGTACCGCAGGCACCGGCACCACAGGCAGCAGCGCGGCAGGCGGCACAACCGGGGCCGGGGATGTCGGCACAGGCACGCCCGGGAACGGGACCGGCGACGGCAGCACCATCGGCAGCGACATCCGCGACGGCATCGACGATATCGGCGACGGCATCCGGGATGGCGTGGACGATATGGTCGGCAACGACAATAATAATAATCGCTGACAAAAAGCCCGGGGCAGCTCTCAAACGAGCCGTCCCGGGTTTTCATTGACCTGTTCGGAAAACCTCCAAACAGGTCTAATATTCAGATACCGGTTGATGGATACCGCAGGGCCAAGGGATTAAGCCTTCTTGGCGTTCTTGCGCATATCAAGGATAACCGAGCCGACGATAATCAGGCCCTTGACGATATTGGTCATGTTATCATCGACCTTCAGCATAACGAGGCCGTTGTTGATAACACCCAGAATCAGGATACCGGCCATAACGCCGGAGGCACGGCAGATACCACCCGTGTGTGAGGTGCCGCCAACAGTCGCGGCCGCGATGGCATCCAGCTCGTAGTTCAAACCGGAGTTTGCCGGGTCAGCGGAACCGGCACGGCCAGCCAGCAGCATACCGGCGATTGCCGCACAGACCGAGCACCAGACATAAACCAGAATCAGGTTCTTTTCCACGTTGATACCGGCTACGCGCGCCGCCTGGTCGTTGCCGCCGATGGCGAACACGTTCTTGCCAAAGCGGGTCTGGGTGAGCAGGAACGCTGCGATGGCAAACATAATCAGGAAAACGAGAATGATGACAGGGAAGCCGCCGATTCTGCCCGCGCCCGGATAACGGAAGCTGTCGGACAGGTTGGAAACCGGACGATTGGTGAAGATTTTCGCGCCCGCGCGGCAAATCAGCTGGCCGCCAAGGGTTGCGATGAAGGGCGGGATCTTGGTGTACGCAATGATTGCGCCGTAAATCGCGCCGATACCGGCGCCGAGCGCCAGGCCGATGAGGAAAACGACCGGCGCAGGCAGGGTGCCGACGCCCGGCAGCACCGCGTTCGCGTAGTCAGACGGCTGGACGAGCGCAGCGGTGATGCACGCAATCAAACCGGCGGACGCGCCGATGGTCAGGTCGATGCCCTTGGACAGAATGGCGAACATCACGCCGAATGCCATAATACCCTTGACCGCTTCGCCGGAAAGAAGGGTCAGCAGGTTGTTTACGGTAAAGAAGCTGGGCTGTGCAACACCCATGATGATAATCAGTATAAACAGTACCAGCCAAATCGAGTTCTGTGAAATAAATCTCTTGCGGTCAAATGTCTTGTTCATGTGTTACCCCTCTTTCTCAGTTTGCCGCAGCGGGGTTGTAAGGCTCCTCGCTGGTAGCGTATTTCAGAATCAGTTCGGACGAAAAATCCTTGCGGTCAACGACAGCGGTCATCAGGCCCTCGTGCATGACGACAATGCGGTCGCTCATGCCCATAACCTCGGGCAGCTCGGAGGAGATCATGATAATCGCCTTGCCCTCGCCTGCCAGCCGGGTGATCAGCGTATGGATTTCGGCCTTTGCGCCAACGTCGATGCCGCGCGTCGGCTCGTCTACGATTAGGATATCCGGGTCGGTCAGCAGCCAGCGCCCGACAAGCACCTTCTGCTGGTTGCCGCCCGACAGATTCTGAATCGGGGTCATAATGGTAGGAGTCTTGGTGTTCAGCTTTTTCACATATTCCTCGGTGTCCTCGCTCATCTTTTTGTCGTTGAGCGGGAAACCGTATTTTTTCAGGCTTGCAAGTACGGTGTTTTCCTTGATGCTCAGCAGGCCGACAATGCCGTTGCCGCGCCGGTCCTCGGTCAGCAGCGCGATTTTGTTCGCGATTGCCTGCTCGGGGGACTTGATTTCAAGCTCCTTGCCATCCTTGTAGATTTTACCGCCGGTCTTTGTGCGCATACCGAAGATGGTCTCCACCGTCTCGGTACGGCCCGCGCCAACCAGCCCTGCAAAGCCCAGGATCTCGCCGCGGTGCAGCTCGAAGGATACGTCCTTGACCGCACGGCCCGCGGAAAGGTGCTCTACCTTGAGGATGGTATCGCCAATCGGGCATTCTACCTTGGGGAACATCTCGGTTACCTCGCGGCCAACCATCAGGGTAATCAGCTTATCCTGTGTCAGGTTTTCCGCGCGGTCGGTGGCAATATACTCACCGTCACGGTAAATGGTGATATCGTCAGAAATGCGGAAAATCTCGTCCATCTTATGCGAAATATAGATGATCGCGACATTCTTTGACTTCAGCTCCGCGATGATGCGGAACAGGTGTTCTACCTCGGCGTCGGTCAGCGCGGAGGTCGGCTCGTCCATGATAACAATCTTGCTGTCGTAGGAAACCGCCTTGGCGATTTCAACCATCTGCATCTTCGCAACCGACAGGTCGCCCATCTTCGCTTCCGGATCCACATCCAGCCCCAGCTTTTTGAAGAGCGCCTCACTGTCGTCATGCATCTTCTTGTGGTCCACCATAAACCCGTTTTTCAGCGGGACGCGGCCCAGCCAAAGGTTTTCGGACACGCTGCGTTCCGGGACCGGGGACAGCTCCTGATGGATCATGGAAATGCCCGAGTTAAGCGCTTCCAGCGTGGTCTTGTAGTGGATTTCCTTTCCCTCGAACACGATCTTCCCGCTCGTGGGTGGATGAATGCCAATCAGGCATTTCATCAGCGTGGACTTGCCCGCGCCGTTCTCGCCCATCAGCGTGTGCACCGTACCCGGCCTTACCTTGAGCTGCACGCCCTTCAAGGCGCGCACGCCAGGGAATTCCTTGACGATGTCGGTCATCTCCAGGATGTACTCTTGACTCACTTCTTCTTCACCTCTGTACTTTCATTTTCCCGCACCGGCAGCCGGTACGGACCCTTTTCTAAGAAAGGGACATTGCGTCGTACAATGTCCCTTTGCTTACAGATTCAACAAACGCGCGGATCAGTCGTAATCGGCTACGTTGTCGATGGTTACAGGCTCAAACGGAACCCAAACGATGTTGCCGGTCTCGTCCAGATCAAAGCTGGTGCCTTCGTTAATCGGCTTGCCGCTGATCATGTTCAGGGCCGCGCGCAGCGCGCCTTCGCCCTGGCCGAACGGGTTCTGATAAACGCTCATCGCAAGCTCGCCGCTCTTGACCGCTTCGCGGCCGTCGGTAGAAGCGTCGATGCCAACGATCGGAATCGCCTTCGGGTCGAGGCCCTTGCTCTTCATCGCTTCGATTGCGCCAAGCGCCATCGCGTCGTTGTTGGATACGATGCAGTCATACTCAACGGTGTCAACCAGGGGGGAGATCATATCCATCGCGGTTGCGCGGTCATAGTCGGCAGCCAGCGCGCCGGAAGCCAGCTCAATATTGATGCCGCCGTCCGCCATTGCCTTCTCAAAAGACAGGGTGCGGTTTTCGGTAGAGGTCTGGCCAAGGATGCCGTTGAGCAGGATGTACTTGATATCGGTCTTGCCCTGCGCCTTGAAGTAATCAACCAGGAACTCGCCCTGGAACTTGCCGGAGGTCATTTCGTCAGAGCCGACGTAAACGGCATTCTCGTTCAGGACAGAGGGGTCGGTCGGATAACGGTTTACGAAAACAACCTTCATATCACCGGCGGACTCGACACACTGCTGTGCAGTCGCGGGGTCTACCATGTTGATGATGATTGCCTTTTCACCCGCGTTCTTCGCGGTTTCGATGTACTGGAGCATCCTGCTGGTATCGGAGTTCGCGTCCTGGGTGGTCAGATTCACGCCCAGCTCCTTCGCCGCGTTGACCGCAGCCGACTCCAGCTCGCTGAGGAACTCGTCGCGCTGGGACATAATCAGCGTCATGTTCTCGCTGCCGCCGGAATCACCGGCATCCGCAGCAGCGTTGCCGCCATCGGTTGCGGGCGCGTCACTGCCGCCGCCGTTGCCGCCGCAGCCTGCGAGCATACCGCACATCATGCCGCATGCCAGGAGCATCGCCAAAATCTTTCTCATAATCATCATTCTCCTTTATTTTTTTTGGGCGGACGCTCCGCCCTGGGATACAATAATGAAAAGGCGCATCCACGCAGCTGCCCGTCGGGGAACCCGCCGGATACGACGGGAACCCGAGCGGGAGTGAGAAGAAGAAGAAAAAGGAGCACGCAGCTGCCAATGGCAGCCGGTACGTGGTGCCCAGACGGAAACCGCTGAATTTTATGGTATTGCAAACCCGGTGGTTTTCGCCTAAATCTAAAATAGCACATTTCACACGAAGAAGCAATCTTTTTGGGTTACTATCATTCCCGCGTGATTTTTATTGGACATATTACCAAAAATTCAAATGCAAAACTGTCTATTTCACTTCATTTCTCACGGAAGCACGTGCACGCACGTGCACAAATCGTGCAACTTCACAACGTATTTCCCACTTTTCAAACGGTGAAAATTGTGCTATAATGGAGATATATCATAATTTGCAGCCTTAAGGAGGCAGATGGAGATGGCAGTAACAATCCAGCAATTGGCAGATGCCTGCGGTGTATCGCGGGGGACGGTTGACCGCGCGCTCCATAATAAAAAGGGGGTACGTCCGGAGGTCGCGGCACGCATCCTGGAAATGGCACGGATGATGGGATATATCTCGCCGCGCAGCTGCCCGGTCGTGGCCGAGCGCCCGGTGCGCATCGGCGTCGTGCTGCACACGGCAATTTCTTCTTTCGTACACATATTGGCGGACTATTTCCGCACCTACCCAGCCCAAGAGCTGCTGCCGGTGGAAACCATCGTCCGGATGCAGGACGGGCTGGACGTACAGCACCAGCTGGCGCTGATTGACGAACTGGTGGAGGACGAACATGTGGACGGGCTGGCGCTGATGCCGCTGGCGTCCTCGCAGATTAAGGCGCGCATTGACGAGCTGTCCGCGCAGGGCGTCCCCGTGGTGACCTTTAACACCGATATTGCGGATTCCAGCCGGTTGGCCTACGTCGGCTCAGACAGCATCGCCTCGGGCCGCGCCGCCGCTTCCTTAATGGGGATGCTGCTCGGCGGCAGGGGGATGGTACTGCCGATCATCGGGCAGCGGTCGGGGCACTATGCCGACCACCAGCGCCTGACCGGCTTCACCGAAGAACTGGCAAAAATTTACCCAGATATCAAAACCCTGCCCTCGGCGTGCTGTTTCCTGGATTCCGCGCTTGCCGAGCGTCTTGTCTTACGGGAAATGGAAAGCAATCCCCTGCTGAACGGGGTTTATATTTCCACCGTCGGACGGAGGGGGGTCTACCGCGCGCTCAAACGTCTGGGCGTGGCGGGCAAGGTACACGTCGTTGTGCACGACCTGACGCAGGACAACCTTGACATGATTAAAGACGGCGTTGTCGATTTCGCAATCGGGCAGGATGTCAAAACGCAGGGGACGCTTCCGCTGCGCCTGCTGTACCAGTACCTAACCAAGCACCAGACGCCAGAACGCCGGATCTACACGACCAATATCGATATCAAATTCCGATATAATACCAACGATGACGCCGGAAATTATCTGTATTAGGCTGCACTCCCAGCTTTCTCCATTTCTGGAGATTTACACAACCAGAAGCCGCCGTAGGAGGAACCCCCTCCTGCACGGCTTTTTTTTGGCCGGCTTTCCGCAGCACTGCCGCAGGCGGGTATCCGCTCGAAACACCCGCCCCTGTCATGAATTCCTGCATTTTTACATTCCGCGGCAACTCCGGCGCGTCTCAAAATGCATACCTATTCCCCACTGAAATACCGGCATTTCTGGGATAATTTGTAACCCCAATATTACATTTCTGCGTAGATTTTGTGATTCCTCTTGCTTTTACGCACTTTTAATGGTATACTGAAAAATAAGAACCCCCTTTGATCAGAACTGAGGAAAAATATGCGAAAACATACCCTTTGCGCAGGACTGGCTGTGCTGGCTCTGTTCGGCACCTCTGCAAAAGCAGCCGGGCCTGCCAGCGCCCCGGCTGCTCCCACTTCGACTGCCGCCACCCTGCCGGAAGGCACCGAGGGGCTGAGCGTTTCGCAGTCTACCTCCCGCGTCGCGGTTGACGGCTTTCTCGTCGCGCCGGAGGGGTACTGCATCAATCAGGAAAACTACTACAAACTGCGTGACCTCGCTTTCCTGCTGACCGGGAAAAGCACCGCCTTTGATGTCGTCTGGGACGATGAATACCAATGTATCAGCATGATTACCGGCAGGGATTATACCGTCGCGGGCGGAGAAATGGCTCCCTCCGGCGGCGCGGAGATTTATAAATTCGTCCCATCCTATAGTGAAGTCCGGCTCAACGGGCAGCCCGTCCAGATGACCGGTTACAATATCAACAACAACAATTATTACCGCATCCGCGATGTCGGCCCCCTCATCGGCTTTCACGTCGATTGGGACAACGACAACGCAGCCGTGATTATCAGCAGCACGGCAGACGCCATTGCACCCCCTGCGGCACTCCAGCCCACCCTGCCCGAGGATGTATCCGGCGGGGACGGCGCGCCCGGCTCCACCGATATGCCGGACGTTTCCGGCAGCCTCACCCCGGCGGAGGGCGAACCGGAAGAACCCGTATACCCCTGGATCGGGCCAAAGATTGACGGCGTGCTGACCATCCTGCTCGACGCCGGGCACGGCGGCACGGATATCGGTTCCTATAACCCGAGCACCAAGCAAAACGAAAATACAACCAACTTTGCGGTTGCGGAATCCTTAAAAAGAATGCTGGAAGCCAGCGGCGTCCGCGTCATCATGAGCCGTGAAAGCACCTCCACCACCCTGAAAGGCGCCGACCGCAAGGAATATGTCCGTAACGTCTGCGAACAGGGTGAGCTTGACCTGGTATTCAGCATCCATCACAACGGATCGACCGCCCATACCGCCCACGGCTCCGAGGTTTATGTGCAGGCTCCTGGCCTGTCGCCAGAGGCAGGCACCGAGGGCAAGCCCGACCCAAGCATTGTCAGCAGCGCGTTCGGCAACCGCCTGCTCAGCTCCTATATGAATATGGGCAACGGCCTGATCAGCCGCGGCGTCAAGGAAACCAGCACGCTTTATATGGTATACACCGCCGGTGATTACGGCATCCCGGCAGTCCTGAGCGAATACTGTTTTATCGACCACACGGACGATATCAAGCTAATCGACGAGCCGCACAAGCTGGAAGCCGAAGCCAAGGCGATGTATGACGCGCTGATGGATTTTTACGCGAATACACCATACTGAAACGACATTCCCTCTGAATGAATAATGTTTGCTTTGGTATGATTTTGATATAGATATCCTGATTACGGAAGGAGGCTTTTTATGGAAGAACGTCAGGAACGGGCAATCGCGCTGCACAACAAAGGATATAATTGCGCGCAGGCGGTTGCATGTACTTACTGTGACCTGTTCGGGCTGGACGAGGAAACCGCGTATAAAATGGCGGAAGGGTTCGGCCTGGGCATGGGGCTGATGGAGGTTTGCGGCGCGCTGACCGGCGGGTTTCTGCTGGCGGGCGTAAAGTGCAGCGCGGGGACGGCCGCGCCGGGCACGACCAAGGGCCAAACCTATCGGCTGACCCGCGCAATGGGGGAAGCATTTGCCGAACAGAACGGCACCATGCTTTGCCGTGAATTAAAGGGCGTTGGCACCGGCAAGGTGATCCGCGCCTGTCCGGACTGCATCCGGGACGGCTGCGCGCTGGTAGAAAAAATTCTTTTGAAAGAGGCGTAAAAGGATTTTAAGTAAGGTATTATAACGCAGACCTTAAGCCGTCCGGCAATTTTCGGGCGGTTTTTTTGTAAAAAGTATCCAAGTAAATACCGGTAAAATTCGACAAAGAAACCGTTTGAAATAGGATAAAATATGGAAAAGGGGCTTGCACAGCAACAGCCCCAAGATACGTCGGGAGGGTCGAACATGACGAAATATATATTGACCGAGCATCCGCTGGAAGAACACCTCCTCTGCGGCATTGCGGCGATCGATCACGACCGCATACTCGACGAACTCACGGATATCTCGATAGACCACTCTCTGGTGCAGCGCATGGCGGAAACGTTGACGCACCATGAAGTTTCAATCGTACATTTTCGCGAGGTGGTCGAGGACCTGCTGGCGCAGGTTTGAAAAAAACGGCATCAAGGGTTCGTCCTCTGATGTCCCGCTGTTCTTCGCTCTCCCACACGCCCAAAGCAGACATGGCGGTGGGACAGGCAGACAAAATACTTTATTCTTTCATATCTTAATCGGCCAGTCCGTTTTTCCGCTGCGGACTGGCTATTCTTATGCCTTTCGGACAGGCGTTCCCGCTCCGGTGTACCATGAAACCCATTCGGAAACGATTGGCTCACCCCTAGTGATCCATCCGGCCAGAAATCAACGCCGTCCTCGGGCGGGATTTCCGCATGGCTGCGTTATCGCCCTTGGCAGGCGTCAGCCCGCCTGCGTCCTCTGCCTTGCCCTGCGAAAATCCCGCTTCAAGCCCAACTCCCATTTCTAACCGAATGGATCACCAGTTTCCGAACAGATCCATTGGATACGGACGCGGTTTGACCGAACCCAGCCGCCCCGTAAACGGATTTGTCGGTTTTGTAGAAAAATTTTCCACCTCGCATTGCGGGATAACCGTCAGCAAAGCGGAGTATTCCAAATGGTGATAAATCCTATCTGTTTTAAGAACAGTCTCAAACCCCGCGCCGCCGCGCCAGCTCCGCCGCGTTCGCCTCGACCCGGCTTTTATTCAGCGGATAAATCATCATCAGTGCCAGCGCAACCGCCCCCAGCCCGACCGCCGGAATCAGGCACGACCAGTCAAACACCCGCTCCATGATATCCAGGTGCGCGCCCGGGTTCAGCCCCACCTCCTGCGTATAGCCGATCATGGTCAGTATCGCGCCGATCATGCCAGAGGAAAACGCCTGCCCCAGCTTGCGGGCAAAGGAATAAACCGAGTAAATCGTGCCATCCTCCCGAATCCCGTTGCGCACCTCGGCATCGTCAATCACGTCGGTAATCATTGCCCAAATCACGGTGTTGAACATGCCAAGGCCGATATAAGCCAGCGAAAAGAATACCACATAAGTCATTGCGTCCTTGGGCCGCACCAGCAGGCAAATCAGATAAACCGCCGCGCCAAAAGCACATGAAACGACCGACAGCTCTTTCTTACCGAACCGCGCCGCCAGCTTGGCGGCAAACGGCGCGCAAACCGCCAGCATACACACCGAGCTTGCAACCGTCGCGACCGACTGCGCCACCGGCATATTGTAGTAAATCGGGAAGATATAGCTTGCCATCCCCTGCATACCGAGCATTCCAAGCAGCAGCAGAACGGCGGCGGCAATGATCCCCAGCAGCGCCCGATTGGTGATAATACTCCGAAAAATGGCGCTGATATCCAGTTCCCCCTTGTTCTGCGGCACCTCTACGCGCTCCTGCACCAGGTGGAAGCACAGCAGATAGCACACAATCGCCAGCACCGAGAAAACCCCGGCAATCAGCGTCAGCCGCGGCCCGGAAAGCACGCTCTGCCCGTTGACCATGACATACGCGAAAACAGGCGTTCCCGCGCCAATTACCAGCCCTGCCAGCGTAGCGCCAATCGTGCGCCAGGTCGAAAGCGACGCGCGGTCCTCCGGGTCGGCCGAAACAGCGGACGCCATCGAGCCATACGGGATATTGATGGAGGTATAGAAAATACTTCCCCACAAAATATAGGTGACAAACATCCAGAAAATGCGGAAACCCATCGGCATATTCGCAAAGCCGGACTGGTAAATCAGGAAGGAAGCAATCGCCACCGGCCCGCACATCCGCTTAATCCAGGGTTTGAACTTCCCGTCCTTTGTCAGCTTGGAGCGGTCCACAATCTGCCCCATCGTCACATCGGTAAACGCGTCCACAAAGCGCGCCGCCATCATCAGCAGGCCAACCAGATAGGCGCTGATCCCCATGACATTGGTATAGAATACCATCATAAAGCTGGAGGATAAAATAAACGTAAAATCATTGCCGAAATCGCCGAACATATAGCCGAGCTTATCCCGTAAGCCAAACGGGCGCGGCGAAACGGCTTCCGCGTATTCCATTCCCATACACTCCCTTCCGTTATTTGTCAATTGCGGTCAGCTTGGCGTTCAGGCTTTCCAGGAAGCCTTCCGGCACCATGCTGCCCGCCATGCCAACCATTGCTTCCGGCGTCATCGCCTTCATCATATCCCACATCCCCTCGCCGGGTGTCAGGTCAAATCCAGTCGCCAGCTTCAGCGCTGCGCGCACCGTGCCGAACGCCTCCGGGTCAGCGGAAAGCGCTTCTATGCTGTCACGCACGCTCCATTTTCCCGCTGGGAACTGCATCGGTGCATTCAAATCCAAATCGCCCACCGTGGAGAACCAGTTTGCAACGCCCTCCCGGCGCTCGTTGACATCGGGCAGGACGTAGATTTCAGGTTCTTTGTCCACCCTTTCGATGGTCATCGCGTCCTGTACCGGCCCGGCAGCCGCTTTGAAAATGTTCTCCCCATCCCGCAGCGTTACTGTAAAGGTGAATAGCTTGTCAGCTTGCTGCACCTCCACGCATTCCCCGTTTTGGTACAGCGCCACTACCGGCTGGTTGGTGCAGACACGAATGACCGTTGTCTCTCCCGCGCGCTGGGCATAGCGCTTCCCGCAAAGGTGTACCATCGGTTTCCGGCTCCAATAAGCCTGATAAATATAGAAGCTGTCCTTTTTGATTTTGCGGTCCATGGTGACAAGCCCCTTGTTGTTGCGTCCGGCAACGCCACCCTCATTGCGCGCCGCGCAGCCAAAGTCAAACATGTTCCACACATGCGACGACCACAGCCAGGGCCGCTCATCGAGCACCTTTGCCATGTGCGCATGATAAAGCAGCTGATACTCCTCGGAATAGTCCTTACAGGCAGGCTCCGGGCCATGGTAAGTGAGAATCCCCTCACATCCGTACTCGCTCAGCCCCAGGCAGAGATCAGGATGCTTCTCGTGGAAGCTGTCCAGCCACGGGCCGTTATCCTCCATTTTACCGCCGTACCAACCGAAATAATGGTTATAGCTGATGATATCGGTAATATGGTGCAGCGGGGATTCGATCGGCGTCATGGAAAGATGAGCGATGGTAGTCAGCCGCGTCGGGTCGAGCCGTTTGGCAAGGGCATTCAGCTCTTTATGGTTCTCGACCAGCTGCTCTGAAATGCCGCCGATTAGGATTTCATTGGAGATGCCCCAGAAGCAGATGGACGGATGGTTATAATTCTGGATTATCAATTCTTTCAGCTGCTGGATGCAGTTCTCATGCGCGCCTGGATCTTTATTGAACACCGAAATAAAGGGGATTTCCGCCCAGACCACAAAGCCAAGCTCGTCGCAGGCATCGTAAAAATCCTGCGCGTGCTGATAATGCGCAAGGCGGATGGTATTGGCGCCCAGCTCCTTGATAATGCGGGCATCCCCGTAGTGTTCATCGCGCGTGAGGGCATTGCCCTTGTACAGCCAATCCTGATGGCGGGACACCCCGCGCAGCGGCGTTGCAATGCCGTTCAAAAAGAACCCCTTTTGCGGGTCACAGGAGAACGAGCGGACGCCTGCCCGGCAGCTGACCTCATCATAGACTTCATTGCGGCGCACCAGCGACGCGGTGACGGTATAAAGGTACGGGTTTTCGGTGTCCCAGCAGACGGCCTCCGGCACGGGGACCGTCACCGCAGGACAGCACGCCGGACGGCACGCCGCACCGACCTCTCGCCCGTCCGCGTTGGTGACGGAATACAGCACGGTAAAGCTTTCGTCCGCGTTTTTGATTCGCGCGTCCAGCTCGAAACGTGCACCGCCGCACGCGCAGGGGCGCGGCGTCACCGTCAGCCCCGGCCCGCCGTAATATTCCAGGTCGAAATGCGCCTCCGGCACGCTGATGAGATTGATACCCCGGTACAGCCCGCCATAAAAGGTAAAATCCGCCGATTGGGGATAGACATCGTCCCGGTATTCGTTGGAACAATTGATCACCAAAAGGTTCGGCGAACCGTCCCGGCAAAGCGCGGTTACATCGGCGCGGAACGCCGAGTACCCGCCAAGATGCTCGGCAGCCTTCGTACCGTTCACATAAACGACGGCCTGCTGTCCGGCGGCAGGCACCTCCACAAAAACCCGCCCGCCGGGAAGTGGCTGACACGGCGTTTCAAATTCCCGGGCATACCAGTAACTGCCCCGGTCATAGCTGCCATTCCCGTCGTGGCCGTCCACGGCGTTCCAGGTATGGGGAAGCTTCACCGTTTGCCAGTCCTCCGGCAGCCGTTCCGGAAGCCCCGCATCCCGCCGGATAAACTTCCAGCCGCTGTTGATAGGGATCACCTGTCTCATGCACTGCACTCCTTTATCTAGAACCGTCCAAGCGGTCCCGGTTTCATTTGTTACCCAGTGTTTCCGAAGCGTATCGCTTTTATTCCCGCAGCCGAAACGCCTAGTGTTCAAAAACATTACATCTGCTTTACGCCTTAATTTGAAAATAGATTTTTCGTCCCAATATGGCTATTGATGAAATACTTTATTTCATGTATAATAAGATCGGAAGAGCACACGTCTGA
>CAJUJQ010000013.1 GCA_910586575.1 uncultured Clostridia bacterium | reverse complement strand
TCCGCAGCCGGAAATGGTACGGCCTGCCGCCGTCATACTCAAACCATTCCTCGACATATGAGCCAGGGAAAATGGCGCGGATTGCAGTTTCCACAGCATACCTTGTCCCCAGCCGTTTGTGTACAATCCAGCTGTCCTTTAAGGTTTGCCGTTTTTCCTCAATGTTGTAATCCGGATCCCACCAGTCAACCTTGAAATCGTATGCCAAAGCACTAAGCAATGGTTCTTCCAGCTCATCAATCCGCGCATAAATACGCAGCCTGTCAATTTCATCTGTGCGCCGTCCCAATGCCGACGCAATGGCTTTTGTCAGTGCAACAATAGACGGGTCCTGACGAAGCGCCGTCGGGACTGATGCCAGTAAACTGTCTCTCGTTAACCCGTAGCCAATCCCCGGTTCATGATTATTCATCCTCATAGCCTCCGTTCAAAATATGAATATTTTGAATTTTGGCAATCTGAGGGACGGTTTTTGAATACTCGTGCCCAGGTGCGTCCGGGTCCAGCAACAGCGGCAATTTCCCGTCCCGCAGCTCGACAAAAGATGGTTCCCGCATATCGACCCGCTTCACGCCGGTTTCCATCAGCATATGGTACAGCTTTGAAGGGTTGATATCCCGTCCCAGCTTTCCGCACTGCCACTTTACAAACTCTGCCGCCGCCTGCTCTACAGCTTTCTGGATTTCCGCCGAGCTGATAGTTGTGTCCCGCGGCACATAATATGTAAAGTCAATATTGTAGGGGACGGCTTCTGGATCGCCCATATGCACACGGTCGGTAAACGCCCGGACCTTTTCACCGCTGCAAGCTTCAAAAACGGTTTTCTTCATTTCCTCGCCCGCAGGGTTCCCATCGTCCATAAGAACGTAAATGTAAACCACTCCCGGTGTTGGAGAGTTTGGAACAACATCTGCAATTTCGGTGGAAACCCGTTTTGCAAAATAGGCATATCCGCCCAGGCTGCCAGCACAGCTGTAACCATCCATGGACGCCCTCATGATCTCATAAAACTCCTGATCTGTCGCGGCGTCCGCGCCGCCTTCCGATGCTGTAATATTTTCGCATTTCGAGTAGTAATCGTAAATATCCACCAACATATCAATCTGTCCGATCTCATATCCGTTTCCTACGGTTCCGGTTGACTGGCAGCGGACGCGCACGTCTGCAAAGCTTTCTCCGACATCAACATAAGCATCCGCTCCGGTTTCCCATACCAGCTGTGCCTTTTCATCCGTTACGCGCGTCCCGGCGGGAATCAGCACCGCAAATTCCTGCGGTACGGAAATATAAAAACGCATGGTGCATACCGCCGCTTTTGCGCCCGGACGTTCCTGCTCCAATACCAGCTCAGCCAGCGCGTCCAGGTTTTTGCCAGCCGCACGGCTCGGAATGTTTTGATTACCTGTGTAGTTGTTTAACACGCGTTCATGGATGATGATGCCGCTTGCCCATTGGATAAACAGCCGTTCCGGGCTTGCCGGATGCACGGTTGTTTTTGTGATTTCCTCATAGGCTTCGGTCAGCAGGGAGACAATCTCCTCCGCGTCCGTCGGAATAAACTCATAATCCGGATTTCTGCTCATCGCTGATATCCACCTCCACTGTCGGGATCAATTTGCCGTTTACGATATCCCTTTCACAGGTAACGCGCAGCACCTTTGCCCGCGGCTCCCAGCGCTCTACAGCCTCCCGGATCGGCGCTACCATCCGCAGCTCCGCTTCCGGCAGCGGCAAATCCAAGTAGTCCATTTCAATACCAAAATCGCGGTACATTGGTACTGTGCCTTTCGGCGTTGCCAGAATCACCGCAATATTTTGCAGGACGGATGCAACCGTATTGGTTTCATTCAGCCGCAGGTTGGCAAGGTTTGGCGCAGATACTCCATAAATCATCGTTCCAAATACTCCTGTAATTCGATTGCCACAGTGCCGGAAATAAAATTGCCCTTAGCATCCGTATTCACGACTGTTAAATCAAGGCTGAGGATGGTCCAGCGGTATTTCCCATACGGCCTTGTGCCAAGTGTCAGCGGGAGCGCTTCGCCGGACCGCTTATATTCCCATATCTTTTTCAATTCCGTCCTGGCCCCCTTGCCGCGTTCTTCGGGCAGGATTATTTCAAACGACATCCGGTCAGGCTCCACACCTGTAAATTCAGTCAGCGCGTTCCCGTTGTGGCGCTGATGGGTGGAGTACCGCGCCGACCCAGACCATTTTACGTTGTTGATTGCCGTGATTGTTTGATCCGAAACCTGAAACAGGATATCCCCAAGACACCCAACCACAGCCATATCACATGCCCCCTATAATGTATCCGTCGCCGTCGTCCACCGGGATATACAGCGTAAGTACCGTCTGATTGACGACCGGCATCCACTGGTTAATTTCCAAAGGGTGCGCGTGGTTCTCATATGCTGCCGCACCGGATCCGCCCGCCGCATATTCCGTCCGCTGCTCGACATCGTACCAGGGGATAAACGGGCGGTTGTCCAGCACCCGCAGCCAGTCCGAGGTATAGGCGGTATCCTTGAATTTCACACGAGCAACATGTTCTTCGTTATTCACGGCGGTTACGGTTGCCACGCGCACAATGTTTTTCAGCAGGTTTAATACGTTATCGGTGCTTTCGTCCATCAATAGCCCTCCAATACCTTCCGCAGTTCAACCTTGGTTGTGTAGCCGCCGCTGTCTACAGTGTGCGTGGCCTGCCGGATAATGTATTTCCCGTCCCACGCGCCAAAGCCCTCCAGCATCAATGTGATACCGGCCACCAGAGCCGGATTTCCCGGCAGGGTAAAGCTTGCGGTTTTGTAAAATTTGTTGTGCAGCCGCAGGTGCTTTTCCGCCAGCTGCTTTGCTTCTCCTGCATCATAAACCTTTGCGGAAATTTCAAGCTGCTGATTGTTCGCGTCGTCGTCGTTATACTCCTCCGTTTTTGCAATGCCCTCAATACATGCCCCTGTTGGGTCTACATAGCTGACACGGCAGGACGCATACTGCGTATCGGCTGCGCCAGTGCTGAGGCTGTACTGGGTATATCCGCCGGCCCGCTGGATGGTCATAACCGGCGGTTTCGCTTCGTAGGACGATTGGTCAAACAAGACGATTGCGCCGTCCGTCGCCTTTAGGGATATTCCGGCATCCTTACAGAGCTTTTCCAGGAATTTGATATCGCTCTTTTTCCGTTGTTCCTTTCGTTTGTAGAAGGGATCAAACGCGGATTCGTACATGCAGGCCATACCGTTTCTGGCAGCAATCTCTTTGGCAATGCCGGAAAGATTATAGCTTTCCCAAGCCTGCGATTTAACGGTCTGCCGAATCTGTGAGCTGAACGGCAGGGACGTTGCGTTGATGGAAACCGTAGCTGGTGGACCTTGTGCGCCGACATCATCCAGCTCGAACGCTCCGCACGGCAGGTTTTTGTCCGGTTCTCCTACCCGCCAAAAGCGCGGGAGGATCACCGCTTCTATTTTCAGCCGCGTGGCAGAAGCGGCTTCGATCGCTTCGTTCAGCCATGATTCCAGCCAAAGGCTGTCCCTGTCCTGCAATTCGATTTGAAGGTCGTCAGATTCGCCCTCCTCGTTGTCTGTGTAAGTCATGGACAGGAGATAGGGCATGATATCCTTTGTGATGTCCGTACCATTAAACCGGATTTCTACATTCGTCCGGCGCGCTAAGACTTTTTCCGCCATTTCAGAGATTCCTTTCGGTGTGCTGTTTCTGCTTCCACGGCGGCATTGTCTCGCTGACGCGACGCGAGATTTCCGGCAGCGTCAGGACAATGCCGGACGGAAAAATGTAATATTTGCGGTATTCCTTGTTTGCCCTGATTAAAAGGTGAACATAGTTGACGTTTCCGAGCTGCATATGCGCGATAGAATCCCACATGTCGCCGCTTTTTGTGGTGTATGTCATATATGACCCTCCAATCAGTAGCTCCGCCTTGCCTGCTGGCGCATTTTGCGTTCCCACCACGCTTCGCACATGGCTTCAAATTCCTTCATTTTATCTGAAAGCACTCGGTTGATGGTTTCTACATCTGCGTTCCCCTGAATGTTGAGAACCGGCGCAAACTGAAACTCTATCGGCCCGGTGATGCCGTCCATACTGATTTCCTTTAGCTTGCTGCCGATGCCGAGCATTTGTCCCGCACGCATCCAGGTGTCAATGTTTCGGTTTCGGACGCCGCGCTGAAAACTGATAACAGCTTCTGTCCCAGCCTCGCCCGCGATACTGGCTCCCTTGGTAAAGCCGCCTTTTGCCAGCATTGGAATTGTTGGCAAGTTCGGACTAAACTGTTTCCCTCCGGCAACCGGCACCCATTCCGGGATAGAAACACTTAAACCGTTGATTGCCGAAATCGCACTGTTAATCATGGAAATGACTGCATTGATCGGTGTTTTCACCAGTTCTGTCAAGGCATTAAACGCATTGCCGAAAATCTGTTTTACGCCTTCCCAGGCCTGCCCCCAATTTCCTGTAAATACGCCTGTAATGAAATTGATAAGCCCTTGAAAAATCCCCTGAACCGAGCCTATAACGCCGTAAATCCCGGCAGTGAACACTTGAATTCCGGTAAGCACTGCCGGTATAACTACACTTGCAATGCTTAAAAATGTTGTGATAAGTCCCTTTATGAATGGCATAACGAACTGAATTGCCGTGCCTATCATCTGCATTCCCGTCATGACTGCGGAACCAATATTGCTGATGATGGAAGAAATCGTCGGCGCGGCTGCCGTGAAGGTTTGCAGGATAATTGGCATCACGGTACCGGTAATGAAGCTGAAAACATCCTGGATAATCGGCTTTACCGTCCCGGTTGAAAATGCCACAATTTGGCTGATAACGCCCATGACGGATTGCAGGATTTGGATAACGCCGCCAAAGGCTGCTCCCGCCCCGTCACCGAACATATTTGTAATGCCCTGCTGTAATGGGGCCAATGCGTTTGCTACGCCATCCTTGAATAGCCCGGAAATAAAATCCCCTACGGCGCTTAATTTCCCCGTGAAGGAATCAAATATCGCTACTCCTTCATCCCCAAAGACGCTCCCTGCAATTCCACGGATATCTTCAAGGTGATCGCCAAGGATGCTGACAACAGCGATAACGCCGGATATCGCGGCGACAACCGGCGCGGCCCCGGCAAACAGGCTTCCGAAGCCTCCGGCCATTGGACCCCAGACGCTTCCCAGCGCGCCAAGTCCGGCTCCGGCGAACTGCTTTGCTCCGTCGAAAATCGGCGCGGCGAAGCTGCCAACCGAACCAGCCATACCTTTGACCATCTGTATCGGTGTGCTTCCCGCGGCTGCGGATAATGCGCTGCCAGCCTTTCCCGCAACCCAGCCCGCGCCGCTTTTCGCGGCTCCGGAAACTCCATTGATCAATCCGGTCAAACCGGTCGCTTGTGAAATGTTGGATAATATTTCTTTGGTCGCGCCCCCAAAAGCCGCAATTCCTCCGCCGGCCTGTGTATTTCGCAAATTCCCGAAAGACGCGGCAATGTTACCAAAATACTGTGAGATTTTGCCGCCTGTCCGCCCTATGCGTGTCTGAGAAAGCATATTCTTCAGGACGCCGCCCGCGCCGTTCGGCCGAGCGTCCATGATAGTTGTATCGATTGCCGACCGGGCTGCTTCCGCGTTTCCGCTTAACAGCCCCTTCATGTTTTGTATGGTGGCAAGCGCACCGACAGCACCGTTTGCGAACATTCCTCGGATGCCGCCATTAACCCCAGCGGTTGCGGAGCGGATGCCGCCGGTTATGTTTGAAAACACATTTCCCGTCATCCCAGCGGCATTCTGTCCGCCCCTGAAAAGTCCCAGCAAGCCGCCTTTCCTGCCGCCCTTTATCTGCTTTTTGCCAAGGACGGCACCACCGACACCGCCCAGCAGGCTTTCGATACCTGGGGCAAACTTCATAGCGGCCAGCACGGCGACAAGCTTTTCCAGTATGGAAACAACCTTGGGACCGTTGTTTGCGACGTAATCAAGTCCCCGCAAAAAGACCGGCATTCCAGCCTGTACGGCATCGGATATCTTGCCGACGCCGCTGCTCAGGCTTCCAGCAAGCGTGTCCGCAAGCCGGGATATCTCCGGCATATGCTGACGCATCCCATTAACAGCGTCGATCATTGCAAGGCTGAACTCTTTCTTGACCGGCAGGAAGCTTTCGCCGATCTCGCCCTTCAATGCACTGACGCTGCTGGACAGCATTTGTGAAACCGCTTCCGGCGTACCCATCTTGATTGCAAGCTCGCGCGCCATGCTTCCTTCGTAGTTTTTGGGGTCTTGTATGGATTTCAGCGCACCTGTAAAGGCTTCAAGGTTGGTTGTCAGCTTGCCGCCGCCTTCAATCGCCCACTGCCCGAACAAGGTACTGAGAGCGGCTACCCGTTTTTCATCCGGCAGCTGCTTGACTGCATTGAAAACGGAAATCAACGTCCCCGTGGCGTCCTTCTGCATCCCCTTTGCGACGCCTGTTGCGGTCATACCCATAGATTCCCACATCTCTTTTTGGGCTTTCGTCGCGCTTGCGCCTTTGTTCAGGTTGGTGTACATCCGGCTGATGGAGCTTGCGGCTTTTGCGCCCTCAACACCCATTGCAAGCAATGAGGTTGCAAGCGCCGCCGTATCCTCCGCCTGCATCCCGGCGACCTGCCCGAAGCTTGCCACGCGGTTTACAACGTCGCCGATTTCCGCCGCCGTTGTCGCGTTGTTCGCTCCCAGGTAGTTGATCTGATCGGCCAATGTCATAATCTGGTCGTGGTTCTTCCCAAGGGCGACCTCCCACTTTGCGGCCCAGTCGCCTGCCTGGGATGCTTCAATATCCCAGGCAGTGCCCATCATGGCAACGTCCCTCAGGAAGCCGGACAGCTGCCCTCTGGAATCGTATTTGTACAGATCCGTGATGCTCTTTCCAGACTGTCCGGCGGAAGCGGCGAGCTGCTGTAATTCCGCCTGTGTGTAGGGGATTTGCGTGCTCAGATCCCGGATTGCCTTGGAAATTTCGGCATAGTTCTGCGCATACGCTCTCCCGTTATACGCTAATTGACTGCTGATTTTCCCGTCTGCATCCGCAAGCCCGCTCACATACTTTACAACATCACCCATGCCGTTTGCGAATTGTTCCGCTTCTTTGGTGCATCTCGCAATCGTCGCAACCGCTCCGGTTGCAATCGCCCCCATGGAAGCAAGCCCGATGGTGCCTGCTTTGCTCAGTCCCTTTGACAGGCTGGTAATCTGGCTTTGCGCACCGTTGACAACCGCCGTCAGGCTTTTGTCCATCTTCCCGGCAATGCGGATGCTGAGTGTCAGTGCTTTGTTGCCTGCCATTCTTCCGCCACCTCGTTATTCAGTTCGATGAAATCCCGCACCGGCATGTTCAGGTAAAAGTCCAGGCCCGTCCTCGTTACGGCAGATAACCGGATTGCCGCTTTCCGCAGTGCCTTTGCGCCGCCCTTTACCCGAAAAAATCCGGATCGTTGACCGCATTTCTCAGTTTTACCAGCTCGCACAGCGGCAGGCCGGTGAAGAACTTGACCGGCTTACCGGTCGCCATCCCGGCAAGGCAGCAGATGTACAGATAGTTGGAGGACGTTTCCAGGATTGCGAAGCCCTCCCGCGCAATCAGGTTTTCCGCTTCACTTTCGTTCATGGCGGTAAGGCTGGCAAGGCCGCTCAAGTCGATTTCGGTATACTCCATACCCTCAAATGTGAACGGCTTGTTCAGCTTCAGGACATTTTTGCGCTCCGCCTGCGGTTCCATATAGTTCTCTTCATGCATGATTGTAATTCCTTTCCGTGCTTTGTCCGCCGCCAGCGGGCCGGCGGCGGACTGTTGGTGTTAAATCAGGGTTTTGATTTCGGCGAGCATATCAACGCCGCGCCGTTTGTAGACGCCGTTAAGCTTGTCAATCTCGATCAGCTGTTCACCGTCTACCTCAATCATGATGTAGGTCAGCTCCAGCGTAACCGAAGCTTCCATGCTCTCGCCCTTTTCGATTTTACCGGGCTTGAACTTCTTCACGCGGCCGCGCTCGACGACGCGGGTTCCCTTAAACGCATAGCCGCCGTTTTTGTCATAGGTCTGCTGCGCCGCCCGGAATGTCAGGTTGACCGCCTCGTTCGGACTCAGCATATCGACCGCGCTGCTGTACAGGGTATTAAATACAACTTCCTGCTCCATGCTCTCGAACTGCCCGATGGTCGGGTCGTCCAGCGTGCCGTTGATGCCGATGCCCTCAATCTCGCTTGCCTTCATAGCGATTTCGGGGATTTCCACCGATGCCGTCACGCCAATCATTAAGGTGCCGTTCAGGTAGGCATTATAGTCGTTGATTTTTTCCGGGACATAGTTGTTTGTGATTGCCATTTACGTTCCCTCCCTTATCCGAACAGCGCGCTGGTGAGCGCATAGGGGTCAAATTCGATGATGTCCTGAATGTGCTCCGCAGGCGGGAACGGCGTAATATACTGGTGGAAGGTAATCTTTCCGTTCATCAGGTCTGTTGTCGGGTTTTCGTCCTCAAGGAACGTAATTTCATAGCGGGCACAAACGCCGCGCGCCACGAAGGAATGCCCCCGGATGTTTTCGCTGTCTACAATCGATTCGATCAGCCGCCTGTTTGCAGGGCTGTCTACCTTTTGGAAGTAGGTCAGGATGAAGGTATTTCCCGCCCATGTCAGAAAGCGGCGCACGCTGAACCACCGGTCCTTGGGGTCGCTGTTGCCCGGATAGGCGGCAGTATTATTACCCCACAGCCGGAAGCCGTTGACATTCAGGAAGGTTGCCACACCAAAGCTGTTGATGGTGTTCGCCTGGTCCTGATCCAGAATGACCTCCGTACCGTCAGGCAGGCACGCAGCACTGATGGAAAGCGTCTTGTTGCTTGGACTGACGTTCGGAATATCGTTGTTCACCGCGTCGGTGTAGGCGGTCAGCGCCCCGGCCAGCGTGGAGCCGCTGTAAACCACGTCGCCAGCCTTTGCAAACGGCCACACGGCATAAGTATTCGGATCGTTGACTGCCTGCCGCTCCTTGGTCTGCTTCACGCCGGTATACTTCTGCGCGCCGGTTTCGGTGCTGTCAATGTCAACAATGCATACCGCCTTAAAAACGCCGTTGATTTCCTTGGTTTTTGCCTGAATGGCTGCCGCAACCACCGCGCTTCGGCTGAAACGCGGCGCAAGCAGGATACCCGGCGTCATTGCCAGCTTGGGGTAAATCTGTCGGATTACTTCCATGCCGGTTTCCTTTTCGGTCGCAATATCGACGCCGCCCACAATGTCCGCATCTGTCACCTTGCTTGCGTCCAGAAGCTTTCCGCTGACCGTCAGGGAAGCCGCACCGTCGCCCGCGCCGCCATCCAGCAGGATAATGTTCATGGTACCGTCGTTGTTGAATAAGACGGTGTAATCCTTATCCAGTTTCATTGCGGTATCGCCGTTCTTGACGTTCAGCTTATTTACAAGGATACCAATTTGCTGCACCTGGGCAATGCCGTCAATGACATCAACCTCGGTTTCCGGCATGTCGGTGCTGTGTTTCGCAGGGTCGAGAACGTTAATCAGAACCAGCGGCGCGGTATTGACGACCTGGAAATTTGCACTGATGCTTTCGCAGAGCGTGTATTTCTCAAAATCGCTGCTGTAGCCGACCGCCCCGACGGCTTCTTTGTAGCTGTATACCAGGAGCGGCTTGTTGACCGCTTCTTCCGGTTCCGCCAGCATATTGACCGGCGCGGTACCGATAATGACCTGAAGTCCTGCGGTACCCTCGATCGGGGCAATCAGGCTGGTAGGGGCCTCGCTGATATATACGCCATGTTTGTATGGACTTGCCATAGCCGTTTTCCCTCCTTACATTTCTGCCCGGATTTTCTGATAAAGGACGGCCTGCACGGTACCGGGGGTATCCAGCCGCTTCCGCATCTCCGGAAAGCGTTCCACGGAAACCAACATGCCGCGCGCCGCCGGGTGTTCCTGAATGAAGGCTTCCAGCTCCTTCGGGACGCCGTGGGAATATACGGTATATTGCCGCGCCACATTCGGCACGGTCGGCCCACAGTATACGCACGGCTGCGGATGTGCCGCTCTCTTGTCCGCCTGCGCAGCCTGTTCGACCGTTTCCGGGGTGCTGGCTGTCTCTGTTTTCCTGCTCATATTAAATTAACTCCTTTAATGCAGAATCCTGCGTCAGTGCCGGGGCAGTGCAGATCAGGGCGCACGCCCCGTAATAATACGGGTATGAATCTTCCATCTGCAACGCCCACGCAATTGGCTTCAAAATGGTGAAAGCTCCGCCAAAGTAAGGCTGCTGGCATACCCGCTGCATGATATCCTCTTTGATATTTGCAACATCCTGATATCCTTCACGGGCTTTCCCACAGTCATATGTACAAATGACTATGCTAAATTCCACCGTCTGCGGACTGTTTTCGTCCTTGATTTCTCCGCTGGTCATACGGACAACAAGGTACGGGGCAAGCGCCATATCGGTATCAACATCCGCGTCGGTATCTTCCGGTACAGGAAGATCCTGCTTGAAAATTTTCAAAGGCTTCTGCCCCTCCTGCCCGTTGTACAGCTGCCCCCGGAACATCTCCTCCAGCATTTCAATCATGGCATCCTGGCAGAGCTGCGGCGTCCTTCCGACATTCGCAACTTGCGCCAGCGTTTTGTAATCGTTCATGGCGTCCTCCTTGCTGCCGCACGCGCGAGCACAGTCTGAACCTGCTGTTCCAGACGATTCAGCAGGAACAGCTCAACATCCGGTTCCACGTCCATCCAGATTGTTCGGTGCATGGCTGCTGCGCTCGGACTGCCCAGCGTTACCAGTTTTTCTACGTTGCCCCGACGGTTGCGCCAGCGCGGCGCGCCGCTTTTAGTTACAGTGTGCCCACTCGACGAACCGACGACGCGCTGCACCATGCCGACGTGCCCGCTTTTGAACTCGGCCAGGAACGCCTTGGCTTTATTGCCTTCACCGGGCAGGGACTTCATACTGCTGTTTTTCAGCACCTTGCCCTTCCAAACATCCGGCCCCTGCCGCCACGCCTTGCCGGTAAAATGCGTCGGATATGGCGGGTTTGTCTTGAAGTATCCCAAGTCATTACGGAGACTGGAAATATACAGCTCGGCGCTCAGGCTGGTATTTGTCGCCCTTTGCCTTGGCTTTAAGTCCTTGAGATGCCGCATTCCCGCAGCGTTCACCGCGTAACGGGCTTTGGCCTTTGCAATCATGAGCTTGCGCGCTTCCCGCGCCGTTGCGTTGATTGCGACCTTCACCGCCGCCGGGGTCTTGCTTTTCAGGCTCCCCAGCGCGGTGGAAACATCGTCCAGCCCCTCCACGGTGATTGTCATGGTTCCACGGTTATAGCTTACACTGCTCATTGCCGCACCCTCTCCATAATCATCCGGTAAACGCCGTCCTCTTCCTCGCACTTGTTGATTGTGTAGGTGCGTTTATGATCCGTCCCGGCGTCCATCACCAGCATTTTACCGATTTTCGGCTTCGGCCCGTAGTCCTTTACTTTGATGTACAGGACGCAATGCGCCAGATACAGGCCGGTGTCAAAATTCTGTTTGGCACCGGCTTCCCAATGCGCCGACCGCTCCCGGAGGTCGCTGTCCTCGAAGATTACAACCACGTCGTTCCCGTCCACATTCCGCGTTTCGGCATGCTCGCTGGCGTCAAAAAAGATCAGGTCGATATCCTCTGCCGCGCACTCCTTGAAGGTCGGCGCATGGTATTCCGGCTGCTCGTTCTCGTAGTGCTGTTCGAGTTCAAACAGCGCCATCAGCACACCTCGGCGACAAGCCAGCTGTCCACTTTATCCGGGATGGGCAGGGGGCGGGTCTGCAATTCAAGGATGTGACGGTCGGGACCATGGGCCACATATTCGCGCAAAAGGCGCTGTGACTGTGCCGTAACCCATCTGTTTGTCCTGTCGTCAATATAGCTGCATGCGCCATATGCTCGCACAAATTCCGGGTTGCTGGGAGCCAGAACCACTTTATTATCCGGCATCAGTGGCTTTGTGGCGGGATTTTCCGGGTCTGTCCAATCGTCCAGGAATACCTCGCTGTACGTGTACAGGTCAATGCTGGGGTCATTCAGCCGCCCCAGATACCGCACCCCATTCGGCAGATCACGGGGGTTGATTTCACCCAGGATCATTCGGCGGTTATCCAGACACTTGCAGATATCCTCATCCAGGAGTAATGCCCGCGCGGCGGCTTTTCCCAGAACAGCCATGTCAACATTGGAGAAACCGTTCACCCGTACTTCTTCCACCCAATCATTCAGATTGTCACGAATCTTTGCGGCGCTCTTTCCCCACTGTGCTGTGCCGGTCAGGGATTTTTTGTTGGTGAAGCGGAAATCAATGGTAGCATCAACGCCTTTTCCCTTGACATGAATCGCACCGTTAAGGATTGCCTGTGCCGCCATCCATTCCTCACGTCGGGTTGCCGCATCATCCAGACGCCTGTAATCATCCATCAGCTGCCGCGCCGCCCGGTCGGCAGGCGTCATTCCGCTGTACAAATCTTCACCCGGCAGCCGTTCCATAAGCTGGTCTGCCGTCGTCACATCGTAAGGGTTGACCAGCGGAGCCGCAAAACTCTCGGTTTCGTAGCCATTCCGGGAAAGTACCTGGCCGCCAACATTTGGATGAACGAAAGCTGCCATTCTGCGATCGCCTTTTACCAGATCGATGTCTACCCGCTTCGTTACAAAAGTCTTGATGTTGGTAAAGAATGTATCCAGGAAAAACTTATGTACCGGCGGCGTCTGCCGCACAACCTCCGCCAAATAACGCGGTTCGTAAATATTTACTTCATTCGGCATGGTGTCCTCCTCCTTATTTCAAGAAAATCCCGATATCGCGCAGGGCAATTTCCAAATCGGCGGCAGCTACACCCTCCGGCAATGCAAGCCCCTTTGCAAAAAATTCACCGGTCAGGTAAATAACCGCATCTTCACCAGCCTTTGCGCTGTCCGCAGTGATACCGTAAATGCCAGCCGCAGAGGGCGCTCTACCCTCTGCACCGGCAGCGACAGGCGTTACCTTATCTGCCGCCAGCAGGACGGGGGTATGTGCCGGAAGATCTGCACCGGCCTCCTTTACCGCTGTAGTGATGCCGATGTTTGTACCGGCGATGAAATAACCCGGTGCAGTGCTGAAATCCTGCCTTGTCAAATCCATTCCCATAGTATCCTCCTTACGCTTTCTTCCCTGCTGTCTTAATGGCATTCATAATTGTATCTTCTGCGCTGTCCTGCGGGTGCTGATGGGCGACATGGTTCATGCCGCTGCCGTCCGCGTCCTCTTGCAGACTATTCAGCATTTCCGCGCCCTGGTTTTTGATCTGCTTCATAGCAGCTTTGGCATAGTCGCTGGCGCTCAGGGGCTTTGTGAATTTGGCTTCTGCCGTCATGACCTCGGTTCCCGGCATTGCCATTTCTTCAATGTCCTGAATCCGCTGGCGTTCCTCGTTTGCGCTTTTCTGCTCTGCTGCCTGCTCGATCTGGTCAACCAGTTCAGGGTAGGCTTTCCGCAAATCATCCACTGTCTTGATTTCCATGCTCTTTTCCTCCTCGCTGTTTTGGGGCGTTCCTGCCGCTGCTTTATTGGATAAACTCCCGGCGGCGCGTGCTGCTGCCAGGCTGTTCTGCACGAACTTCGGAGCCTTGTCAAACGGCAGGTTCATGCTGACGCTGTTGATGAACAACATACCGTTTCGATTTTCGACTACGTTTTCTTCGCCATCGTCCGTCAGCTCATCCACAAAGCCGTTTTCCTTGGCTTCCACACTCGTCCACCAGCTTGTCGCGTCCATCCATCCGTCAAGTTCTTCTTTCGTCCGGCCTGTCTTTTTGATATACAGGGAGAGGATGCTTTCCCGAATGGCGTCGAGCGCTTCCGTGTATTCTTTCAGTCTGATTTCATCTACGTATCCGAAAACGCCAATTTTGACGGGATGCACCATGTAAGTGCTGTCATTCGCTGCGATTACTTTGTTGCAGTGACAGGCAATAATCGTTGCGGCGCTTGCGCAAAGGCCGTCGATCCGTGCCGTGACCGTCGCCGCGTGCTGCTCCAGCAGGTTTCCAATAGCCTGCGCGGCGAACACATCACCGCCGCCGCTGTTGATCCGGACGGTGATTTCACTGACTGCACCCAGCGCGCTCAGGTCGTCCGCGAACTGCTTCGGAGTTACTTCATCCCCCCACCATGTGCTGTTTGATATGTCACCGTACAGCAGCAGCTCCGCGCCCGTGCCGTACGCGCTGTTGCGGAAGCTCCAAAATTTCTTAGGCATGGTTTTTCTCCTCCTGCGGATTCTTATCTGTAAATGGGATTCTGTCGGAGGCTACCGGCTGTGGATGTACAATTTCATCGACATCCCGCTTTAACCGTGCTTCGATAAGGCGCTGACGCACATTCCGGGCGAAGTCGCCGCCGGTCATTTGGGCGGTTTCCTCCTGCGCGGTGCTGAAACAGTTTTCCACGCGCTTTTCCGCGGCTTCTACTTCCTGCACCGGGTTCAGGTTCGTGCGCGCCGGACCGTTCCATACACAGCCCGTGTATGCCTTTCGGATTGCCGGATCCGCGAAGAAACCCGGCGCATGAATGCGCCCTCGCGCCACGGCTTCCGTAAACCACTCCTCGTAGATCGGCTGGCAGAAATCCTCAATGAACCAGTCCCGCATCATGCCGCAGGAGCGCCAAAACTCGTTGAGCGCGCCGCGTGCCGCGCTGTAAGATGCAATAAACTGTTTGTACAGCACCTCTGGCGGGATTTCCAGCGCCGCGCCGATTTGCTTAACCAGGGCGTCGGTAAACGCGTCGTAGCCGGTCGTTGGGTGCTTGGGGTCGGCGAATTGAACGCTTTCTCCGGGAGCCAGCCCGACAACAGCGCCGTTTCCCATTTCAATGCTGCGCTGGTCGGCTTCGTCAATCAGCTGTTCCTGCGGGATAACCTCACCGAGCGGCTTTTCGTCGGACGGAAGGTCTGACTTTATGAATGCCGTGAACAGGGCGCTGACCAGCGCCGCTTCGATTTCCGCCTCGGTGTAGCGCCCCAGCTGTTTCAAGGCTTCCAGCACCGGGGCCAGCAGGGGCACGCCGCGCCGCTGCCCCGCCCGTTCGCGGGTCATGATGTGCAGGACGTTCCGCCTGCCGGTCTTTCCGCCGTAGGCTTCTACACGTTCCCACTGGATGCCGCCCGGCTGTGCCGTCGCGTCGTTTGACAGCGGATGCCGGTTACAAATCCAGTAGGCGATCATCATGCCGTCCGCGTCGGTTTCCACGCCCTGCACAATACTTTGGACTTTATACCCCTGCACCTCGCATGGGACAAGCCGGTCATACAGATCCGGGCTGCATACCCGGTCTGCCTCAAGCAGCCGCACCCGCAGGCTGTAGGGCTGGCCTTTCTGCTGCTTCATCGGCAGGAGTACAATCGCGTCGCCGTTCATCAGATATGAGAGATAGGCAAGCTGCTGAAGGGAATAGAAATTGTCAATCCGGTCAGCGTCACACGTCGGCGTATCTGCCCACAGGCCGAACTCCCGGACAATTTGCGCCTGAAGCTCCTGTACCTGCTCATCGGTCAGTTTCAAGAAATCCGCGTCAATCTGCGGCGCGGGGATCAGCCCTCCGGCCACAACGTTTGTACGAAGGGTTTTCAGAGATGCCGTGGCGATAGGTACACCCATATACGCATCCCGGCTCCGCTGGCGCAGGGTGTCAATGTTGTCCTCGATATCCTCTTTTGCGCTTCCGCCGTGATACATCCAGCCGATCAGGCTTTTCTTTGTCCGGTTCGCGCCGTAGTTGCCATAGCCGCTGTTAAGCGCCGACAGGCGCTTCCGCGCAATCGCCCGCTTGCAGGCGTGCACCGGGGCAACTGCGGCAATCGCCCGGTCAATCAAACTCGGCTTTCTCACGGTTCCTCCTTACAGGTCGCGCGGCACAACGCGGTACACCCGGTTCCTGCCGCCGTCTGTTTCTGCGGCCTTGGCTTCCGCCAGCTTCGCCGCCCAGTATTCCATTTCTTCCCTGACTTCTTTCAGGTTCGCTCGTGTCAGCATACGGGTACCGATCTGGTAGCGCTGCCCGGTTGCAATCCGTTCTTCGGCTTCCAGCCATGTATTGAGCTTTTGCTCACAGAGTTTCTTGCTGAACATTGCCATTTTTAGATACCTCTCGATAAGACGCGCCGACCGACGGGGCGCCTGCGAGGTTCTGTTCCCGGCTCCTGCTTTTTCAGAACAGGATTCGCGATTTCCAGCGCGGCGGTTGCGTAGTTCCGCAGGTCAAGCGGTTCATTCCGTTTGTATTTGCTGTCCTTCAGCTCCCAGGCAATCACGCTGCGTCCCTTACGGAACCGGATTACCTGCTTCTCGCTGGTCAGCCCTCTGAAGTAAAATTCGTCGTAGCCCGCTTCCTCGTTCTGTGGGAAGTGGCAGTAGTTCGGCCCCTTGGTCGGATGCCGCAAACGCTGGTACAGGATTGCTTTTCCGTTATCCACACCCAGGATGAACAAAAGGGTTCTGACACGGTTGTTTGTGGTGGGGTTCCGGATAAACGGGACATCCGCGCCGCCTTTCCCCTTGACGGCAAACACGCGGCGCTCGTACCGCTCCTTCGTAAAGCGGTAAACCTGATCGGCATGGTGCCCGCCGCTGTCCACACAGGTACAGAGGATTTGCAGGGCGGTTCCGTCTTTCTTGCGGAACGGTGTCAGTAAAAAGCGGTCCAAATCGTACCAAACCTGTCCCTTCATCATGTCGCCGTAAATTTTCTGGTAGCGGATGCCCCAGCTTTCCTTGCCGACGCCCCAGCCAACGACCTCCACTTCAAAGCGGTCGTCCTGCACATCGACCCCGGCGGTCAGCACCAGTACGCCGTCCGGCACTTCGGCTTCGTACTGTTCACGGCGGCTGTACAGATCCGCGTCCTCCAGCTGGGTACCCGGTTCGTCCCACGGTTCCCCAAGCTCAGTATTGACCCAGGTTTTCATTTCCTCCGGATTTCCGATGGACAGCGCTTCATGCGCCGAAAGGAACTTCCGGACAACCTCATCCCAGCCGCAGAAAGTAGAAGCAAGGGTGTTCAGGTGAAATCCGCGTGCTTCCGCCCTCGGATTTGCAGCCACGAATTTACCGTATTTGCCCATGGATTTCCACTGATGTTCCGTGCTTTCCGCTTCGCACCTCTCACAGCGATACCGGATTCGTAGGTCTGGAGCTTCCCGGTCGAACAGCAGGTTTGCCCATATCAACGGCTGGTGATGCCCGCACTTCGGGCAGGGGACATTCCATTCCTCCTGCGTGGATTCCTCAAATTCCTTCGCAATACGGCTAACCCCTTTGTTTCCCGGCGTACTGACGACAACCGTTTTCTTATCCCAGAAGGTGGTCTGGCGCTTCTGCCCCAATAAGAGTGGGTCGCCCTCGGTCCCAGCGCTGGCCGGGTAGCGGTCTACCTCATCCGCCAGCAGCACCTTAATCGGTCGGCTGGCAAGGCTGGCAGGGCTGTTCGCGCCGATAATCGTTACATGACCGCCCGGAAAGTTCTTTTTCAGGATGGTGTTTCCGGCGTACCGGCTTTTCGTGTCCACCAGGTTCCGCAGGACAGGCGTATCCCGCAGCATCGGTGCGAGGAAGTCCTTGCTGAAGGTCTGCCCCATTTCGAGCGTCGGCTGCATGACCAGGATTGGGGCGGGGGAATAGTGCATGAAATAGCCCAGCATATTCATGAGCATTGCCGTTTTGCCAATCTGCGCGGCGCTCATGACGACCACTTTCCGGAGACGGGGATCGCCGATGGCGTCCATAATCTCCCGCTGATACGGGGCTTTATCCGTATGCCAGCGCCCCGGCTCCGCGCTGTTTTCCGCACTCAGCATCCGGTATTTATCCGCCCATTCACTCAAGGTCATTTCCGGAGGCGGCTTAAGGACAGAAACACATTTTGCCATCATGGCAATCACTTCGGTGGAAACCTCAACCATCGCTATCCGTTTCATCCTGTGTGCCTCCCTTCATCAGTATCGAAATCCGTTGGTCGCTTAAGTCCTCCAGCGCTTCCCGGATTGCGCTGTCCAGTTCGCTGTATATCGCGTCCCTGTCCCCGTTTTTGCCTTCCAGCACAGGGGACAGCTTCGCCGGGATGGTCAGCATCCGGCTTCGGATATTCAGGAATACCGTTTTCATGGCGGCTTCGATTTCCTCCGTGTGGAGCAGTACCCGCCGCCGCAGGTCATTTTCCATCTCGGCTGCCTTGCGTTTTTCGGCGGTCAGCTTCGTCCGCTCCGTGTTCAGGTTCTCCCTCGACGAACCGCCCAGGAACGTAATATATTTGGAAATTGTTGCTTTCAGATCGTACAGCCCTGGCCTTGCTTCGGTGATGATACCTTCATCGCGCAGCTGCCGGACACGTCTCTCCGAAAGTCCCAGCCAATCCGCAACCACTTTGCTTGTGTACAATGTCACGATGTATTTTCCCCCTTGTTTTCGTCCGGCGCTCCCACGTCTACCGCGCCGGTCGCCCGCATTCGCAGGATTTCCAACCGCTGCGCTTCCAGCGCCAGCCGCTTTTCGTTTTCTTCCAGCGCCCGCAGGCTGTCCGCAACTTTGGCAATACGGCCTTGCACCTTGTACAAGGCTTCCTGTAACTTCATGGCCCGATTGAAAGCGCTGTCTTTGGTGTACATCCCCATGGCCTGCTCTGCGCCGTCCTGCCCTTTGGCGGGTGTGCGCATATCCAGGATGCTGCTGGTGAAAAACGTGTCTTCCAACGCGGCTTCGTATTCCGCGATTTTTGACAGAATTTTGTGTTCACGGAATTTCAGAACCTTCATTTCGTGTTCCAGCGCGGCACGGCTTTCCAGCGGGGCCTTCTCCATCAGATCCCGCTCGGCTTCTGACAGCATATCAAAGAAAACCTTGTTGTAGGCTCCGTCCTTTTCCGCGTTCCTGTTTTGCGCCGGTGCTCCCTTATGGCTGCCCGACGCGTTCTTTTTGCCCGCGCTGTTCTTGTTTCCGGGCTGCCCGCCCCGTGCCTTCTTCGGCAGTTCATCATCCCAATGTCCGGCAGATTTCCAGTTCCGCAAGGTCTGATAGGTGACGCCTACCCGCTCGGACAGCTCGCGCAGGTTCACCTTTTCGCCCTTGCTGCGGCGGGCAAGGTATTCAGCCTTGGCGGTACTGCGCTTGTCGTCGCTCCGCTTCGGCATCCTCGCACCCCCTCTGCTTGCCCATACCATAACACGAAAAACCCGCAACAGTTGCTAATTATTTTTTGGGGTTTACAATTTTTTTCGCCCTTCAAAATCAGGCTGAAAATTGAAATGGTCTTATAATCAAACAAAAGTTCGGTTCGTATAGTTTGAAAATCCCCCTCATTATAGGGATTCCGAGCCTCCGGAAGGGCTAAAAATTCGCTCATACCTAGAAAAATGTTGCGCTTCCGAACCCGTAAGACATAAAAGCAGCTCCGAAAGAACCTATCTCCGCCGGGGCGGCGGCTTTGGGCGGAGAATCCGCGCGGTCTGTGCTGCCGCTGTTGGTGCTGCCGCCCGGCTGCTGTGTGTCTGCTTTGCTTGCGGTGTTGGCGCTGTCTGCTGTTCTGTGTCTGCTGTTTTGTGTCTGCTGTCATTGCGGCCTGTCCCGCTTGCGGTATGGGCGGCGTCTGCTTTGCTTGCAGTGGCGGTTCTGTCTGTGGTGTTGTGTCTGCTGGTGTTGCGGCCTGCCCTGTGTATAGTGCGGCTGCTTCTGTGTCGGTTGCGTTGATGGTGCTGCATGTGTACCGGTGTGGATCGTTCGGCGATAATGCGCGGCGGCTCTGCCTGTTAACTGCTGTACTGTTGGCGCGGTGCGTTCTCCAGCTCGGCTATGTTATGTGGTGATGTGCGGCGTATCCGGTCAGCAGGGCAAGCGCGCCGCCCGCAGATATCCCGATGCTGTCCCGCTTCCGGCTTGGCTGTTTCGTGTCAGCCGGTAGGCTTGCGGTCTATCTAGCGGGAGCGTAAAGCGCACAAAAAAACAGGGCACGCCCGCACGGCTGCCCCGTTCCTATGATTCACTTTTGATGTTCACGCTCCATCCGCTCCCGGCACGCCTGCAATATATAGCCTTGCAGGCTTTGACCAGCAGCAGCGGCAGCGGCTCTGATTTCCTGCCCCCGTTCCTTCAATGGCTTTATAGCTATGAAATCGCATTTTGCATTGTATTTATCATTGTTTTTTCGTTTTGTTTCTGAAACTGGCACTATAAACACCTCTTTTCTTTTGCGTGTATATATAATAACACTCACAATGAAACCCGTCAACGTGTTAAATTGCACAAACCCGTCAACGTGTTTTTATGCAAAAAGCAGAAAGTAAAAAATGTCTATTGACAAAAGGCACGTCAACGTGTTATCATTCAGACACAACGAAACACGTTGACGTGTCATATCGAGCAAAACAGCCGCAAGGCAAATGCACCTTGAAAACTGAATAGGGTTTACACTCGTGCTCAAATCCGCTATAATAGACATATCCAGTATGGCCGATAGAAAGGGGGTGGATGCAATGACGAAAGAGGAACTTATGAAGATTTCTGTTGAGGAATTCTCAAGGCTTCAAAAGTGGATGCTGTCCGCAAGTCCAGAATCGGAAACGTACCAGCTTATGCACGAGCGGTATAAAGAGTTAAAAGTAATTTTGGCGAGTTTGAGCGTTAACGTGACAGATTTAGACATGGTTAAATAAATTCGCACAGCACTTGCAAGAGTGTAAACCCTATTGAGTTTTCAAGGGTTTGCACTCTTTTTTCATACTATGACAGGCCAAGAGCCGGAAAGGAAATATCATGAACGCTTTTAATTTCTTCACGAACTGCAAAACCGCCGACGACGCCCGCAAGCGTTACCTCCAGCTTTCCAAGGTCTACCACTCCGACGTGGAGGGCGGCGACAAGGAAACCATGCAGGCGATCAATGACCAATACGCCGCATTCATCGGCAAGAGCCGCGCCGCCGCCGATGTGCCGCAAGGGCTTCCGGAAGGGATTCTTTGCCTACCCGCCAAGCTTCCCGAACGCCCCGCCTGTTCGGAAGAGGAATTTATCAAGCTGATCGGCGTGCTGGTAAAGCTTCCCGGAATTGACGTGGAGCTGTGCGGCTGCTGGGTATGGGTCGGCGGAAACACGCGGGAGGTCAAGGATCAGCTGAAAGAAGCAGGCTGCAAGTTTGCCGCTAAAAAGGCTATGTGGTACTGGGCACCGGCGGAAAGCCGGGGCAAGCGCCGCCGCGGCTCCAAGGAAATGTCAGAAATCCGCGCCAAGTATGGCAGCCGCTCCATCAAGAGCAGCGACGAATAAACCCGCCAGGCCGACGGCTCCCGCCGCCGCTGGTGCAAGCCCAGCCGCCCCGCAAGGGGGCGGGCGCTCATGGGTTCAAGCCCGCTCGACAATGAAACAATAGACAGGCTGCAAGGCCGGAAGGGATTATATCATGTATCGAATGAAAAACGGTTCCGTCAGGATGGAGTTCAGCGCCAAGACTTGGAGGAAGGGCTACACAATGCGGGCCAATATCAACCACAAACTGATTCCAGCTCTGAAACGTGCGAATCAGGATGACGCCGCCGCAATCCGCGACGCAATCAAGCGCCAAGATTGCAAGGCTGTGATCTATCACATGGAAAATGCAAAGTTACGCAACCGTAAAATCCGCGAACTTTCCGAGAACCACAACAAACTCGTTTTTGACGCTTCCGGAAACATTATCCGCTTGTGGGATCACAAGGAAAAGTGCTTTTACAATCTTGAATAAACCCGCTAGGCCGACAGCTTCCCGCCGCCGCTGGTGCAAGCCCAGCCGCCCCGCTCCGGGGCGGGCGCTCATGGGTGAAAACCAAACCTTGAAATCCAGGAGGACAACACGAAATGACAGACAAGGACAACGAGCTTTTATCCGAACTGTTTCAGTGGTACGGAAGGCCCGCCCAAGAAGCACAATTCCAGATTCACGGCTATTTTCGGAAGGCCGAAAGTATTAACAAGACTGCCGATGTGCAGCAGGCGGACAAACACGCCGCTTATATGATTGAAGAGCTGCAACACAAGATTGACCAACTGAAAGCATACCGGCTTTCTTTGGCGGATCGGTACGGCTTCCTTGAAACCGCGCCCTCTGTCCCGGTTGTCCGGCTTACCCGCAAGCGCGATTACAGCAGCAGCAAAGTGCATTATTACCTCTGCACATATCGGCGCTTCGTTGATTCTGAAACCGAAGTGGAAGAAAGCCGCCGCGAATATCCCGGTACAGAACGCAACAACGCAATCAAAGACTTTCATGCGTACACAAAAGCCCATCCCGGTATCATTTCAGAAATGGACATCCAAAAAGGCCGCTGGGAAAAGTAGTCAAACAGAAGCGTCCCGCCAGGCCGACGGCAGCCCGCCGCCGCTGGTGCAAGCCCAGCCGCCCCGCATGGGGCGGGCGCTCATGGGTCACAAATCCAAAATCACAAAACGGAGGTATACGGAAATGATCAACACAATTTCTTTCGACGTAAACAACCAGCGCACAATGAAGCTGGTTCAGCGCCAGCACGACGGCCAAACGCTTCTCGTTATCGAGGAGCCAGACGGCACGCACGAAAGTATTGACGACGCGGAGGCTTTTATCGATCCCGGAGACTTTGTAATGCTGATTAACTATTACCGGGCCTGTAAGCGTGAACACAAACCGATTTTATGACCCGCAAGGCCGACGGCATTCCGCCGCTATTGGTACATGTTCGGTGAAAGCTGCAACCTTTATACAAAAACCCCCGACAGGCCGTATGCTTGCCGGGGGTTTTGAGGTATTCGCAAATTGTTTTTCCAGCGGCTTTCCCGGCGCTCGGAAACAGTTTCACGACGCGCGTACTTCCATTCATGAAAAAACAGGATTTTCCCGTTCGGGGTCGGCTCATATAAATAGTTGTCACCGCTTTCTTTGCGGCTGTTAAAATATTATAGAATTGAAATCTTTTGGATTGCATCGGCTATCTTTATTATTCGCGCGCGTGTGAAGCCCGGCTTAAAATTTCCTCTATCATCGGTATTTCCTCAAGCACTTCCGTCAGACGGTCCATAGCTCTTTCATGCCAATTGCGCACCGTGCTTTCCGATACCCCCATTCTGACCGCAATACCTGCCCAACTGTACTTACTCAAATACCGCATCCGAATCAGCCTTTTGTACTTACCGTTTAGCAGGTCTATACAACTCTGGATTGTCTCGGCGTCCGATTCCAAAACCTCAATTTTAACCGTGACTTCCTGCGGCCTGTTCTGCTGTCCCGTGTCTGATTTCAGGCTTTCTTGTTCTTGTTTCAGCAGCTTTAGCATTTCCGGTATCCCGCGATAATACAGGATGATTGTTTTTACGTGCCTGCGCCGCATCTGCTATCCCTCCGTTTTATCCGTTCTGCGACTTACTCAGCCGCCTTAACGCGGCGCTTTTTTGCTCGGCGTATTCTTTGCCTGCCTCTGTTCTGCTTGCTGCTCCGCCTCCAGTTTCTTGCGCTGAAAGAAACGCTTTTGTGCGTGCTGCGCTATATTTTTGCCATAGTAGGTTGGTAACTGTGCTTTACGCTTCATGCTTGATCTCGCTTTCTGATATGGTTTGCACCGTTTGATGGTGTAGAGTAATTCAAGGTGTTTCAGACGCACGTGCCAACGCTCCCGATCTGCGCGGCGGCGCTGCGCCCGCCAAAGCCTTTCGAGCTTTGACGGGGGCGGCGGCAGGGCTGGACAATCGGCAAATTCTCTCCGAAATTTACGGAGGAAATCATCTATTTTTTTCAAAATATCCTTTAATGGAACGCTGACCCAATCAGACACCATTCACCCTCCTTTGCAGTTCTGCCATAGCGGCAAGCACCGCTTTTACATCAAGCGCCCATTCGCTTTCCTGGTTTTCGTCGGCTTCCGCCATGGACACGCAATAGGGCAGCAGATGGTTTTCTAACCGTTCCAGCGCCCTTTTGATTTCTTCCGGCGTGCCGGTGTCCAAGAGTGCGCTTGCTGCCGTGTCCGGTTCGCTCAAAGGCTCCGGCTCTGCTGCTTTCTGCTGTTCGAGTGGGCGGAGTGCCTTCTGCTGTTCCTGAAATTCTTCAAACGTGCGCGGCGCTTCCCGGTTCGGGGAAGGCGCTGCTTCCCGTTCCCACTCGACCTGTGCCGGGGTATTGGCGGTTTCGTCCTGCGGTTTCGGTTTGCTCTTGCGCTGCTTTGCGTCGCTGACCGACAAGCCGCCCTTTTCCCGGTGTTCCGCATATGCCGCCCGCTGCTGTTCTTCCGGCAGCCCTGAAAGCTCATAAGCCGCCGAAATGCCTAACCGCTTTTCCTTCATTTCCGCTTGAAATTCCGGTATCAGCTTCTTTGCAATCGCGCCCATTCTGCCGATCTGTGTAGTGGATGTGTTCAGGGTGTCCGCGATAATTTCACGCATACGCCCCGGCAGCCTGCCGCCCCGTTTCTTGTACCGCTGCAAAACGTCGTGCAAGTGCTTTGCTTCCTGCACCCGGTCCCAGTCGGTTTTTTCGCGCTGTGAATTGGTCGTAATTATCAGCAGTTCCTCCCGTATCGCCTGCATTTCCGCGTCCGGCTGCGGCGGCTCAATCCCGCACGGGATAAACTCATATTCCGGCTTTCCTTCCTGCACAAGCTCCAGACAGGCACGGCGGCGGCGGTGTCCCGCCAAAATTTTATATTTGTCCCCTTCGAGCGGGGTAACGGTCAGGTTTTGCTTTACCCCGCCCGCAAGCTCAATATCGCGTTTCAGCGTTTCGATTTCCGCCATCGAATAAAAATTATCCTCGGACGGCGCAAGGCTGTGAACGCTCAAAGCGACGATCTCATAGGCGGGCTTTTGGCGCTGCGCTTCGTCCGTGCCGGATGCCTGCGGCGCGTCCCGCTCGGCCTGCGCATTCAGCAGGTCCATCAGGTTAAATTTACCCATGCCGCGCGGCCCCTTTCAAATTTGTGTCCGAATCGGACAACATTCCTAAATACTCTCGGACAAATTGCAGATAGTCCGCCGCCGCGCCGCACCGCCGCGAATAGGTGACAATCGGCAGCGCCGCAAAGGTGCTTTCATCCACCTTTGCCGTGCGGCGGATGTGCGTATGGAATACCGGGAAATCCTTCTGTGCGCGGAGCCATTCTTCCCCCTGCGCGTTTACGTCGTTCCGCTGGTAGGAGGTCACAAGGCAGCCGCGCAGGCGCAAGGCCGGGTTTAATTCCTCTTGCGTGTTCCCGATCTGTTCCTTCAGCTCTGCCAGCCCGTCAAAGGCAAATTTGTCAATCTTGATCGGGATGATTACATCGTCGGATGCTGCAAGCGCATTGATTGTGCTGATATTGATATCCGGCGCATTGTCGATGATGCAGAAATCATAAGCCTCCGCAATCGCGCCCAGCGCCTTTCTGAAGCGCGTTTCCCGCTGCCGGGTGTTGTCTACCATTACCGCAAGGTTTGCGCGGAGCAGGTTCATATTGGCCGGGACAAGGTCAAGGCTGCTGTATTGCGTCCCCGCAATGATATCCTGCATGTTCGGGCGCTTTTCGGTCATGATATCCGCAACGCTCTTTTCCTCGTAGCTGTGCAGCCCGAACATTTTGGACGCGTTGCCCTGCTTGTCATTGTCTACCAGCAGCACCCGCCTGTTATGTACTGATGCCAGAATGTGCGCCATGTTTACCGCGGTCAGGGTCTTTGCAACCCCGCCTTTCAGATTGATAATGGAAATGGTAACCACTGTTCAAACCTCCTGTATTTATTTTGCCCCGCTCGACTGCGGGTGTTGAATGCCAGTTAGGCCTTTCCTCCGTTTTCGCATGGATGCCATGGACAATATGACGTGTGTTTGTCCGGGGCGCACTTTCCGCAAACGTCTTTGCCCTCCAAACAAGCCTCCGTCCTGAATGCGTCGCATGTCATGCACCAGCATTCCCGGCAGCGTTCGCCATTCCAGGTCCACCAGCCTTGATTTCCTCGTGCCGGTATGGGAGTGTCAAACATTTCCGGATTTTGCAGCACCCACGCGAACCGACCCGGCGAATAGTCGCCCAACGCCCGCTCCCGCTCAGTCAGGCTGTCCCGGATTTCTTCAACCCGGACGCAATCGACAATTTCAACCGTGCCGATCACCGCGCCATAGTGGAGCGTCATGTGTTCCGGCAAGGCCATATCTAACGCCATAGTCACAAACCGCGGCGTTCCTTTCGCCGCATGGACGGCGACACGCCCCCGGATGCTGGTACGCTTTTTGCGGGTTTCGTAGTGTTTCAGCCCTGTGACGATCGCGAATGCGTAGGGCTGATATACTGTAAATGCTTTCATCTTTCATCCTTTCCTTTGCCGTTGTAGATAACCACCATTGACGGGAACGGGGCGGGCGGGTACGCTGTCCCGGTTTCATCGGTAAAATGCAGCCGCCCGCGGATAAAACGGATTTCCGCTTTCCCGTATATGTAATCATGGAAATACGCCGTATCTGTCCGGGCGGGTATCAGCAGCACAACCGTTTCCCCACTCTGCGCTTCTTCATAGGCCTTCCGCACCCATTTCCCGATTTCGCGCCCGTATGGGGGATTGCAGAATACTGCCCCTCCTCCTACCGTCCACGGGCTTTTCAGCCCATCGGTTTCCGGGGTATAGTACGTCTGGCATTTTGCGCTTCTCTCTGTTGCGGCTGCATCAAGTGCAAAGTGAAATTCAGCGTCAAGCCTGTTGAAAAAGTCCTGCGGGGTGCAGTAGTCCATTTTCTTACTGCTTAAAAGTGCGGCGTTCACTGTTCGGATTCCTCCTTTTCCTCGCGGCGTTCCGCTGACAGCTTTTCCCGCATGATCTTGACGGCGACCCGACAAGCCTCCTCGCACGCCTTTACTCCCGCTTCTCTGCTGAGGAATCCGCCGTAATCTTCATACGCCGCAAGCGCTTCCCGGCTTGTTTCCGGGTTGAGGATTGCAACCGCCTGTTCGATGCTCATTTCCCCCGGTTCCTCCGGCATTCCATTCCGTTCTTGAATCATGCTTTTATACATTTCGCGCAATTCGCAAAAGTCCTTTGTCGGAATAATCATGCGATCGGTGTGTCCGTTTACCCCGACCAAATACCGCTGTTCACGCTCCTGCAAAATCAGGAGGTCGGATGCTTCACCGGTCAGGGGCTTTTCCGCCCGTTCTGCGCTATGGCTCATTTTCTTTCACCTTCTTACTAAACAGGGCGACTGTGCAATCCTTTGTGATTGTCTGGAGCTTTTCAGTGAAATTTTCATTGACCACATCAAACGGAGCGATAACTGCCGCAAGTATCATGCCGACCTTTACCGCTATGTATAAGTCGCCGTCTGCGGTTGTGCGTTCATGGAACATCAACATATCCTCATCACAATCCGCAAGCGGCCTTAAATACGCCTTGTCAATGAATCTGATTCCTTGCGACGTGTGCAGGGGAAGCAGGAGCGTCCCACCGAACCCGATTTCTATGTCGGCGGTTTCTAACGCGTTTTCGCATTCTACCACGTCCCGGAAGTCAACGATTTTCGGCAGTTCTTCCCTCCGAAAAATGATTTTATCCGCCTGCTTTGACGTAATGTCAAATACGGTGAAAACATTGTTTTCGTCAAGCTGCGGCATGTGCTGCAAGGGGTAGATTGCACTCGACGCGCCTAACCACTGTGCCGCACTTTCCCCGCTATAGTCATCGTAAAGCGTCATGCGGCGGTCCCGTTTGCAAAGGGAAATTACATGCTTAATTATCATGCCGCACCCCTTTCCGGTTCTGCACACTCTGTGCGACGCGCTGCGCCTGCTGCAAGGCCGCTTGCAGCGCCGGGGTCATATTCCCCTGCACCTGCGCCAAAGCCGCCTCCGCCCGTTTCTGCGCCTGCTCCTGGCTTATCCGCGCGGCGGCATACTGTTCCGCCATGCGTGCGGCTTTCCGCTGCTTCCGGGTGTGCTGCGGCTTCCTGCCGCGCTTGTTATTCCGTTTTGCCATTTGTAACGCTCCTTTCCAGCCTTGCGGCGATATTCATAATAGCCTGCACCGCCTGCTTTTCGCTTGCTTCGGTCCCTGCTTCTATGCTCAGGATTGCGGCTATATCTCGCATGGTTTCCGATGCCGACACCTCCGCCGCGTCCGCGCCTGCAAGGCGCAGGCAGTCGGGGCAAAGTGCAAGGGTATCCGGTATGGGTGCGCCGCACCGCTCACATTTTCGCATCGTGTACCTCCTGCGGCGCAAGGTCCATAAACCGCATTTGCGCTTGCACCGATTCCAACCGCTGCCGCGCCCGCTCGAAATATACCTTGTCGATCTCGAACCCCAAGAAATCAAATCCTAAATTGTGGCAGGCAATCAGGCTTGACGCGCTCCCGGCGTGCGTGTCTAAAATGCGGTCCCCCGGCTTGGCGTACTCCCGTAGGAGCCATTCATACAGCCTGACCGGCTTTTGGTTGGGGTGTATGCGGGCTTCCCGGTGCTTCATGTCACCCTGCAACATTCCTTGCCACCGAAAGCGGAATATCCGCACGGCGCTTTTGAAGCTTGTCCAGGCTAATTCACAGTCCGCAAAATCGGTTGCGCCGTTCTCCTTGTCCCATACCACCCAACAGGGACTGTCAAACGGTATCCGGCTGATAAAGTGGTTGGCCCCGAATATGATTTGATTGCGGGACACCCGGCGCAGCTCCGCGAAATATTCAGGCGGCGGCGCGTCCTTATCCTGTCCGAAATAGGGCGTGTAAGCCTGCGCCTTTGCCAGAAGGCCGCGCGTCGCATTCTTCTTGCCGCTTTCGCCGATGCCATAGGGCGGATCAATGATTGCAAGCTGAAAATAGCCGTCCGGGATTTCCTGCATTGCTTCCATGTAATCCATGTTATAAAGACGGTTTAACTCGAACATTCAGCGCCACCGCCTCAAGCAAAGCATTTTATCCCGTACCAGTTTGTCAACCACGCGCCCCGGCGATTTCTGACCGCCCAGCTGCGCAAGGCGGTCAAGGTTGTATGCGGTTTGCGGTGTTATGCGGACGGTCAGCTTTTTTCTGTGCTTCCTGTTCATGCGATCACCCCCGGCAGGCTGCGGCTTGAGCGATCACCCGCTCGACGGCGGTTCTTTGCTCCTGTTTCGTCTGCCTGCAATCGCAGGTTTCTCCCGCATCCAAATGCGCCCCGCAATGCGGACACACCCGGTAAGGGGTCTTTTTGTGTAATGCTCTCATGCTGTCAAAGCTCCTTTCTGTTTTTCTGCCATGCCGTTCTGGTTTTATACTGTTCCAGCGCAAGGGGAGAAGGGGCCAGCCCCTTTCAACCCCGCCAAAGGGCGCTGCCCTCTGGACACCCGCGCCACAACTGCGGCTACCCGAATACCGTTTCAAAATCCGTGTGCATGTAGTCGAGAAACAGCACTGCACCCGAAAAGCACACCCGGTATGCGGCCAAGTCCACCGCACGCAATGATACCTTTCCAAAGTGTTCCTTCATGTCTCGCCATTTCAGCCAAGGCACAAAGAAAAATTGGTCGTTGATCCCGACGCACACACCGGCAACCGCCCCGCGCCGCATATGGCTTTCCAGCGCTGACATTTGCGCATCGGTCAGCACGGAACGCCTGATGCTGTCTTTTGTGGTGTACTTTGCCTCGAACACGATAGAGCGCCCACCCGCAAGCGTTCCCTGGAAGTCAGGGGCGGCAAGGGCGGTAAACCGGCCCGTAAAGATGCCGTCCTTACTCTTTTTCGTAACCCGAAACGGCTCCGGGGTCTTGTCGATCTCCGCCCGCTCGTGGTCGTGGTAAAACCGGCACGCCGCCATGATAGCACCTTCAAAGAAATGCCCCTGTGCATTGTTTACCCGGTTCTGCCACTGCTGGCGGGCTTGCTGTTGATCGGTCACAGATCATACCTCCCATGTGTACGGAGCGGTTTCGCACATGCGCCGCAGGGGACACCATTTGCAAGCATCGTCCCCGGTGCGTGACAGGCAAAACCGCCTGATAATCTGCCCCGCTCGTTTGGCTTCCCTTGCGGTCGGGGTCTTTTGATATCCGTTTTTCCCTCTTGGCATATCACTCCTTCTTTCCGAATCCTCTCCGGGCGCAGTATTTCGCCCAACTTTCTTTCAGGTAACAGCGCCCGTATATGTACCGCTGCGCAAATTCCAGTTGCAGCGCGTCCGGGATAATCCCTTGGCGTTCATTCCGCTCCGCCTGCGCGTAGATGCTGATACCCTTTAGCTGTTTGAGCCGGTCAACCCGGAAGGCCGCGTCGTCTATGTCCTTTGTAACAAGCAGATAGATAAACAGGCGGTAAGGCTTCACGCCATACTCCGCAAGCAGGGCGGCGGCGTTTAGTACCGCTTCGATCTGCGGTATCTGGTCACATGAAAAGCGGATGAACCGCATCCAGCGCAGCCCCGCAAGAATGCGGGCAACGTTCCGTGTGACTAACCGCGCGTCCATGCCTTGGTTCAGGTCGATTGCGTACCCGCTGCCGGTCAGCCTTTCAAGCTCTGCTATGCCGTACTCACACGCTAAAATGTTATTGTCCATCAGCACCAACTTTTTACTGTCCGGCCTGACTAAATCCTCCCACCGCCTGTATGGCCGGATGCCGCCCTCCTTTTGAGGGACGACGCACCAGCGGCAGTGATTGGGACAACCCCGCGTGATATACCCGATTGCATAGTCACATGCCGGGTATATGCTGTAGTCCGGTTTCATGCCGTCAACCTCTGCGGGCAGCTCTGCATTTATGGGGATATCCGGGTACCCTGTCCCGCCCTTGATCGTTCCTTCCGGCAGGTAGGGGTTTTCCGGGGTGAAGTCAAAAACCTTGCTGGAATAGACCCGATCATAGGAAGCTATAAGCGGGGTCCACCATTCCACTTTGTCACCCCTGCTTTTGTGGTATGCCGAAATTTTCATCAGGGCATAATTGGGGTAGGTGTTCGGGCGCACGTCATACCGCCTTTTCCGTCTTTGGCTGCACGGGTCTTTCTCCGCGTCATGAAGGCCGACGTACATTTTTCCACTTCCTTCCATTCCGTGCCGTCTTGTTATTTGTAAATAATTTGTGAATATTTGCGGATTCCTCTTGACAGGTGCGGGCTTCGTCGTAAAACGCACCTATAATACAAGGCCATAACGGGGGGTATCCCCCCGGCTTTAACATTGCCTTTTTTTCGTCTGGCGGCGGTATCTTTACATACTTGAAACAAAGGTATCCGCCCAAATAATGGTTGCTTTCGCGCTTCTCTACCAGCATATACCCCTTTGGGGTGATCGGCGGCTTGTCCATGCTGTAGCGGCGTTTCGGCATGGTTGGGCGCTTGCGCTCCACCTGCTTTACGTTTTTGGTCTGTCGCCAACGTTTGCCCTTTCCTTGCTCTTCTTTCCAGTGTCCATGAAGGTATGTTGCAAGGGCTGTGTAATCGCGCCCGTGATCTATTCCATTGTAATAATTGTGTTCCCGGAGCGGCTCTATCCGCATGACCTTTCCGTGCTTCCATTTTTCGCGGATGGTCTTTTCGTCAACTCCTGCAATGATGCAATGCAAGTGAAACCGCTTTGTGCGCCTGCCGCGCCCCATGAAGGCGACGATTACCGCATCGGGGAATTCATATTGCAGCCGCTTTATGTAATTGTCCCGCACCCGGCGCACCCCGCTGTAATCCTTTGGTAAATGCGCATCGTCGAATGTATGCGTTGTGTAAAAGGCTTTCGATCCAAACGGTTCAAATGTTGCGTTTATGGTACGGATGCACCTTTTTAATGATTGTTTCCGGTTGTATTCTGCTTTTTCCTGCTCCGTCCTTTCGGCTGCTGGTTTTGGGACAGCGCCCCGAAGGTTCTTTGTGTTCGGGGCGACGTTAAATATTTCCTGCTCCAGCACCGCGCCCGAAACCGTAACGCGCTTCATTCGCGGCATTTTATCAACCCTTTTTGTTTCGTTTTTTTCGGTTTTTGGTTGATTTTTTGCCGCAAATTTGCTATAATAATATTGCAGATATCAATAGCAATTCAGCAGCAAAAAACTTGAATTGTCCCGTGTACGTTCGCCAAAACGTACACGGGGCTTTTCTTGTTCCCCTGCATCAGCGGAACCCCTTCCGGTATAAGTGGCGCAAGTATTCAGCGACGGCCTTTCCCGGAGGCTCTTTGACGTGCCCCCGCTCGTATTCGTTCTGAATATGGTAAACCGCTACAAGTATCATGCGTTCGCTCATACCGCTTGCGGCTGCACCCGCAAAGACGCTCAACATTTCTTCGTCGGGCGGTGCGCCGAATGCCTTTTCATAGTCCAACAGTATATCAAAGGTCACGATCTGACACTTCCTTTACCTAACTTCGCAGAGATGGAAACTGGATATGTATTCAGAATCTTTTATGCTTAACCTCCCAAATGGCTTTGAATATCGGGTAAAACTGCGCAGGAACAACGGCGTTTCCAAGGCATTTCAGACGGTTCACGCGGTCTTTTACGCCTTCCGCAATGCGTGGAACGCCTATAGGCTCGTCCATCCAACCGGGAACCCCATCAACCACTCCACCCAATCCGGGTTTAGCTGCCCCCCGTTCCCTGCCGCCATGCTGCGGCGTTCCTCCGGCGTGATCTCCCCGGCGGCTTCTTTCGCTTTCAGCTGCTGGTAATTCCCCGTTCCGCCGCATAGCCCCGCGCCCGTTGTCGGTGTCGGGTACAACGTCCGCATAAGCTGGCTGGTCAGCGAATCCCGCTTGAGCTGCGATGGCGGCAGGGCGGCGTTTTTCGCATCGTTCGCGGTTGGCGTTCTCCAAAGCTGCATCGTTTCCGGGCAAACCTGCTCCCGCAGATTGGAGGGCCTGGCCCGCCCTTTGCGGGCTGTTTCCGCCAACCGTTTCAGCGCTTCCGGCGATCTCTGCGGCAGATAGTCCATTGTGCTGGGTGTCGCCCATAGCTGCGCCGCCATCTGTAGCCCTGGCCTGCCGCTGCTGTCCCGCTGGTTCGGGCCGCCGTGATCCCCGACGCTCGCCGTCACGGTTGGCAACAAACGCAACCCGTTCGCGTCGGTGCGGCGCTCCGACAGCCGCAGCTTCAAAATCAAACACGACGACGTGATAGCCTTCACGCTCCAAGTCCTGTACAACGTCGGCAGCGGCAATGCGCAGGATTCCAGGTACATTCTCACCGACAACCCAACGCGGCGCAAGTTCTCGGATAACTCGCAGCATTTCAGGCCATAAGTAACGGTCGTCCCCTTTGCCTTTTTGCTTTCCAGCCACACTGAAGGGCTGGCAGGGGAAGCCTCCTGAAACAATGTCAACTGTTCGTAGACCTGTTCTTGCATAAAAATCCTCCTGTGTCAGTGTTCGGATATCCCGCCAGCGCGGCACGTCCGGCCAATGCTTTTCAAGCACCCGCGTTTGGTAATCCGCAAATTCGCATTGCCCCACGGTACGGAAGCCGGCCCTTTCGGCGGCAAGGTCTAAGCCGCCGATACCGGAAAATAATGATAAATGCGTCATTAAAACCACCTGTAATTTAATTCTTCATCCAGCATCGACCACCTGAAAATCTTATCGTCCGGCGAAATCAGTCCTTTATCTTCCAACTGAAAACGACGATCGTAGTCATGCAGGGTACGGCCTTTGGGGTCAAACGTTACAGGGCTATCACTATCCCATTTCAACATCAAATTCCAATATTCCGGATAGTTTTGGCGCAATAGCCGAAGCTGTCCAATCGGCTGATTATGGCAGAACCAGCAGCCGCCCCGTGCGCTGTCTGTGTAAATCGGTGACAACAGGTCGTTTTCCTCGCACCATTCCCGGCACATTTTTTTCAGTCCATCCAATCTCAACCAATGGGCTTATCTTGGTATCGCTTAAATTGTGATAGCGGTTTGGTTCATCTGCGGCGATTCCAACGTACTGCACTATATTCTCCCTGCCGGACAGAATCTTTGTTATTTTCAAATGTTTACACCAGCTTCTTGCTCTGGTTGTAAGCGGAAAACCTTTTATTGTCCCTTTTCGTACCCCTCTGCAAATTGGTCTGTAAAACATTTCCTCATAACTCAATTTATGGCGGATGTGCTCTACATCAATCCCCCAGCGGGCTTTGATAATCTCATCCGCCCGCGCCTTGAAATCGACCATCGGCGGCAGGTCTGCGGGGATGGTGTCTGTCGCCCAAACCTCCGCATGTACAATGCGGTCGAGCGGCCAGCCTAATTGCTCAATAGCGCCAAGGCAGGCGAGTGAATCTTTGCCATAGCTCAGACTTAGAATGTGCTGCATTTCGGCTTCCTCTTCCGGTTCTGTTTCTGCCGCGCTTTGGTGCGGTCTTTTTGGTGTTCCAGCTGCCGGACAAGCCCGCACCAATAGGCTTTGCTTGTGCGCCGCTCTTTGGTTGCGCCCATCATTTCACCCCCTGAAGGTATTCCGGCTTGTCGGCTTTGTCGATCTCTGCCTTGCACTTTTCAACGCCGTTATCCCAAACCCATTCTTGCAGGCTTTCCCGGCGATTCTGCCTTTCCCGTTTTCCTTCGGCTTTGAAATCTTCTTTCAGCGTTTCGGGGTCAAACAGCAAGTTTAATCCGCCGCTATGGCACGCACTGCTTACGGATACCATGATGCAGCCGCTTTTCCCGTACCAATCATGCTGGATGGTAACGATTAGTTCGCCCATTTGCATTTCGTAGGTGTCAATCGCCAAGTGCTTTACCTTGGTCAGCCCCTTTGCAGTGCCGACCACCTGCACGGCCAACGCCTGCGCGGTTTTCTTTGTCAGACGGGGGAATGCTTTTTCATCCACAAGTGCCGCCCCCTTCCTCTTTCAGCTCTGCAAGCGGCGGGAGCTTCTGGTAGATGCAGATAACTTCTTTGGTGTACGGGTCGCCCGCATCCTGCGGCTTATACATGACGATGTAGCTCCGGTGCGGCGCGGTTTTCCACAACTGCTCCGCAAAGGCAAGCGCATTGCGCCACGCCGCGCGGCGATCCCGGTCTTTCCATGCCGCATCCCGTTCCGCAGGGCTTTTGAAACTCTCGAACGGCATATACACGCTGCCCTTTACCTCGACGGTCACGCAAAGCGAAAGCGCGTCCGCGTCGGTCGGCTGGTACTCGCTCCACGCGGCCTTCCGGCCTGCGATATCCTCGCGGGCAATCATCAAGCATACCTGCTTTTTCCCGTTCGGATATCCGAAATCAGTCTTTTTCATCGGGTGAAACCTCCTTGTATTTATTTACTGCGGCGCTTGAAGTTGCGTTCCGGGTTTTCGGCTTCGTAAAAGCCGTTTATCAATCGTTTTGAACCGCCGAACGACACCAAAGCTCCGCACCTGTTATTGCTGCATTTGAAGAATGTAACGGGTGTTTTCTTGACCGTTACGCTGCTGCCGCAAAACGGGCACTTTGAATCAAAAATCATTTGTTCCCTCCGTTCGCCCTGCTTCCGTCCTGCCCGCAGTCTATGTATTTTTACTTTCCGATCACTGATGAAATATCTAACATATTTCCGTCACCGCCCATGACTGCGGGTAATTTGCCATCCCATTTAGAAATGGCGTTTGAAATCAGGATTTCGCTTGTAATGGATTCCGAACGAATGCGGTTTGCATCGGCTTCCGCCTGCGCAGTAACAAGTTTCTGCTTCGCTTCTACCTCGATCCGGGACAGGTCTTGCTCCGCCTTTAATGCGTTCTGCTGCGCGGTTTGCTTTGCTTCAATCGCCGCATTGAATTCCGCCGAAAAATCCATATTCAAAATGTTAATGTTATCCACTGAAAGGCCGTACTGCCCGACCTTTTCCGCAATGCTTTCCTGCATCGCCTGCCCGACTTCCGAACGCTTTGTAATCAGTTCTTCCGCCGTATACTTCGACTGTACCGCTTTCATGCACTCCTGCACGGCAGGCCGGACGATAATATTTTCCCAATCCTTCCCGACCTCCCGGTACAGGGAAACCGACTGCGACGGCTCCACGCGGTAATTGATTGATACGCTTGTGTTGATCGTCTGCAAATCCCGGCTTGCGCTGCTGCCGTTTACGTCGGTACGCTGCACCCGGTTGTCAATCATAATGATTGATTGTGCAAACGGTATCTTGAAGTGCGGCCCCGACTGCATCCCTTGATTGCCGGGGCGGCCCAGCGTTACCAGCACGCCGGTGCTGCCCGCGGGGACAACTGAAAAGGTGCAGGCGGCGACAAACAGCGCCGCGCATACTAACGCCCCCGCAAAGTATTTGCGGCTTGCTGCGGGCGCGTCGTTCGTTTTCGCGCCGACCGCTGCGCCCAGCAGTGCAAGCGCCGCAAGCAAAAGGATAACTGACAAGATAATCTGAAGCATTTCTATTCCTCCGTCCTGCTGCGGGCAGGACGGAAGCAGGGCGGGCAGGCTACTTTTTCGGGCGGCCCCTTTTCTTTCGGGGCTTGTCCGGCACTGCCGCGCTTTCGGCGGGCTGCCCTGCATCCGGGCGGAGCGCGTCAGCGATTGCCTTATCGCCGATCATTTCGCAGCCTTCGGCATACTGCCGCATTTTGCCCGCGAAGATGTGCGCAATCTCTCGGTGTAATACCTCTTCGCTTGTCCTCGCCCGCTCGGTTGCTTCTATGTACAGCGGCACGGACGGCATGAATTCTCCCGTTGCCGGATCACGCGGGGCATAGCTGCCTATCTGAATTGCTTCAATCATTTTTGTCATATGAACCTCCATTTTCTGCTTATTTACTTCCGTTTTTGCCGGAAGTCTGCGGCATTGGGGCAAGTTTTCCAATACGGAACATACGCAAGCGGTGTCCTGCCGCCTATTTCACCCAGCCGCGCCAGTCGCCCCGAAATGACCGCGCCTTCATCGGTCACGAATCGTTCCGACCCCTCGCGGGCGGTGACAAATACCGCCTCCGGGTCAACCGGCATTTTCTTTCCGCCAATGGTCCGAATCCACTTGATCTGTGCGCCGCATCCTTTACAGATGCTCAACGTGTCCACCTCCTTTGTTTTGGCAACCGGGTGGGAATCCCGCCCACGCCTGCGGCTTAATGCCCTATCTATAGCCGCCGCGCCGATTTTCCTCTCGTTCTTTCTTAACATGTTTCAAAAGAATCATCGATCCAAGCTCGTGTTTTGCCGCTTCCAATACATGGATTCCTTCTTCGAGCGCTTCCAAAATACTTTCATAGTCTATATCGTTTGCACCCTTCCCAATCTGTTCCTTAATCGTATCGTTAAGTATGTCCGTATATTTTCCTGCAATCTCTGTAAGTTCTTTAAGCATCATATCGTACACGATTTTTACCTCCTTTTTTCGTGATCTTGAACCCAAGTAATTTTTCTTTCCCCGGTTTGGTCGTCCTGCTTTACATCTAGCACTTTGATTATTATCGGCGTTTACGCTAATCCCTAGGCCCGCTCGTGCAAGTCAATCGCATCCGCAGGGAAAACAACTTCCCCAAATTTTTCCTTTGCAATTCCTGTTTCTTGCAGGTCACTAGGAAATTTCAGCGTTAGCTCGATTGTTTCATACAGTTCATGCGCCTTGAGATAAGGATAACGCTGCATGTATTCAACGATTCGCTCCGCTGCTTTGCGTTCTTCCACCGAAAAATGGTATCTTGAAAATGCTGCCATGCGAACATCTGTAGTATTCGCATGGTCTTTTTCGTGCCTGAAATGCTCCTGCACTCTTGACATTGACCCTATTGCTTCTTCCATTGTCAGGCCGCTTTCGGCTACTGCGTGTGCAATCGTGTATTCAAGCGCCCGCTCTGCGTCCAAACGTTTCTTTTCGTCCATGTGGATCACCTCCTTTCATGCGCCGCCCTGTGAGGGGCGGCGGTATTTATGTTCCGGTGTGCGTCGGCTCTGCCTGCTGATGAGCGGCCAACCCGCCCGCCATATCCAAGCCATAGCTGACACCGCGCCAAAACAGGAAAAAGCTGTTTTGGCTTTCGACTGGAAGCCGCTTTACGATATCGGCCATGTTGACCGTTTCCGGCAATGCGTCGCCGGAAATTCTTGTTTCTGTCCGGTATGCCATCTGGAATACCCTCCTTTCTGCCGCCGCGCTGGCGTGAGCGGTGCGGCGGCTGCAGGGTATTTGAATGAGTAAACAAATTGTAAACGTTGGGTAACCAAAAAAGGCG
>CAJUJQ010000012.1 GCA_910586575.1 uncultured Clostridia bacterium | reverse complement strand
ATACTACTTTTTCAAGGATGATTCACTTTTTTTGTTCAAAACTTGGAAACTGGTGAACCTATATATTCTTGATTTTTTGCACAGAAAGACATTTTTATAAAACAAAATTACGTTGTAAGTTATAACATGTTTTATGCTTGCATTATAACCTGTATCAAAGTATATTCGCACAATCGAATATACCGACTTGCCCATGCCATAAAAGTCTTTTTCGGCAGCTTATTAAAAACTCATCTTACCACAAGCCGCCCGCTTTTCAAGGATGGCAGCACAAGCGGGATAAAATGATTTCCCCAGGAATGGTATCTTGCCGTCTGCGGGCATGGAAAAGCCGCCCCATCGGGGCGGCTGCGGTGTCAGTCCTCGTCGTCGTTTTCCCAGTTGTGCCAGACGTTCTGCACGTCGTCGTTGTCCTCCAGATTGTCCAGCAGCTTGCGCATTTTCGCGCGGTCGTCCTCGCTTTCCAGCGTAATATAATTCTGCGGGACCATCTCAATTTCCGCCTGCGCAAAGGTCAGGCCAGCCTGTTCGAGTGCCTCGCGCACCGCCGAGAAGTCGTCCGGCGCGGTATAGATCTGGAAGGATTCGTCGTCCGCCTGGAAATCCTCCGCGCCCGCGTCGAGCGCCGTCATCATGGTTTCGTCCTCGTCCAGCTCGCCGCGCTCAACCACCAGCACGCCCTTCTGGTCGAACTGCCAGCCGACGCAGCCTGTCGCACCCATGCCCGCGCCAAATTTATCCAGCAGGTGGCGCACATCAGCAGCGGTGCGGTTGCGGTTGTCGGTCAGGGTTTCGACGATTACGGCGACGCCGCCGACACCATAGCCCTCATAATTGATGGCTTCGTAATCGACCGCGCCGCTTGCGCCCGACATCTTGTCAAGCAGGCGCTTGATATTGTCGTTGGGCATGTTGTTGGCCTTGGCCTTGGCGATGACATCGCGCAGGCGGCTGTTGTTGTCTGGATTGGCGGAGCCTCCTTCCTTGCAGGCGATTGCAAGTTCACGGCCAATTTTTGTAAAAATTTTACCTTTTTTTGCATCATTCGCGCCTTTGCGCTTTGCAATGTTATGGAATTTGGAATGTCCGGACATATTTTATGAAAAACTCCTTTCGATTGTGTCAATATGGGGTTGGATTAGGCAATTCCGACTGCCTGTTCCACCTTGGTCATCCGTGCCCCCAGCAACTTGATGCTGGCCCGCTGCGTCGATAATTCGTCCCAGATTTGGGCAATATCTTCTTTGGTCGCCATTGTTTCTCTTATGCTGAGATACCCTTCGTAAAGCGTGTCCAATCTCGGAATAATCTTTTGTTCCAGGGTAATGCCGTACTTTCTGATCCATTCGCTGTGCTCTTTCTGCACTGCACGGAGTTCCGCGATTTGCATGGTGTGCAGCTCCTGTGTCACTTTCAGCTCTGCAACGTCGGATTTCAGAACGGCAACGTCTGATTTCAGCTCCGCAACGTCGGATTTCAGAACGGCAACGTCAGATTTCAGCTCCGCAACGTCGGATTTCAGAACGGCAACGTCGGATTTCAGCTCCGCAAAGTCAGACTTCAGCCCCGAAACATCGGTCACCACCTGCGTTAGCAGGGATAAAATCTTTTCTTCATTATTCATCTTCGTCCAACCCCCTTTTTATGTAACTATATCACTGTACATTATTTTACCAAATTTTTTATGATTCTGCAAGATATTTTTGCATAGCGCCGGTTTTTTTGGTCATAATAACATCGCGTGACCCAAACGGGCCACCCGAAATACTTCAATTTGAGAGGTGAATACTCATGAACCAGAAGAATAATCAGCAGAACAACCAGAGCAATCAGCAGAACAACCAGAACCAGAAAAACAACCAGCAGCAGAACCAGCAGAACAACCAGCAGAATAACTAACCCATCCGCTGAGCCGTAAAGACAGTTTTTCGGAATGCGGGGCCGCGTTTTGGCAAAATAAACGCGGTCCCGTTTTTCTATGCGGCAGCTTAGGACGGCCAGTCCTGCGTGATAACGGCATAAAGCGCGTTCAGCCGGTCATAACGTCCTTTTAAGAACAGCCAGCCGAACAGGGTTTCGAGCGCGGTTGCGTAGGCGTATTCAGCCTGTGAAGCCGATTTGGGGATGGTTTTCGGCTTGGCGTTGCGCCCGTGGCGGAACACGGCCTGTTCCTCCTCGTCAAGCAGCGGGAGGATGGCCTGTGCCGCCTGGTACTGCGCCGCCGCGCGCACCAGGTGTACGGTGCGGGTGTGAAGGCTGCGGGCGGTTTGCAGGCCGCTGGTCACCAGCGCACCACGTGTCATCAGCTCATAAACCCCGTCGCCGATGTGTGCCAGTGCCAGAGCACTCATTTGCCCAAGCGCGGCGTCATCCAGCCGGGGCTGTAAATAATCCTGCATTTTCAAAAAACCTCCTGTATTGTCAAGCATTTATCCGCCCTGCGGCGTATCGCGGTGGTCAGCCGCGCACAAGCTACGGGAAACGGCGCCGCAGCGCACAAGCTGCCGCGCTTCCGTTCCAAACAGGTCTATTATACGCTGTCAAAGCTGCAAACACAAGGGAAAGGGAGACGAAAAATGGCGATTTTACCGTTGGACAACTCGAACTTTGAGGCCGAGACCGAAACCAACTCGGTTCCGGTGCTCGTGGATTTCTGGGCGGAGACCTGCCCGCACTGTCTGGCGCTCGCGCCCCGGCTGGAGGAGCTGGAACACGAATCCTCCGGACAGGTCAAAATCTGCACAGTCAACGTGGATGAGCAGCCTGCGCTGGCCGCACGGTTCGGCATACGGACGATCCCGACCATGCTGCTGTTCCGCAGCGGCAGCCTGGCCGGGCGGATGGTCGGCGCGCGCGGAAAACAGGAAATCCGGCAGGCAATCGGCATTTGAACCGCCAGCCCCGCAAGGCACAACGCTTTTGCGGGGCTGTTTTTTTGCGAATGCGCTGCCCGCGGAATCCCCTTCTGTGGTGCGGGCAGACGGCTGCTACGGGGAAAATGTGAATATTCCTTGAAAATTCCCCCGTTTATCATTGCCATTGCGGGCATTCGGTGGTAAAATGAGAGCAGACGAAACACTCTGAATGAGGTGGCATATGGTTCTAAAATCCTTGCTTTTGCAGGGCTTCAAATCTTTCCCCGACCGCACCGAAATCCGCTTTTTAGGCGGTGTGACCGCAATCGTCGGGCCGAATGGCAGTGGAAAATCCAATATTTCCGATGCAATCCGCTGGGTGCTGGGCGAGCAGTCGTCCCGTTCGCTGCGCGGCGCGAAAATGGAGGATGTTATTTTCGGGGGCACCATGCGGCGCGGGCCGGTCGGCTTTGCCGAGGTGTCGCTCATCCTGGATAACGAAAACGGGCGTTTCCGCTCGGAGTTTACTGAAATTATGGTCACCCGGCGATACTACCGCTCGGGTGAGAGTGAATATTATATCAATAAGAAGCATTGCCGCCTGCGCGATATCCACGAGCTGTTCATGGATACCGGGCTTGGACGGGACGGTTATTCCATTATTGGGCAGGGACGCATTGACGAGGTGCTTTCGCTCAAAAGCGAGGACCGCCGCGAAATGTTCGAGGAGGCGGCGGGCATTACCAAGTTCCGCTACCGCAAGGAGGAGGCCGAGCGCAAGCTCCGCGCGACCGAGGATAACTTGGTGCGCATCCGCGACCTGTTCGCCGAGCTGGAGCGCCAGGTTGGCCCGCTCGAACGGCAGAGCGAAAAGGCGCGGCAGTACCTTGCCTTGCGCGACCGGCTGCGGGTGCTGGAAATCTCGCTGTGGCTGCTTTCACTGGAACGCTTGCATCGGGACGGCAAAAAAACCGGGCAGGACGCCGCCATCTGTGAAAATCAGCTGGAACAGGCGCGCGGTGCCCAAAACACGCTGTATGGGCAGTCCGAACAGCTGGCCGAGGCGCTGCGGCAGGTGGAGATTGCCGCCGAGGAACTGCGCCGCCAGCTGCGCGAGGCTGAAGCGCATGCCGCCGAGCAGGCCAGCCGGTGCGCCGTCCTGGCCGCGAATATCAAGAACAACGAAGAAAACATCGAGCGCACCACGCGCGAACGGGCACAGCGGCAGGAGCAGGCCGCGGCACTCGGCGGGCAGACCGCCGCGCGCGAACGGCGCATCCAGGAGCTGGACCGCGTCCATGAGGATTTGACTGTCAGGCTGGCAGGGGCCGAAGCGCAGGCGGAAGGCCTGCGGCAAAAGGGCGCGGCACTCGCCGAGCGGGCGCGCCATACGCGTGAGGAATCCGGACGGGTGACCGAGGAACGGTTCGCCATCGAGCTGCGGCGCACGGCGGCGGAAACCGGTTTGCAGTCTATGGACGAGCGCCGCGGCACGATTGACGGGGACGTATCGCGCGCCAAGGAGAAGCTTGACGCGGAGGAAAATCGTCAAAAGGAACTGCAAGGGGAGCTGGACGGCTGTTTAGAGACCCTTGCGGGTGCCAAGAATAAACTGGCGGGGGTTTCACTCAAAGCAGACAGCCGCCGGAAAAAGGTGGACGGCCTTGCCAAAGAGGTGCAGGACGCGGCCACAGCGCTGACCGACTGCCAGAACCGGGTGCGGATGCTGCGCGACATGCAGAAGGAATACGAGGGCTTTTCGCGCTCGGTTAAGTCGGTGATGACGGCGGCGGGGCGCGGGATGCTTTCGGGCGTCCACGGGCCGGTGTCGTCGCTGCTCACGGTGGATGGGCGCTATTTGACCGCAATCGACACAGCACTCGGCGCGGCGGCTTCCAACATTGTCGTGGACGGTGCCGCCGACGGCAAGCGCGCGATTGAATACCTGAAACGGAGCGACGGCGGGCGGGCGACCTTCCTGCCGCTCGATACCATAAAGCCGCAGTTTTTGCGGGAAAACGGGCTGGAAAGCCATCCCGGCTGCCATGGGACGGCGGACGCCCTGGTCATATGTGACGAAAAATACCGCGATATCGTCAAAAGCCTGTTGGCGCGCACGGTGATTGCCGAGCATATGGACGCGGCGCTTGCCATCGCGCGGGCGCACGGAAACCGCTTCCGGATTGTGACGCTGGACGGGCAAATTTTACAAGCGGGCGGCGCGATGACCGGCGGCTCGGTCTCCAAGGGGACGGGCGCGCTGGCGCGTGCGGGCAAGCTTAAGGAGCTGGAAGCCCGTCAAAAGCAGCTGGAAAGCAAGAAACAGGCGGCAGAAACCGCCTTTGCGGCCGCAAAAAGCGAGCTGTCCGCGCTGGATTACGACGTGAAAGCGATTGAGGCGGAGCGTGCCCGGGCGCAGGAGGATGAGGCGCGCCTGACCGCGTTGGTATCCCAGCACGGGGCGCTGGTGGACAGCCTGCGCACACAGTATGAAGGGCTGGCACTCGAGCGGAATAATTTGGAGGAGGCGAAAGCGGGCTGCCGGCGCACGGTAGAGGAAACCTCCGAAGCGCTCCGCGAGCGGCAGCAGGCGCTGGACACGCTGAATAACCGTCTTGCGGCGCTCGAAGCCGAAAGCGGAGGGCTTTCCGGGAAACAGGACGAAACGGCGGCGCAAATCACATCGCTGCACACCGCCATTGCCGAAAACCGAAGCGAAGCGTCGGCCTCACGGGACGCGCTGGAAGAGCTGAAACGGCTGCGCGACGACATGGACGCCGGGCTGACCGGCGCACAGGATGAAATCGAACGTTTCCAAGGCGAGATTGAGCGCCTGCGGCACGAGCTGGAGGAAGCCGGACGGCAGCAGGCCGACGACGGCAGCACCGCCGAGCGTCTGCGCACACAGATTACCGAGAAGGGGCAGGACCGCATGCGTCTGGAAGGCGAAAAAACAACCTGCGACCGGCAGGCGCAGGCCAAAAACGATGAAATCCTGAACCTCGAACGCGAGAGCGCCCGTTTGGAAAACCAGGCGGTGCAGCTGCGGAACGAGGAGAGTCAGATTTTAGATAAAATGTGGGAGCATTACGAGTTGACCCCGACCCCGGCGGCAGAGGTCGCCATTGAGCTGGACGACCCCGTGCAGGCCGACAAGGACGCCCGCGAGCTGCGGGAGAAAATGCGGGCGCTCGGGCATATCAACCTGGATTCCATCGAAGAATATCAGAAGGTACTCGAACGGTACGAGTTTTTGAACGAGCAGAAAACCGACCTGGAAAAGGCCGAGAATGAATTATATAAGGTGATTGAACAGCTGACCGTCAACATGAAAGAGATTTTCGCGAGCGAGTTTGCCAAGCTCAACGGCTATTTCAGCGAGACCTTCCGGGAAATTTTCGGCGGTGGGCACGCCGAATTGCAGCTCGCTGATACGTCCGATATTCTGAACTGCGGCATCGATATCCGGGTGTCGCCCCCCGGCAAGGCGGTCAAAACCATTACCCTGCTGTCGGGCGGCGAAAAGGCGTTTGTCGCCATCGCGCTCCATTTCGCGATTTTGAAGCTGCGGCCTACGCCGTTCTGTGTGCTCGACGAAATTGAGGCGGCGCTGGACGACGTGAACGTCGGGCGCTTCGCAAAGTACATCCGGCGGCTGTCGGACGAAACCCAGTTTATCGTCATTACCCACCGGCGCGGCACCATGGAGGAGGCCGACATGCTTTACGGCGTGACCATGCAGGAGCAGGGCGTCTCCCGCCTGCTGATGCTCAACCTCGCCGAAGCCGAGAAGCAGCTCGGGAAAGAGCTGCGGTAACCGCTTGCTTTGAAAGGAAGCTGTCCGGGATGCCATTGCCGGAAGAAAAACGCTATACCTATGCCGATTTATTGTCTTGGGACGATGATACACGGTTTATTAAGAGGTGTGGCCAAAATATCGAAATTATACTCGCGAATGAAAAGATTTGCCGTATTCACCCACCCTGCCCGCCAAACGGATGGCGGGCAGGGCAAGGTGCAGCAACGATGATTGCCATTCCAATTCCCGCCGCAGCGGAGAAAGGGAGTCCAGAGGGATGAGTCCCTCTGGCGCTGTCCGCGCAGGACCGCCCGCCGCGCAGGCGAACCGAACGGCAAACTTTAACGCACACGAGTATAAAAGGGGACGAAAATAAAAAGAGGAGGAAACAATGGGGTTTTTTGAGAAAATCAAACAGGGGCTGAAAAAAACAACCGCGGCGGTCACCCAATCGCTGGAGGACATTGCCGCGTCGTTTGTCGAGGTGGACGACGACATGCTCGAGGAGCTGGAGGAAGCGCTGATTATGTCCGACCTTGGGGCGGGTGTGGCGGCGCGGGCGACCGAGGAGCTTCGCCGGACGGCGCAGCACAACCGCATTGAAAACGGCATTGCCCTGCGGTGCCTGCTCAAGGACGTGCTGACTGATATGATGCTGGAGGATATCAACATTGACATTTCAAGGCCCCCGGCGGTCATCCTGGTGATTGGCGTAAACGGCGTGGGCAAGACGACCTCCATCGGCAAGCTGGCGGCGCGCTATGTGCAGGAGGGACACCGCGTCATGCTGGCGGCGGCGGACACCTTCCGCGCGGCGGCGGCGGACCAGCTGGAAATCTGGGCCAGACGTGCGGGCGCGGACATTGTCCGCCATGGCGAGGGCGCCGACCCGGCGGCGGTGGTCTTTGACGCGGTGGCGGCGGCCAGGGCGCGGGACTGTGACATCATCATCATCGACACCGCCGGGCGGCTGCACAACAAGCAGAACCTCATGAACGAGCTGAACAAGATTGACCGCATCCTGAACCGGGAGCTGCCGGACTCCTCACGGGAGACGCTGCTGGTGCTCGACGCGACGACTGGGCAGAACGCGGTGCACCAGGCCGAGGAATTCAATAAGGCTGCCAAGCTTACCGGCATTGTGCTGACCAAGCTGGACGGCACAGCCAAGGGCGGCATTGTGGTTGCCATTTCGGCGGGGCTGGGCGTACCGGTCAAGCTGGTGGGCGTCGGCGAGGGGCTGGATGATTTGATGGAGTTCAACCGTTCGGCCTTCCTGGAAGCGATTTTACCTGATTTTGATGATATGCTGGAACGGAAAGGGGGGTCTTGATGGCGAGGCCGGATCTGCGGCGGAACGATGAAATGCGCCGTGTGAAGATTACGACCGGTTACACCATGCACGCGGAAGGCTCGGTGCTGATTGAAGTCGGAAATACGCGGGTGCTGTGCAACGCGACGGTCGAGGACAAAGTGCCGCCGTTCCTGGCGGGCAGCGGGCTTGGCTGGGTGACTGCGGAATACGCAATGCTGCCGCGCGCGACCAATACGCGTTCCCCGCGCGATATTTCCAAGCTGAAACTGAACGGGCGGAGCGCCGAAATCCAGCGGCTGATCGGGCGCTCACTGCGCGCGGTGCTCGACCGCGAGGTACTCGGCGAGCGGCAGGTTATCGTGGACTGCGACGTGATCCAGGCCGACGGCGGGACGCGCTGCGCGTCCATTACGGGCGGCTACGTGGCGCTTTGGCTGGCCTGCCGGACGCTGGTTGAGCGGGGGATCATCCACCGCGTGCCACTGACCGGGCAGGTCGCGGCGGTGTCGGTCGGGATTTCGGACGGCGAACCGATCCTGGATCTGTGCTATGAGGAGGACTCCCATGCGCAGGCGGACTGTAATATTGTGATGACCGGCACGGGGGACTTTGTCGAGCTGCAATGCACCGGCGAGGAACGCCCGTTTACCAAGGAGGAGCTGACGCGGCTGCTGGCGCTCGGGCGCAAGGGCACGGCTAAGCTCTGCCGGGAGCAGCGGAAGGCGGTGGGTGACGCGTGGAATTTGTGATTGCATCCCATAATCAAAAGAAAATCCGTGAGATTGCCGCGATTTTAGGTACGCTGGGCATTTCGTTTGAACCGCTGCCCGGGGGCGCGCCCGAGCCGGAGGAAACCGGCCCGACCTTTGAGGAAAACGCGCTCATCAAGGCGCGGGCGGCGTGCGCGCTGACCGGCAAGCCCGCGATTGCGGACGATTCCGGGCTGGCGGTGGATGCGCTGGGAGGCGCGCCGGGGATTTATTCGGCGCGGTACTGCGAGGGCAGCGACCTTGACCGCAACGCGTTCCTGCTGCGCAGCATGGAGGGCATCCCGGACGGCAGGCGGCAGGCGTGGTTCGTCAGCGCGGTTGCCTGCGCGTTCCCAAACGGAGACGCCTTAACCGTGCGCGGCGAATGCGGGGGTGAAATCCTGCGGGAAGCGCACGGCGCGGGCGGCTTCGGCTACGACCCGCTGTTCTGGTACCCGCCTGCGGGCTGCACCTTCGCGGAGCTGCCGGCGGAGGAAAAGAACCGGGTATCCCACCGCGCGCGGGCGCTGCAAAAAATGAAACAGGCGTTAGGAGAATATTATGCTGAACAGTAAACAACGGGCACAGCTGCGCGGGCTGGCGAACACCCTGCCTGACACGCTGCACATCGGCAAGGACGGCGTGACCGAGGGGGTGCTCCGCCAGCTGGAGGAGCTGCTCGAAAGCCACGAGCTGGTCAAGGGCAAGGTGCTCGAAAGCGCGATGGCGTCACCCCGGTCGGTCGCGGAGGCGCTCTGCGGGGAGACGCACGCTGAGGCGGTGCAGTGCATCGGTACGAAATTCGTCCTGTACCGGCAGGCGCGCGAGCCTGATAAGCGCAAAATCGCGCTGGTCAAATGATACGGCTCGGGCTGATGGGCGGGACGTTCAACCCGCCGCACAACGGGCACCTGCACGCGGCGGCGTGCGCCAGGGAGGATTTGCGGCTGGACAAGGTGCTGTTTATCCCGACCAACCTGCCGCCGCACAAACAGCTGCCCGAGGGGTCGGCGACAACCGCGCAGCGCTGCGAGATGGTGCGCCTGCTGACCGAAAACCTCCCATGGGCGGAGCTGTCTGCCATCGAAATCGAGCGGGGCGGCGCAAGCTACACGGTGGACACCCTGCGGCAGCTCGCCGCGCCTGACCGTCAGCTGTTCCTGATTATCGGCACGGATATGCTGCTTTCCTTCGACAAGGTCTGGCGTGAGCCGGAAAGCATCTGCAGGCTGTGCACGCTCGTGGCTTACGCGCGGGGCATCGGGGAGCAGCGCCTGCTGGAGGAAAAGAAGCGCGTCCTGGAACAGGAATTTGAGGCGGATATCCGGGTGATGGCGCGCGCGCCTGTCCCGGTCTCCTCGACCGGGGTGCGGGGCGGCGGCGACCTTGACCGGCTGGTCCCCCCAGCCGTCGCGGCCTATATCCGCAAGCACCAGCTTTATGATCGCAAAAACGGAAAATAGATACGTTCAGGAATACAACAACAAAATATGGATGTGGAAAGGCGGTCCTGGTAATGACAACGAAAAGCATTGGAACGATGATGGCAGATGAACAGGCGCGGGAATCCATCCTGTCGCGGCTTTCAGGCTATCGCTACACACACACGTTGGGCTGTGAACGCGCGGCGCGCCAGCTGGCGTTCCGTTTCGGATATGACCCCGAGCGGGCAGGCTTCGCGGCGCTGCTGCACGACATTACCAAGCGGCTTTCTAAAGAAGAACAGTTGTATTTATGTGAAAAGTACGATATAATACCTTGTGATATCGAATTGAAGGAATGGAAAATGCTGCATGGCAGGACGGCGGCAGCGATTGCGGCTGCCGAGTACGGCGCGGACGCGGAAATCTGCGAAGCCATCGCCTGCCATACCACCGGGCGCGCCAATATGACGCTGCTGGATAAGATTATTTACCTGGCGGATTACATTGAGGACACCCGGGATTTTGAAGGTGTGGAGCGCGCGCGGGAGCTGGCGCGGGACGACATCGACCAGGCGCTTCTCTATTGCTTTAACAGCTCCCTGACCGACCTGATTGCGCGGAACAAGTTAATCCACGCGGACACGGTTGCGGCGCGCAACTGGATTATCGACCATCCTGCCGCCGCGGCAAATTGATCATGATAGGCTTGCCCGGGAACCGTGGGATGGCTTCCGGATAGGCCCCAAGGAGGCAATACAGCAGTGAAACTTTTTGGAGGCGGTTCGCCGCACCATTCCAACCATCCGAAGCGGGAGGCGGAACCCGCCCCCCGCCGGCATGTCCCGCGCGACGCGGATTTCCCGGAATATTCCGATACGGGCTACGAAACGGCGCCCAAACCGGCGAACCACAAGCCGCCGCTGACCAAACGGCAGAAGCACAACCGGATTTTGCTGGTTATCGTCTCGGTGACGCTGGCGATTATTATGGGCATGTGCGCGGCGGCGGCGGTGATGATGAAGCCGCCCAAGCTTGCGGAGGACAGCGGCAAGCCGGTGGCAACTGTCCGCCCGGAGCGCAACGACTCGACGATGAAAGACCCCGAGAACGGCGACGAGATGGATCTGGACGGCGGCGAGGCCATTGACGATATCGATATGGGCAACCGGCGTAAGGGCGTTTATACCGTACTGGTCGCGGCGACCGATATCGACGGCACGCGCACCGACGCACTGATGGTTGCGACGCTGGATACAGTCAATGATACGGTCAATGTCATGAACATCCCGCGCGACCTGATGTCGAGCTGTAACCGTACCGGGGACAGCAAAAAGATTAACGCGGCTTACGGTACACGCGGCGGGATTGATACCACCAAAAGCGACGTAAAAAAGGTGATCGGCTTCACGCCGGATAAATACGTGGTGATTAGCTTTAACGGCATTGCGGAGGTGATTGACGCGCTCGGCAGCGTGACCTATGAGGTGCCGTGGCGGATGAAATACGACGACCCGACCCAGAACCTGCACATTGACTTTCAGCCCGGGGAAACCAAGATGGACGGACAGGCGGCGGTGGAGTTCATGCGCTGGCGCAAGAATAACTCCGGCGTCAGCACCGGCGTCAAGGGCACGACCGGCGGCGATGAGGAACGCATCGAAAAAGACCAAAAATTCCTGAAATTCCTGGCAAAAGAGGTGTTTCAGGTTAAGAACGTGCCGCGTATTCCGGGGCTTGCCCAGGCGGTATTCAAGAACGTGGAAACCGACCTGACCGCGGGCGAGGTGCTGTGGCTCGCGTGGCGGCTTTACGACGTGAAGAATGAAAATATCAATATGATGACCCTGCCGGGCTACGGCCAGATGAGCTACGCGGGCACAGGGCAGATGTATTCCTTCTATTTCCCGTACCGTTCCCAGACGTTGGAAATGGTAAACGAATACCTGAACCCCTATGAAAAACCGATTACGAATATTGATGTCGTAAGCGGCCCGTCCAAGGGCAGCGGCAAAAGCAAGAAAGATACCAAGCCCAAGGACGAAGAAGCGTCTGCGAAGGACGAGGAAACCGGCGACCCAGAGTCCGGCGAAAGCGGTACCGGCGGCGCCGAAAACGCGGGCGGTACAACCGTAGACCCCGAAACCGGCGAAGGAACCGGCGCCGGTACGGAGGGCAGCAGCACGGAAAGCAGCGGCAGCGGTACGGAAGGCGGCACAGTTGACCCGGAGGGCGGCTCTGCCGATGGAAATGAGCAGGGCGGCGAGACGGCAGCACCGGAAGCGCCCGTAACTGAACCGCTTGAGCCTGTCATGCCCATCGACCCGATCATCTCGGAGAGCCTCTTTGGCCCCGCCGCGACTGCCGACCCGGAAACGGGCGCATAACAGGCCAATCCGGAAAGATAAAAATACCGGATTCCTGAAAAAAAGCTTGACAAGGCACGCAAAATTATATATGATAATCCTATCAATTCTTTTGAAATGCAATGAATGGGACCAGTAACAGCAGGGAAGCCTTTCAGAGAGCCGCCGGTTGGTGCAAGGCGGTGGCTGAACGCTGCGAAACTCGCCCGGGAGCAGCCCGCTGAACGCGAAAGCGTGTAGGCGCGGTCGGACGTCCTGCCGTTACCGGGGTGCGGATTGCCGGCGATATGGCATCTGCGTGAGTGGCCGGGAACGGCAAGAAGAGTGGTAACGCGGAGTGCAGGCTTCGTCTCTTTGGACAAAAGGGGCGAGGCCTTTTTATCTGGCGTACTGTGAGGGGGGATGTAAGGGTGGACAGGGCGACAGTCCTGCAAACAAGGCTTTCCCGGGAACAATGCCGGGAAGCGCTGCGCAGAGGGATCGGCGTGGCACAGGAGGATTACCAGGCCCGCCGATGGGCGCGGCCGGGGGAGGATGGCGGGCCGGTCCGCGGCTTTGTCTGCGGCCGGCTGTTCCGGCTGTCGGTTTCGAGTACGGCTGGACGGCGGAGAGGCAGCACCACGCGTCTCCTGTATGGCTGGCTCGGCGCGCGGGTGACATACCGGGAAATGGCATTCTGGCACGACCCGGCGATTACGGCGGCGCTTCTGCTGCTTTGGCTGGCCGGTACGGCGGTGAACCATCTGAGCGTCCTGAAAAGCCTGGCGTTTCTGGCGGCGCTGCTCGCGGTCCAGTTTCTGGCGGGGTGCGCGGAAACGCTGGCACACGGTACGGACAGCTATGAGCTGCAATACCGCCTGGGTGAATTTGTGCGGGAACAGCTGGATGCAGAGGTCCTTTGATAAGACCTGTTCGGAAACCAGGGGGCTGGATGGCGTGAGAATTTGTCGTCAGGGTGGGACGATTTCCCGCAGGAATCCTGTCGGATTTCAAGGGAAATCGGCACGGCGTAACGGCAAAGGCTCGCGTCAGACAGTGCGCCAATGGTTTCCGGGACAGGTCTATAAGAGCAGATCCCGTGAATGCGAAAGGAGCAGTTATATGACAGCACTGGAACAGGTAAAACACATTATTGAGGCGCTTCAGGAGCGCAAGGGGCAGGAAATCGAGGTGCTCAAGGTCGAGCAGCTGACCACCCTGACCGAGTATTTCGTCTTTTGCTCGGCGACTTCGACCACCCAGGTCAAGGCGCTGGCGGACAGCGTGGAATTCCACATGAAGAATGACCATGATATCATGGTGCACCATACCGAGGGCTTTGAGTCGGCGCAGTGGATTTTACTGGACTTCGGCGCGGTGGTCGTGCATATCTTCCTGCCCGAATCGCGGAAGTTTTACAACCTGGAAAACCTGTGGAAGGACGGCGTCCCGGTGGCGCTTTCCGAGCTGGGTTTGAAGGACGAATCAATCATTACAGCTTAGGGGGATCTATCTCTTGAACAAGTACGATTACAAGGAAATTGAAGCCAAATGGCAAAAAACCTGGGAGGAGCGCGGCACCTTCCACGCTTCGGAGGACTACTCCAAGGAAAAATTCTACGCGCTGGTCGAGTTCCCGTACCCGTCCGGCATGGGGCTGCATGTCGGCCACCCGCGTTCCTATACCGCGCTGGATATTGTCGCGCGCAAGAAGCGTATGCAGGGCTATAACGTGCTCTACCCGATGGGCTGGGACGCGTTCGGCCTGCCGACCGAAAACTTTGCGATTAAGAACCATATCCATCCCGCGGTGGTCACCGAAAAGAATATTGCCCGCTTTAAGAGCCAGCTGAAATCGCTCGGCCTGTCCTTCGACTGGTCGCGAGAAATCAGCACTACCGACCCGGACTATTACAAGTGGACGCAGTGGATTTTCCTGCAGCTGTACAAGAAGGGGCTGGCCTACAAGAAGGAAATGGCGGTCAACTGGTGCACCTCCTGCAAGTGCGTGCTGGCAAATGAGGAGGTTGTACAGGGCGTGTGCGAGCGCTGCGGCTCCGAGGTCGTCCGCAAGACCAAGAGCCAGTGGATGCTCAAAATTACTGAGTACGCCCAGCGGCTGATTGACGACCTGGACAAGGTCGATTATATCGAGCGCGTCAAGACCCAGCAGAAGAACTGGATTGGCCGCTCGACCGGCGCGGAGGTCGACTTTGCCACCACCGAGGGCGATAAGCTGACCGTTTACACCACCCGCCCGGACACGCTGTTTGGCGCGACCTATATGGTTATTTCGCCCGAGCACCCGGCGGTTGAGCAGTGGGCGGACAAGCTCGCGAACATTGACGCCGTCCGCGCCTATCGCGATGGGGCCGCGCGCAAGTCCGACTTCGAGCGCACCGAGCTGAACAAGGAAAAGACCGGCGTCCGGCTGGAGGGCGTGCGCGCCATCAACCCGGTCAACGATACCGAAATCCCGATTTTCGTTTCCGATTACGTTCTGATGAGCTACGGCACGGGCGCGATTATGGCGGTCCCGGCGCACGATGAACGCGACTGGGAATTCGCCAAGGTGTTCGGCCTGCCAATTATCGAGGTCGTCAAGGGCGGCAACGTGCAGGAGGCCGCGTTTACCAACGTCGAAACCGGCGAAATGGTCAATTCCGGATTCCTCAATGGGCTGCCGGTCGCCGACGCCAAGGTGAAAATCGTCGAATTTTTGACCGAAAAGGGCGTCGGGCATCAGAAGGTGAACTACAAGCTGCGCGATTGGGTATTCTCCCGCCAGCGCTACTGGGGCGAGCCGATTCCGCTGGTATACTGTGAGAAATGCGGCTGGGTGCCGCTGCCCGAGGACCAGCTGCCGCTGACCCTGCCGGATGTGGAATCCTACGAGCCGACCGAGACCGGTGAGTCGCCGCTGGCGAAAATGACCAATTGGGTTAACACCACCTGCCCGCACTGCGGCGCGCCCGCCAAGCGCGAGACGGACACCATGCCCCAGTGGGCAGGCTCGTCGTGGTATTTCCTGCGCTATATGGACCCGCACAACGACAAGGCGCTGGCAGGCAAGGAAGCGCTCGAATACTGGTCGCCTGTAGACTGGTACAACGGCGGCATGGAGCATACCACGCTGCATTTGCTGTACAGCCGTTTCTGGCATAAATTCCTGTATGATATCGGCGTTGTGCCCACGCCGGAACCCTACGCCAAGCGCACCAGCCACGGCATGATCCTGGGCGAGAACGGCGAGAAGATGTCCAAGTCGCGAGGCAACGTGGTCAACCCGGACGAGATTATCGACACCTACGGCGCGGACACCATGCGCCTGTATGAGATGTTTATCGGCGACTTTGAAAAGGCCGCACCGTGGTCGTCCACCTCCATCAAGGGCTGCCGCCGCTTCCTGGAACGCGTGTGGAACCTGTTCGACCAGGTGCAGCCGGGGGACGCTTATTCCGAGCAGCATGAGATTTTGCTGCACAAGACAATCAAGAAGGTCAGCGAGGATATCGAGGGGCTGAAGCACAACACCGCGATTGCCGCTATGATGAGCCTGGTCAACGCGTTCTACGACAAGGGCGTCAACCGCGCTGAATACAAGGCGCTGCTGCTGCTGCTGAACCCCTTCGCGCCGCACATCACCGAGGAGCTTTGGTCGCTGCTGGGCGAGGCCGGGGAAGTGCTGTCGCTCCAGCTGTGGCCGCAGTATGAGGAAAGCAAGACGGTGGAATCGACTGTCGAGATCGGCGTACAGGTGAACGGCAAGCTGCGCAGCACCATCCGCCTGCCGCTTGACTGTGAGCAGGAAGAGGCGGTCAACACCGCGCTCGCCGATGAAAAGGTCAGGAACGCGGTTGCGGGCAAGCAGGTGTTCAAGACGATTGTCGTCAAAAACAAGATTGTCAACCTGGTTGTAAAGTAACGGCCGGGAAATAAATTTGAGAAAACCCAAGAAAAGGCTTGACAGATCGCGCGCTTTTGGTTATAATAAAGGTACGGTTTTATATCGGGGTATTGTGTCTGCCGGTATTTGCCGTGTATAGCGTATGACCGTCAACGGATACGCGCGGAGGGAGGGAAAACGATGTCGGAAGTCCGCATTAAGGAAAACGAATCTCTGGACAGTGCTCTGAGAAGATTCAAGCGTTCCTGTGCCAAGGCGGGTGTGCTTTCCGAGCTCCGCAAGCGCGAGCACTATGAGAGCCCAAGCGTAAAGCGCCGTAAGAAGTCTGAGGCAGCACGCGCTAAGAAGAGAAAGTACAGATAATCACCAAGGCCGCCGGACGAACCGTCCGGCGGCTTTTTTGTTGAATCCTTCAAATTCCGTGGATTCGGCGTGCGCCGGGGAGCCAATCGGCGCGGTTTTGCCCACTGGGGCCGCCCGGATGAATATTTCATAAAAAACCGAAAAAAAAGCTTGCAATTTGTCCGCAGGAATGGTAGAATATGAATTACTGGTGAGTTTGTTATAAAAGGAGGTGTATTCCGAATGCCGAATATTAAATCCGCAAAGAAGCGCGTGAAAGTAATCAAAGTTAAGACCCTTCAGAACCAGATGGCCAAGTCCGCGCTCAAAACGTCCCTCAAAAAGTTTGACGCTGCTGTCGCCAGCGGCGATAAGGCTGCTGCGCAGTCCGCTTACACAGCTGCTGTCAAGGCCGTTGACCAGGCTGCTGCCAAGCACCTGATGCACAAGAACAAGGCCGCTCATAAAAAGAGCGCCCTGACACTGAAGCTCAATAAAGCAGTCTGATAAAATCCCGCAGATCGAAAGAACCTGACCGAACCCCGGCGGGTTCTTTTTTATCTTCCCAATGGAACAGAAAGGAAGCTGTAACATCCGTGGAAAAAAACAGCCTTTCCCAGCGGCAGATGTTCCATTTTCGGCATGCCGTAACGGTATCGGCTTGTAGGGGAGGGGATTGCCTTTCCCGCGCCAAACGGCTTTCTCACAGAAATATTTTGACAATTATCGAAATGTGCTTGACAAACGGGTTTCGGCGGTGTATCATTTAGACAAATATCGAAATGAGGTGATGCATTGGGATTCCAACAAAGCTTTAAGGCGCTTTCCGACCCGACCCGGCGGGAAATCCTGCGGCTGCTCCGGGGAGGCCCGCTGCCGGCGGGGGAAATCACCGCGCATTTCCAGAGCAGCGGCGCGACCGTTTCGCACCACCTGTCCATCCTGCGGGAGGCCGGGCTGGTGCTTGATGACAAGCGCGGCAAGTACATTTATTATGAGCTGAACACCTCGGTGGTGGATGAGCTGCTTGGCTGGCTGACCAGCCTGAAGGGAGGAACAGACGATGAAACGGAAACAAATGCTTGTGCTGTGGGCGGCGGCGCTGCTGCCGCTGGTGATGGTGGCGCTGGCGTGGGCGAAGCTGCCCGCACAGGTGCCCATCCACTGGAACCTTGAGGGGAGCGTGGACAGATACGCCGGGCGCGCGGTGCTCTGGCTGCTGGCGGCGCTGAACGCGGTAATCGTGCTGCTGATGGGAGTTTTCCCGAAGGCCGATCCCAAACGGGATAATTACCGCAAATTCCAATCGTCTTACAACAGTTTCCGCCTGCTGTTCGCGCTGTTTATGGACGCGATTATGCTGATTACGCTCGTGGAAGCGCTGCGCCCCGGAAGCGTCGGTGTCGGGAAGTTTGTGCAGGTGATGGCGGGGCTGCTGCTGGCAGTGGTCGGCAATATGATGCCCAAATTCCGGCAAACCTTTTTCTGCGGTATCAGAAACGCATGGACGCTGTCAAGCGAACAGGTCTGGGCGAAAACCCACCGTTTAAGCGGGCGGATGTTCTTTGCGGCGGGGCTTTTGAATATTCCCGGCGCATTTCTGCCTGCGCCATGGAATTTCACCGTACTGATGGTTAGCGTGTTGGCGTCGGGGTTTATCCCACTGGGTATGAGCTACCTCTGGTTCCGTCAAGAACAATCCGCATAGGAAAACCGCCCGGATGCATGATGCGTCCGGGCGGCTGCTGTTTATTCGGGGGCAGTGCTGCGGCAGCTGCGGATTTCAAAATCGCCCTTGCCAAGGCTGCCGAGCACACTTTGTCGGGCAGCCAGGTCGTTGAAGTGCCACCACTCCGACGCAAGCGGCGTCAGCTCGGCGCTGGTGCAGTAGCCTTGCAGTGCAATTGCCGTCTGGTTCATGCCGGGGGCAAGCTTGGCGGACTTCCACGCGGTGGTGGAGTTGCTGCCGACTGGCGTGGTGAAAGCCGCCGCCGCGCGGCTCAGCTCATGGATGGGGGTCGGCATCTGGTACAAATCGTACTGGTTAATCCGTATGTAACGGTATGTCCCGCTGTGCCGCTCCTCGGAGGAAACTACCCGCGCAAGGCTGACATCCACCGCGTAGCCGTGTTGATGGTTGGAAGCGCCGGTGGCGATAAACCAGCCGATGCTCCACGGCGAACTGTTGACCGCCGCTTTGACCTCGGCGTCCTCATTCATTAGCGTTTTGAGCGCGCGGGAAACGTCCGTCTGGGTCTCCAGCGGGCGGTATGCCTCGTATAAAATCAGGCAGTTGCCCTGCGCGAGTGCTGCATGCTGCGCGGAGTACAGCCGGGGTGCCATTGCGTATAGCACCGGCATCATAAATTCCTTTTGCCCCAGCCGCTGATTGGTCAGCGCGCCGGTATAGAGGGCTTTGCCGGTGATGTTTTTCAGCGGCTTGCCGCACGAGGCGAACACGGAGGAATAGCCGTTGGTTGCGTTATAAATCATAGATGGGATTACATCGGGTAAGTTAATCAGGCAGTAGCGGTGCTCCACCCAGCCGATGATTTCGCCGTGGCGTTTTTCGCCGTCCTCCTGGTAATCGGCGGTGCATTGAACCTTCCACCACTTGCCCTGTTCCTCCAGGATGGTGAAATCCGTCCCGGATGGCAGCATTGCCATCGCACCGGCAACCGGTGAAGGCTCCGGGTCGGCGGGCGGCTCCGGCCCGGGGGCAGGTTCGGCGAGCGCATGCTCGGCAGGCGCAGGTTCAGCGGGTGCAGACTCCGGCGCAGGGGCAGCTTCTGAGGGGGAGGCGCTTTCTGCGGCTTCCGTTGTACCCTCTGCCGGGGGCGCTTCCGGCGTGTCTGCCGCAGGCGTGGCGGGGGCTTCCGTACCGTCTGCGGACGGTGCGGGGCTGCCTTCCGGGTCGGCTTCGTCGGTTGTTGCCGCAGTTGAGGCAGCGGCAGCCTGTCGGGCAGCCTCCTCAATTTTTCGTTGTGCTTCTTCAAGGGCGGCCTGCTGCCTGCGCACTTCTTCGCGCTTTTTCCATTCCGCAACCGCCTGCTGGGCGGCGTCGCTGTCCGACGGGCTGCGCCACAGCGGCAGGTACACGGACGTGTAACCGGTCGCGCCCTGCACCGGAAGCTCTAACCCGTTGTAGCTGTCCGGCAGCTGCTCCGCCGTCAGTACCGGCGCGGTTTCCAAGGCAGTGAGGATTTTGGGGCCGGTTTCTTCTTTCGGTTCCGGCTGCTGCGCCTCCGGCCTGTCCGTCTCGGGCGCTTCATTCTGAATGTTCAGGACAGGCGGCGCTTTGCCGGTTACCCCGGCTTGTTGCACGTTTTCCGGCGGCGCGTCCGGCATTTCAATATCCGGTATTTTACAGGAGGTGCAGAGCAGCAGCAGAACCGCCAGCCCCGGCACGATCCATTTCCTGGCCATGATAATCACCATGCCGGTGCGGCACCGGCACAAATAGGGATGAAAACAGGAGCCGCAAATTTTCCTGCTTTCTGCTATAATAGGCTTGCGAGAGGCATACTGCAAAGCACGGTAGGAGGAGTTGTACGCAACTCTCCAGTCGCAAAGGCAGTATGATAATCAGTGTGCGTGTCATCTTTCAGGCACAAATAAGTGGGTCGTTTCCGTCCATACCGTAGGAATTGTTAAATACTTCTGTGTTTATTGTGTGGTGGCTCAGTCACTGCCTCTCTCCCATTTCGGAAAGGAGAGCCAGCAGGAAGCTTACATATCCCATCTGCTGCGGCGTCGATGTTCACAAAACCGTTCTCGTCGCCACAATCATTACCGGCGAATCTGTCATGCCGCATTACCACCAGAAACGGTTCTCTACCTTGAAGACTCCGTTCACGTTGTGATAGCGAACCCCAAATGGGTCTCCGCCGTTAAAGGAAACAAGGACGGCAAGAAGGACTCCCATTACCCAAACGGGCCGGGACAGGGTCCAATATGAAAGGCATCGCTGCCGGGGAGCGGCAGGATGCCTCACCTGTAACCAGTATACTCCAACCCCCAAAGGAAGTCAACACGGATTTCCAGGCTTGTCACAAACTACGTTTTTACGACTCAAAACGCAGGCTGTTCGGAACCCGTTCGGCAGTTGCATCACCGTTTGATGATAGAAAACCCCCACCCAGATGGAAAACCAGGGAAGGGGGATAAATGCGGCAATTTTCACGGCAGCATGCAGACGAGGAACTGTCCAAAAATAACTTGTGGCAATCGTCTGCATCTTCTCCCGCTTATTGATTCACAGCTTCTAACCGTTACTTTCCGCCGGTCAGCGCGTCGAAAGGATACCGCATCAGGCCGTGCCGGGTGCAGTACAGATAAAAGCTGCCGCCCCGCAGATACGGTACGCGGAATGCCGGTTCCTGCTCCGGGTAGAGGCGGTGCAGCAACAGGCGGTCATCCTTGACAAAGGCGGCAAACAAAAGATAATGCTCCCGCCGCATTTCGTGACGGATCGTCACATAATATTCATCCTCGACCGGTTCCACCGTTGGGCGGTGCAGCTCCGCGCCCTCCGCTGCCGGTTCCAGCGGCGGAAGCTGCCGTCCGCAGCAGGCAACCGCCGCCGCGCCCGTGCTGGTGAGCAGGTTGCCGCAGACCGGGCAGACGTAAAACTGTATCCTGCCGAGCTTGCCGGGGTCGGGGCGGTTCCGTTTCAGCTCCCCTTGGAGCAGGTGCGGGATGTCCGCGCCCAGAATACGGGACAGCGCGTCCCACAGGGAAACATCCGGGCAGCCCATCCCGCATTCCCATTTTGAAACTGTTTTATTGCTGATATGAAGCTCGTCCGCAAGCTGCCGCTGTGTCAGCCCCTTTTCGGTGCGCAGCTGCAAAATCAACCTGCCAACCTTTGCACAATCCATTTCCTTTATCTCCCAAGCATTCCCGCCTGCGGGTATTCCGACAGGCATTGTTCCAAAAGCGCTTCCAGCTCTTCGGTGTGGTCGTCCTTCGGGTCGTCATATTTCAGGGCTTTCAGCACACTGATTTCAAACGATTCCGCGCCGTACTGCTTCCATAACGCTTGCAGCTGCCGATTGGTTTCGTCACCGTTCGCCAGCTGGAAACGCAGGCGGTTCAGCCTTGCGTTGGTATCCTGCGTCATGCCCAGAAAAACCGCTCCGTTTTCCTTGCAGCGCACCGAAAGAATTCCCATTTCCGGGCGGCGCTCCTTCCACGCCTGTATCAGCTCTTTTTTTCGTTCTGTATTCATAATAATCACCTCATCATCCAAACGATCCGCAAATTCGCAGGTTGATTCTTACAATTGCATAGCCCCGGTTCCGCCAAACAAGAACATCATAGCACATTTCCCCACCGAAAGCAATCCACGCTCCGCAGACCTGCGGAAATGGGGTTATGGGACAAAATGGATTTCCGTGCCGCAGGCATTAAAATATCCGTGCCGGACGGCGCTTCCTATGTTATAATAGGAGACAGGATGAAATTTCATTTCCGAAAGGAGAAAAACGATGGATACCGAGAAAAAACCGTCCCAGCGGGCGTGTATCGGGATATTGGCGCACGTGGACGCGGGCAAAACCACCCTTTCTGAGCGCCTGCTGGTCGAGGGCGGCAGCCTGCGCGCGCCTACTGGCGCATTCTTGGATACCGATGCCCAGGAGCAGGCGCGCGGCATCACCATCTTTACCAGCCAGGCGCAGTACACGCACGGCGGGCGGGTTTACCAGCTGGCGGACACGCCGGGGCATGTAGACTTTGCGGCGGAGATGGAACGCACGCTTGCCATTCTCGACGCCGCAGTGGTAGTGGTCAGCGCGGCGGACGGCGTGCAGGGGCACACCGAAACGATTTGGCGACGGCTGGAAGCGCTGCGCGTCCCGACTTTCGTATTCCTGAACAAGTGCGACCGCGCCGCGCCGGATGCCGCGCTGTCCGAGCTACGCGCGCTGATTTCGGATGACTGTGTAGACCTGTCGGCGGGGCTGGAAGCGGCGGCGGAAGCCCTTGCCGAGCGGGACGAGACGCTGCTGGAAACCTACCTGGAACGCGGCTTTGACGAGGGGGCCTTCACCGCCGCTGCCCAAAGGCTGGTGCGGGAGCGCCGTCTCTTCCCGGTGTTCTGCGGTTCCGCGCGTGAGGGGACCGGAGTTGCGGCGCTGATGGACGGCATGGACATGCTCCTGACCACGGACTATGACACGACGGGGGCTTTCGGCGCGCAGGCTTACGGGGTGCGCCGCCTGCCGGACGGTACGCGCCTGGTGCTGCTCAAGGTGACCTCGGGCACGCTGCACCCCAGGGACCGCGTCGGCAGCGGCAAGGCCGGGGAGCTGCGGCTGATACGCGGCGCGAAAACCGAGAACCTTCCGCAGGCCGAGGCCGGGTGCCTTTGCGCCGCCGCCGGGCTTCCCGATGTGCAAATCGGCGACGGTCTGGGCATTGCGCCGCCGCTGCCCGCCGCCTGCCTGCGCCCGCTGCTGGCGGCAAAGGTGCTGTTCCAATGCCCGCCTGCGCAGGCGCTGGAAGCGTTCCGGACGCTGGAGGATGAGGACCCCGCGCTTGCCGCCGCATGGGATGCCGAGCTGGAACAGCTGACCGTCCGCATCATGGGCAGGGTGCAGCTGGAAGTCCTTGCTGAAACCCTGCGCACGCGCTTTCAGCTGGAGGTTTCGTTTGCGCCGCCCGAGGTGCTGTATCAGGAAACCATCGCCGCGCCGGTCGATGGCTGGGGGCATTTTGAACCGCTGCGGCACTATGCCGAGGTCGGCCTGCGGTTGGAACCCACGCCGCGCGGCAGCGGCATCACCTTCCGAAGCGAGTGCCCGACCGATCGCCTTGCGCTGAACTGGCAGCGGCTGATTGAAACGCATGTCTTTGAGCGTACCCATCGCGGGGTGCTGACCGGCTCGCCGCTGACCGATGTCCAGGTCGTGCTGCGCTGCGGCCGCGCCCACGAAAAGCATACCGAGGGCGGGGACTTCCGCGAAGCGGTTTACCGCGCAATCCGTCACGGGATGATGCACGCGCAAAGCGTCCTGCTGGAACCGTACGTCCGGCTTTCCGCCGCTGTCGAGCCGTCACTGGCAGGGCGGCTGCTTGCCGACCTTTCCCGCATGTCCGGCGAAGCGGAAGCCCCCGTCCCGCAGCAGGGGCGCAGCATGATCCGTGCCGCCGTGCCGCTGTCCGAGGTGATGGACTACGCGCAGGAGTTCGCTGCCTACACGCACGGGCGCGGGATGCTTTCCATGCACCCGCTGGGGCTGCGGCCCTGCCATAACACCGACGAGGTCGTCGCCCGCCGCGCCTACGACCCGGAGCGGGATCTTGCCCACACGCCGGATTCGGTGTTTTGCAGCCACGGCGCGGGTTATACCGTCAAATGGCGGGAGGCGGCAAGCCATATGCATGGGCGTTAATGCTCTTCATCGATATCAACAAAAACCGGTACTACTGCCGCGGCAGCGTACCGGTTTTGTTTTTTAGGATGCCCAGGTGCGTTTTTCCTTGGGCCGCCGCTTACGGAAATACCCGACATACAGGATTGCCGCCGCCATTGCCCAGAAATACGCCATCATATAAGGGACTTCAAAAATATTCTCGAAATAACAGTGTGCCAGCACTCCCGCCATTCCCGAGAACAGCGCCGCAGGAAGCACCCGCGCGCGGTTGCTTTTGCTGAGGTTGGTCCTGCCAATGGCGCGCAGGCACCAGAGCACCAGCCCAAACAACAGGAGCAGATAGAAGAACAGCCCGATATAACCCATTTCCACCAGGGTTTTGAGGTAGTAATTGTCCATATAGAAATAGGAAAAGGTTTCGCTTTCCTCAATCACCTTGTTTTGCATGGCGACCGCGCCGCCAAAGCGCCCCAGCCCGAAGCCGACCCAGCGGTTGCTTTCTTCCAGCAGGCGCAGGCCGGTTTCCCAGCGCACCATGCGCCCCGCCCGCTGGCTGGCTTCCACGTAATCCGCCGTGAACAGATAGGTGATGCGGTTGGCGATGGAGGGGACCGCGAGGACAGCCGCCGCCGCGCCCGCGCCCATCAGCGCAATCAGCCGCCGGTCGAGGAAGCAGGCAAATACCAGAATGGCGACCACCAGCCCCAGCCAAGCGCCCTTGGAGAAGGTAAAAAGGATGGACAGGCACATCACGCCAGTCATGCAGAGCGCCGCCAGCTTCCCCCATGTTTTTTTGCTGTAATAGGAAAGCCCTGCCGCCAACGGCGCCAGCAGCACCAGCAGCGCCCCGCAGATATTGGGGCTGCCCGTGATGGAGAACACACGGGTGCGCACGGCCTGTTCGGTGTCCGAGGTCCAGGAAGCCGGAATCGGGACGGCGACAATAAACTGATAGATGCCGTGCAGCGCGATACACACGCCCAGCACCAGCAGCGCCCCATAAAAGATCCCGAAATCGCGGTCATCCTCAATCAGCCGGACGACGATAAAGAACCATAATAAATACTGTACCTGTGCGCGCAGGCCGTCCATGGCAATGGATGGGACAGGCGAAACCGCGCACATCAGCAGGAAGCCCACGCCGATGAACAGCCAAAGGTAGCCTTCCACCGGGGTAACCCGCGAGCCGAGCGGCGCGCGCCCCATGGCGGTGTGCCAAATCAGGTAACAGACGCACAGCAGCAGGAAGCCCTCATCCCAGACCGACGCCAGAAAGCCGATTTGCAGCGCCGAACGCAGCACATAGTCAATCGGCAGGTACATGGCGAGGCAGAGCAGCAGCAGCCCGCGCACCCCCAGGAAGCGGCACACGCTGCCAATAATCCCCGGGCCGCACACCCTTGCAATGGGCATCCACACCGCGAGGCACAGGCGGTAAACCAGGCTTTCCCGAATCCACGCGCCCCATTTTTCAATCCAGCGGCGGGCAGCGGAGGCCGCGCGGACATATTTCGCGGTGTATTCGGTCGGCAGCGGCACCGCGCAGAACCCCTGCCACCACTTCCGGAACCGGGAATGGGGATATGCGTCGCGGATGGCCTGGAAAAAGTGCGCGATTGCCCCCATGTGATACCATTTCGGCAGCTTCCGCAGGAACTGGATCAGGACGCTTCCCTCTAAAATTGCTCGGATCATTCGCCCATCACAACCAATTCAATGTTGGCGTTTGTCTCGAAATCGTTGGTTTTCAGGATGAACGTCCGGCCCATGCGCACCTCCTGTGTGCCGATTTTGGGCGCGGGGGTGTCCTTCCGGACCGGCGCTTCAATCATGAAAACGACATCCTTTTTCACGGGGTCTACCGCGCTGACAATGCGGCCGTCGGCGCACTGGATCTGGATTTCGTAGTCGTCAATCCACATATCCGTAATCACAGCGTCCACGTATTCGTTGCCCGAAACCAGATGCTTGCCGACCTGGGTATTTTCCATCAGGTCGTTATACACGACCGGGCTGACGCCGCGCACACGCATTTGTGAGGTCATGGTGACGGTCGGCGAAACGGTTTCCACCACCTTGGGGCCGAGCAGCTTCCAGCCAAGGCCGCCGACAACCGCCAGCACCGCCAGCAGCACCAAAAAGTCAACAATGTTAATCAGCCCGAACAGCTTTCCCTTTTCATTGATGATTTTCATATGTTTTCCTCCATTTTTCGGTATACAGCTATTATGATACCATATTTCCCTGCAAATGTATAGGGCACTTTTGATGCAGGAATCAATATTTCCGGTATTTTGCGGGGGCAGGGGATGCGCCGCCGGCGGCAATGCTGGAAAAAACCGGTTTTGCGGTTGGGCAAAGCGGCTGTGTTTTGTGCATTTTGGGGAAATCAAGCCGTTTTTGGCTAGATAGATGGAAATAAGGCGTGAAATTTATAAAAATTTTCCATTGACAAAACAGCAGCCCCCGCCAGGAAGGAATCCCGGCGGGAGGCTGCCCATTGATTTGTCTGATTATTCGCTGGTTGGTTCCGTTGGTTTCGCCGGAGCGGCGGCGCGCTTTTTGCGGCGGCGGCATCCCCGGAGGAGCGCAGCCGCGAGCAGCAGCGCGATACCCGCCGCAATCAGAAGCGTTACCTTCTGGTTTGCTTCGCCGCCCAGGCAGAAAACGGCTTCGTCACCGTCAATTGAAAAGACCAGATAACTGCCGTCCCGGACACTGTCCGCCTTGCTCCAATGGCCGTCCTGCGCCAGCCAGACCGCGTTTTCGTCCTCCGCCGCCAGCGCGCGCACAATATGTCCGCTGCGCCTGCCGGCCGAATGCGATACCGCAATCCGCCGCGCCGTGCCGGGCGCACCCGGCGGCGCGCCTTCCGCCGCTTCCAGCACCAGTGACGCGTGGTGGTCGAATTCACCCTCCGCCAGCGCAAGGGGCTTGCCGCCCTGTTCGGCTTCGCTCTCCAGGACCGTAATATAGGGGAAGTAAACCGCTTCTACCGTCTTATTCGCGCGCAGATTGCTGAAGTTTTCGTCCGACCATTCGCCAAACTGCCCCTCGCGCGCGGGGACCTCGGGCACCGGGTCCAGGCTGCCGTCAAAGTCCGCCGTTTCCTGCCGATAAAGCTCGCCGTCTACCAGGAACGTCACCGTAAAGCTGCGGAACGCGTCCGGCAGGGCGTCCTGCGCCAGCAGCGTCTCATAGCTGACCGCTTCGGCCTGCCCCGCGTAACTGACGCCGTCCACCGCGCCGAGCGCATCGTCTACGGAAAGGTTTTGGCTGAGCACGCCTTCCGCGTCGCCCGCAATCGCGCCGACGCATTCGCCGGACGCTTCAATGTTCACCAGCGCGCGGCAGCCGGACAGGTCGTTCGCGTACCCCGCAATGCCGCCGACATGGTCCTCGCCTGTAATCGTGCATTTCGCCCAGCTGCTGCGGATGGCGGAGTAAGACGCGCCCACGATGCCGCCCACGTAAGAACCGTCCGTGCTGGCAACCGTGCCGTAGCCCTCGCAGTCCGAAACGCGCCCCAGGTCCATGCGCCCGACGATGCCGCCCGCATCGTTTTTCTTCGCGGTGATATCGCCCTCGTTGCGGCAGGCCGTGACGACCGCCCGCGTTTGATAACGGAAGTTCGCCGAGCGCTGCCCGCTGCGGATGATATCATCCTCCGGGTCGAGGTCGTATTCGACCGCCATCGAACCGGCAATGCCGCCGACATCAACGTCACCCTCGACAGTGCCCTGGTTGACCGTATTGGACACGTGCCCCTGGCTGCCGCCGTCGTCCTCGTCCGAGATATCCTCTACCCGTTCCTTGTCTTCATCGTTGTCCAGAATTTCATTGTAGCCGTCCATCAGTAAATCACTGATAACGCCAATTTGATCGTTGACCGCTTCCGCTGTGCCGCGCAGGCGGTCGCCCGAGCCGCGCAGGTCGCGGCGCAGCCCGCCCGCTTCGTCCGAAATGCCGCCCAGCGCGTCAAAAATGTTGTCTACCGTCGTGGTATATTCGCTGTTCAGCGCCGGAAGGCGCAGCTCCGGTTCGTCCGCCAGCTCGCGGGAAAGGCCCTCCATCCGGCGCGCGCTGTCCTCCATCGAACCCATTGCGCGGTCGAGGTCGGAGAAGGCGTCCGACATGCCGGAAAGCACGCCGTCCAGCTCATCCGAAAGGATTTCCAGGTTGTCAAAGGAGCGGTTCAGGCTGCTTGCCGCTCGGCGGAGGACATCCATTGCGTCGCCGCCCGAGCGTATCCCTTCCCGCAGGCGGGCGAGGCTTTCAGCCAGCCGGTCGTGCAGGGACGCGCCGTTCGTGCCGTCGATAATGGCGGACATGCCGTCCCACAGCGCGCCGGCCGCCTGAGCCGCCTGCCGGAACGCCTGCCCCAGCGCAATCAGGCTGTCGATGGTATCGCCCGCACGGATGCCGCCGAGCGCTTCCAGGCTGCGCAGCAGCTCCGCAAGCCGTTCCGGGGCCGCGCCCAGCTGCTCAAGCGCCCGCCGCAGGTCGGAAATCGCCTTGGACAGCTGCGCGCGCGCTTCCGCCATCGCGTTTTGGTCCGCCGGGTTGCGGCGCAGCGCGATCAGCGCGTCCCGTATCGAGCGCATCGCCGCGCGCGCATCATCCGCGGCGATGCCCATGCGGTCAAACGCTTCCCGCGCCTCGGCGGCGGCTTCCCTTCCCCAGATGGTGGAATCGTCAATCTGGTCGATGGTATCGCTTACCTGCCGGAAGGCGTCGCCCAGCCCGCTGCCGGTATCGCCCAGGCTGGAGAAAATCGGTTCCAGCCGGTCAAAGGTGCGGCTGGCGCGCGCGCTCAGCTCGTTGACCGTACCGACCGTGCCGTCCACGAAATCCCCGCTCCAATCCGCCACGTCGTGCGCGCCCGTGCGCACCTGTTCGAGCTGCCCGGTCAGCGCGTCTGCGCGGATATCAATCAAATCCCCGGTGTTTGCGGCCTCGTCGCCAAGGCTGCGCATCAGGCTGCGCAGGGTGTCCAGCTCCCCGTCCAGCTTTTGCAGCGAATCCTCCGAGAATTGCAGCAGCAGGTAAGGCTCCAGCTGCCCGGCAATGCCGCCGACATCCTTGCGCCCGTACACCGTACCGGCGTTGGTGCAGCCGTCCAGGAAGCCGGACTGCCGCCCGGCGATGCCGCCGACATTATACCCCGTATGCGGGTAGCCGACCGTACCATAATTGGTGCAGCCCTGGATAATCCCGGTGGAATAGCCCGCGATACCGCCCGAATCGGTGTGCGCGCGGACGTTTTCGGCGGAGTTGACCTGTTCCCAGTTCAACTCGTCAAGGGAAACGCTGATTTCCTCTTCCCGGGTGTTAATCTGCGCCCGGTTGACGCAGGAAACCGCTGCGCCCAGGTTCTGCCCGGCGATGCCGCCGGTGAAGTGCTCGCCCGAGACGACGCCGGACGTCGCGCAGGAAACCAGCTCGCCGGTGCCCTCGTTGATGCCGACAATCCCGCCGACACTGTTCTTGCCGGAGGCCGTGCCGCTGAACGAGCAGCCTTGAATGGTGCCGTAATTGCGCCCGGCGATGCCGCCGACCGCCGACGCGCTGCCGCCTGGCGCGACCGTGCCGGATACCTTCAAATCCCGGATAACCGCGCCTTCCTGCACATAGCGGAACAGCCCCTGGTGGGAACCGTCCCACCTGACCGACAGTCCGGACACCGTATGCCCGCCGCCGTCAAACACGCCGCCAAAAGTCGGCACCGGTGCAAAATCGACCCCTGTAAGGTCGATATCCGCCGCCAACGTCACGGTTTTGCCGCGCGACCAGGTGTCCAGCGTACAGCTGCGTGAAAATTCGCACAGCTGCTTTGCCGTCCGGATTTCGACCGCGCCCCCGTCCGCCGCAGAGGCGGGCAGCAGGCCGAGCAGCAGCGCCGCCGTCAGGCAGGCCGCAAGGAACCGTTTACGTTTCATCGCCGTCCTCCTCCTTCCTCCCGTCCGGCGGGACGGGCAGCAGCCCATAGTTTCCCTCGTCTTCCATCGCCCCGACATCGACCACCGCGCTCACGCGGCCCTGAATCGAGCCGTGGATTTCGGCGTTGACAACGCCCTGTACATAGCCGCGCACATGGCCGTTGACGCGCAGCGCGCCCGTGCCGGTCTGGACGATATCGGGCTTTTTGAGGGTGAACGCCGTGCGTTCAATGATGGTATCGCCCAGCAGCAGAATCTGCGGCAAGACGCTCATAACCAGCAGCATGGAAATAATGGTGCCGCGCCCCAGGCAGGAGCCGATGGACGAAATCGCCGGGTTGGAGGACAGCTGCCCAATCAGCAGCCCGGCGGCGGTCAGGATGGTGCCCGAGGTGACAATCGTCGGGAACGACTGGTTGAGCGTTTCGACAATCGCTTCCTGGATGGGCATTTCTTTTTTCAGCTCCATGTAGCGGTTGGAAATGACGATTGCGTAGTCGATATTCGCGCCCATCTGAATCGAGCTGACAATCAGGTAGCTGAGGAAAAACAGGTTGGTGCTTGTCAGGTAGGGGAACGAGAAGTTAATCCACACGCTGGACTGGATGACCGCAATCAGCAGCACCGGCAGCCCCGCCGACTGGAAGGTGAACAGCAGCACAATGATAACGAACAGCGCGGACAGCACGCTGATTACAATGTTGTCGCGGCTGAACGAGGTGGACAGGTCGTAGTCGCTGGTCGAGTCGCCGACCAGGTAAACATCGTCGTAATATTTCCCCGCAATCTGATGGATGGTTTTCAGGAACGCGAAGGTTTCCGGGCTTTCCTCCGGCAGGTTCAGGCTGACCAGCAGGCGGGTATAGTTTTCGCCCTGCAACTGGCGCTTGGCGTCGGTCAGCTGGTCGTACAGGTCGTTGATATCGGCGTCCATTTCGGGGTCAAGCTCGACAAAGCCTTCCTCTTTTTTATCATAAAGGAACAGGAACATGTCAATCAGCGGGACATCGTAACTGTCAATCGAGCTGACAATCCGCCCGTAGTCCTCCTGCTCGGCGGCATAGGCCGAGTACAGCAGCCGCGCCGCTTCAATGTCCACGTCGGTCAGCTCGGCGAACTGGCGCGGCGCAAGCCGGTCGGTCAGGACATAGCCGTCCATCGCCTCCACGTTGGCAAGCCCCATGGTAAAATCGACTTCCTCCCGCGCTTCCAGCTCGCGCAGCAGCCGCCCTTCCTTTTCGTAGTCGCCCTTGGGCACCAGCAGCGCCATGACGTTGGTTGAGCCGAACGCGGTGTTGATTTTTTTCTCGGCAATCTGCACCTCGTTCTGCTTGGCGGTCGTCAGCGTGCTTTCGCCGTAGACGTAGGGGCAGCGGTTGGAGAAGTAGAAGCCCCCGCCCAGCGCGAACAGGAACAGCACCGGCAGGATAAACCGTGTTTTGAGCACCAGCTTGCCCCATTTATCAATTTGGGGGACAAAGCTGCGGTGGTGGGTCTTGTCAATCCATTTCGAGAACAGCATCAGCAGCCCCGGCATGAGCGTGAACACCGACAGCAGGCTGAGGATAATCGCCTTGACCAGTACCGTGCCCATGTCGCGCCCGATACCGAATTGCATGAACATCATTGCGACCATGCCGGAAATGGTGGTCAGCGAGCTTGCGGAAATCTCCGGGATGGCCTTGGACAGCGCGACGACGACCGCGTCATGCGCGTCCAGGTGCTCGCGTTCCTCGGTATAACGGTGGCAGAGGATGATTGCGTAGTCAATCGCCAGCGCCAGCTGCAAGACAATCGCAACCGAATTGGTGATATAGGAAATTTCGCCCATCAGGAAGTTGGTGCCCTTGTTGAGCAGCGCCGCCGAGCCGAAGGTCATCAGCAGCACCGGGATTTCCATATAGGTTTTGGAGGTAAACAGCAGCACGCTGACGATAATCACGACCGCTACCAGCATGACGATGTTCATTTCGGCGTCCAGCAGCGCGGCCTCGGAGTTGCCGACCGGGCTGGATATGTAAAGGTCGTAACCGGCAAGGCGTTCTTTCAGCTCCGCCATGGCGGTCTCGCAGATTTCGTCGCCCTCTTCGCCCTCGAACGTCACGTCAATCAGCGCCGCCGCGCGGGTGTAGTGCGCTTCGATATCCTCGGCGTCCAGCGGCGGGTCGGCGTCCTCGTCGAGGAATTCCGCCGCCGAAATCCCGTCGATGGCTTCCAGCCCGGACGCCAGCCCGGCGGCGTGCGTCCGTGAAATGTTGGAGATCATCACGCGCGCCGTGGCGTAGGTTGTCACCTCGTTTTCCATCAGCGTCAGCCCCTGCCGGGTTTCGGATTCACCGGGCAGGTACTGGGTGATGTCGTTGCAGACCTGTACCCATCCCGACGCGATGGCACAGAAAATAATCGCGCCGATAAACGCCAGGAATATCCCGTTCCGTTTATCTACGATAAAGGTCGCCAGTTTGAGCATAAAGCTTCGGTCATCTTTCTTTTCTTCCAAATCTAAACAACCCCTTTCTTGAATCAAGGTATCTTTCATATATATCCGCTGGAAACCTGCCGCATATCAAGGTTAGGAACCGTTCAAAAATAACTTGCGACAATCGCTTGCATCTTCCCATACTGCGCCCGGTTCCCCTGGCAGGCGTGAGCCTGTTTTAGTAGGCAATCAGCGACTTTGCGATTGCGATCAGTTCATCCTGCATGGAGGACACCCGCTCGGAGGCCTCCGCCGCCCGCCCCTGCGCGATGCCAAGGATGGCAAACGTCGATTCGGCCATCACCCGCGTCAGGTCAGAAACCGGCAGGCGGTGGCGGTAATAGCGGTTCGCCAGCAGCCCGCGCAGCACGCCGCCGACGGCCAGCGCGCGCGCAAAGACTTCGGATTCGTTTTGCCCTGCCAGCTCCCGCGTCATGTTGGCGCTTAGCCAGTCCGCCAGATGCTGCCCGTGGTGCTCGGCGGAGCTGTGCAGCGACAGCAGTTCGCCGTAAAGCTCACAGATATTCTCATCCAGATCCGCCGCGTGGAGCATCGTGGCGCACATCAGCGCCAGCCGCGTCGGCGGGTCTGCCGACGAGCCGAACCGGCGGCAGATGAGCGCGTCGCAGCGGTCAAAAATATCGAAAAACAGCTGCTGGAAGATATCCTCCTTGTTTTCAAAGAAATGGTAAATGCTTCCAATCAGCAGGCCGGAACGGCGCACAATCTGCCGGATGGTCGTTTTTTTATAACCCTGCTCCAGGAAAATTGCCTTTGCGCTGTTCAGGATGCGCTGTCTTGCGTCCGCATTCTGCACACGTCCTCCCTCGCTTTCTTTAACATGTTCAAATTATTATAGCATCCACTTGACTGTTCTGTCAATCGGGTATTTGTAAAATTTTCGTTGCGGATGCATTTGTGAAAAATTTATGGGAAATTTTGATATGTGTATCGTAATCAGGAAAAAGATATGGTATACTGAGTATGACAAAGTGCTGACGCATGATTCTAAAGGGGGAACTCCATATGGCAACACAGCCAATTTATCAATTTTACTGTGAGCTTTGGGATTACAATCCGAAAATCTGGCGCCGTTTCCAGGCACCGGCGAACACGACCATCGCAAAATTGTGTTATATCCTGATGACACTGTATGAAATGCAGGGGAACCATATGTTCGCGGCGACCGTCCCGGTGGAGGAAAACCTCAAAGTATTCCTGAAATCCTCCGGCACGGACAGCAGCAACGTGAAGGCGTTCGGCCCGCGCGAGCGCCGGTTCGAAGTCCCCCACGAAGATATTTTCAGTTTCGCGGGCTATGGTGACGGCGAAGGTGACAAGCCGGAGGACGCTACGGCGTTCAAGATCAAGGAACTGCTGCCCCATCCCGGCGACCAGATGCTGTTCGAGTACGATTTCGGCGACAGCTGGGAGGTTGCCGTCCGCCTGGAAGAAATTGTGATTGACAAGGCGCTGCCCGCGAAAGAGCTGCCCCGCGTGCTGGCCGGGGAGGGCTACGGCATTGTTGAGGACTGCGGCGGTGTCGGCGGCCTTTACGATTTAAGCGAGGCCCTTCAGGAGGGCGAAGGGGACGCGTATGACGAGCTTGTCGAATGGCTGGGGTGCGATACGCTCGACTTGGGCGACTTTGACCTGGAACAGAAAAACCGCGACCTGAAACGCGGGCCGCGCTTTTTCAAGGGCATTTATGAGGGATAATATTTCCAATATCCGTCCGTCGTCTTTCCGGCGGGCGGGTTTTGTCTTTCAAGGACTTGCGTTTTTCCGCCGTTCGTGTTACCATAAATGATATCCTACCGCAAATTTATCCTCTCTTGGAAAGGAGAATTTTTCCTATGCGAAAACGACTTCTTGCAGCATTGCTGCTGCTTGCCCTTATGGTTCCCTTTGCGGGGGCCGTCCCGGTACCGGCGGATTTGCAGATGCGCGGCGTTTGGGTTTCCTCGATCTATAATTTGGACTACCCCTCCGCCGGGACGGTCAGCGCGTCCACGCTGCGCGCCGAGGCGGACACCATCCTTGACAAATGCGCCGACCTTGGATTCAATACGGTGTTTTTACAGGTGCGCCCGGCCTCGGACGCGTTCTATCCGTCCGAAATTTATCCGTGGAGCCGCTATTTGACCGGCAGACAGGGGACCGCGCCCGAGAAAAACTTCGACCCGCTGGCTTACTGGGTGGAGGGTGCGCACAAGCGCGGCATGGAGCTGCACGCCTGGGTGAACCCCTACCGGATCACCCGCGCCGGTGAATCCGAATGGGAAGCGGTTTCCGACGACAACCCCGCCCGCAAGCATCCGGAATGGGTCGTCAAATATAAGGAAAACTATTATTACGACCCGTCGGTTGAGGCGGTGCGCGATATGGTTGTTGCGGGCGCGGTCGAGATTGTCGAAAACTACGACGTGGACGGCATCCACCTGGACGACTACTTTTACCCGGAGAAGGACTTTGACGACAGCAAAAGCTTTGCGGACAATCCCGGAGGGTTTACGGACCTCGGGGACTGGCGGCGCAATAACGTCAACCTTTTGGTTTCCGCGCTCGACCGGAAGCTGCACGCCGCCGACCCGGACATCTCCTTCGGCATCAGCCCGAGCGGCATCTGGGACAACGCCCGCGACAACCCGCGCGGCAGCGATACCAACGGGCATTCCTCTTACGCGCAGTCCTACGCCGACACCCTGTATTGGGTAGAGCATGGCCTTGTTGATTACATTTGCCCACAGGTTTATTGGGAAATCGGCTTTGAAGCCGCGAATTTTGAAATCCTGCTCGACTGGTGGAACGAGGCGGTGCAGAATACCGGCGTGAAGCTCTATATCGGCATTGCCGATTACCGCTCCGCCGAGGCGGCCGACACCGAAAGCGTCTGGTACGGCTCGGATGAGATTGTCCGCCAGATGAAAATGATTGACACTACGGGCAAGGCTGCGGGGACGGTGCATTTCCGCTATGGCTCGGTTGCTAATTCGCAGGCGCTGTCCGACGCGGTGAAGCGCCACTTCGCGACGGTCCCGGACGCTCCCGTACAGCCCGGCACCCCGTCGGAGCAGCCCGAAAAAGAGCCCGGCGTGGACGCGGGTACATTATTTGATATTTTTTCCCTGTTCCTTTATTCGGTGACGCATGAATAAGGGTCGGTTTATCAGGAGGTCTTTCCCTTGCAGCTTGAAACCTTGAAACCCATTGACCATTTTGAAAAAACCTATGAGATCCATTTCGGGCAGATTGACAACCGCGGGGTTGCCCGCCCGTCCGCCGTCTTTGAGCTGGCGCAGGACGCGGCGACCGTGCACGCCTATCATATCGGCATTGGCAGGGAGGATATTTCCGCCCTGTGGGTGCTCTCCCGTATGAAAACCGAGCTGGCGCGCCCGCTGCTGCCCTACGAAAAGCTGACCGTCCAGACCTGGTGCGCGGGTATTAAGGGGGCGTCCTGGCTGCGCTCCTTCCGCTTCCTGGTGGAGGGGGAGCCGGTCGGCGCGGCCATTTCCTCCTGGGTGGTGCTCGACCAGGAAACCCATCGGATTATCCGCCCGACCGCCATCGCACAGGCGGAAAAGTATCTGGCGCTGACACCGAGCGCGGCGATGATTCCCGGCAAGCTGGCCTGCGCCGCCCTGCGCGAGCACCATATCCACCCGGTGTGCTATTCCGATCTGGATGTCAACAACCATGTCAACAATGTCAAGATTGTGGATATTTTGTCAGACGGCCTTGACCTGAACCTGGGCGGGCAGTTCGTTTCCGCGCTTCAGGTGAATTACACGGCGGAAAGCCGCTTCGGCGACCGGCTGCGCGTGCTGACCGGGGAAGAGGACGGCGTGCGATACGTGTTCGGCGAGGCGGACGGCAAGACGCGCTTCGAGGGTGCGGCAATCCTGTCGCCGATGCCGGAATACAATCCCTAAAGCCGGGGCAAAAATAGATATAAACGCAAAACCGATGTAAAGGAGGTTGAACCTTATGGAAAAATCTGTCGAGCAAATCCTGCGCGTCTGCGCGCCCGAGCGTGTCATTTTGTATGCGGAAAAGCGCACGCTCACCAATGACAAGCTGAAATCATTGAGCTTTTGCATTGTGGTGCCGGAGTGCGAGGACAAGAACGCGCTGATGCAGCGGCTGTATCTCGCAATCGAGAGCAATGTATCGGTGAATCTGACGTTGTACACGCATGACGAATGGACGGAGCTGCTGAAAGACCCGAGCAGCTATGCCGCGTGGATCGGGCGTCGGGGGAGGGTTATTTATGAGCCGGCGCCGTAAAGGCGGACGAGACAGTGTCTATTATTACAAATGGCTGGACAAGGCGCTGTGTGATTTGCAGTCGGCGCGGGTGCTGCTGACCTGGGGGGGCGACCCCTGCAATATCGCGTTCCACTGCCAGCAGGCGATTGAAAAAGCGCTCAAGGGATTTCTGCTGTACCGTACGGGGCGGCATTTTGACGGGCACAACCTCACGTATTTATGCCGTCAGGCGGCGCTGGTGGAAGCTTTTCTCGAGGGCTACCTGGAAGAAAGCGCCGCGCTGAACAACCTGTACATAGAAACCCGTTACCCGACCGACCTGCCGCTGGAAATTGACGAGCACATGGTCCGCCGGTATCTCAATATGGCGGAGGATATGTTCGCCTCCATCCGCCAGGAGCTTTATGAAGGAGACAAACCGGAGCGGGTACAGCTGTAAAAAGCTTTGCCCGCTTCGGGCATATCATCAGCCTGTTCGGAAACCATTGGCTTCCGGTCAGGTGGAAAGGGCCGCTTATGAGTGGATTTTTACCTGTCAGCCGTGCGGAGATGGAAGAACGCGGCTGGTTCTACTGTGATTTTTTGCTGGTGACCGGCGACGCTTACATCGACCACCCCTCTTTCGGCACGGCGGTCATTTCCCGCGTGCTGGAAGCTGCCGGTTACCGCGTTTCCATCCTTTCCCAGCCGGATTTCCGCGACGAGCGGGATTTCCTGGAAATGGGGCGGCCCCGGTATGCCGTGCTCGTCAATGCCGGGAATCTTGATTCCATGGTGGCGCACTACACCGCCGCCAAAAAGCGCCGCCACGATGACGCTTACACCCCCGGCGGTGTCGGCGGCAAGCGCCCCGACCGTGCCGCAACCGTTTACGCGATGCTGGCAAGGCGCGCCTTTCCCGGACTGCCCGTGTATCTTGGCGGGTTGGAAGCGTCGCTGCGCCGCTTCGCCCATTATGATTATTGGTCGGATCAGGTGATGCCTTCCATCCTGGTTTCCTCGGGGGCGGACGGGCTGATGTACGGTATGGGAGAGCACTCGGTTGTAGAGCTTGCTAACAACCTGAAAGCCGGGAAAACCGGGCCGGATGTTCTGCGCGGCGTGCGCGGCACCGCTTATCTGGCGCAGACGCCGGATGTGCCGTTTCCCACGGCGGAATGTCCCGCTTATGAAGCGGTCTGTGCCGGCAAGGCGGACTATGCCCGCGCGGTAAAGCTGCAATATGACAACGCCGACCATGTGGCCGGCAAAGCCGTCTTGCAGCGCCACGGCAAGCGCACCCTCGTGCAGAACCCGCCCGCGCTTCCGCTGACGACGGAGGAAATGGACCGCGTCTACGGGCTGCCGTATACCCGGAATTATCACCCTTCCTATGAAGCGCTGGGCGGCGTACCCGCCATTGCCGAGGTACAGTTTTCCATTATCCATAACCGGGGCTGTTTTGGCGCATGCAATTTCTGTGCGCTGGCGTTTCATCAGGGGCGCTATATCTCGTCCCGCAGCCATGATTCGGTGATGCGGGAGGCCGAACAGATTGTCCAAATGCCGGGGTTCAAAGGGTATATTCATGACGTCGGCGGGCCGACCGCCAATTTTCGGCATCCCTCCTGCAAAAAGCAGGAGAAGCATGGTTTATGCACCGACCGCCGCTGCCTGTTCCCCAGCGCCTGCCCACGGCTCGAAGCCGACCATCGCGATTATCTCGCGCTGCTGCGTAAGCTGCGCGCCCTGCCGGGGATTAAAAAAGTGTTCGTGCGCTCCGGCCTGCGGTATGATTATATGATGGCGGAAAGGGACGACACCTTTTTTACGGAATTGGTGAAACATCATATTTCCGGACAGCTCAAGGTTGCTCCCGAGCATATGAGCGATAATGTCCTCTATTATATGGGAAAACCGGCCTTCTCTGTTTATGAGGAATTCCGGGCGCGCTATACCCGTATCAACGAAAAACTTGGGCGCAGGCAATATCTGGTTCCTTATCTGATGTCCTCGCACCCCGGCTCGACACTGCGGGACGCGGTAAAGCTTGCCTGTTATTTGCAGTCGGTCGGCTACATGCCCGAGCAGGTGCAGGATTTTTATCCTACCCCGGGCACATTGTCCACCGCGATGTATTACACCGGGCTTGACCCGCGCACCATGAAGCCGGTCTATGTCGCCAAAACGCCCCGCGAAAAAGCAATGCAGCGGGCGCTGCTGCAATGGCGAAGGCCGGACAAGCGCCAGCTGGTGCTGGAAGCGCTCCGCGAAGCGGGAAGGGAGGATTTAATTGGCTATGGGAAAGGCTGTTTGGTAAAGCCGCCCCCTGGCTGGGCCCCTGCCAAACAGTCCGCGAAAGATAGCGCTTCCGCAAAGCGGGGTGCGCCCTCCGCAAAACACACCCCCTCCAAGCCCAAAGGCTGGGCAAAAGCGAAGAAAAAAAGATAATACTGCATATGTTAAGAAGGGCCGTCCCGCTTCCGGGACAGCCCTCACCCAAACGCCGGAGGCTTCAGAACGCCGCGCAAACGACGCTCTGATGTCTCCGTCCTGCTTTCCTTACCCCCGGCGGCTGCCGGGAGCCGCTGCCATTAGCCCTGGGATGCCAGCTTCTCCTCGTAGGCTTCGATCATCTTCTTAACCATCTGGCCGCCGACAGAACCCGCCTGACGGGAGGTCAGGTCGCCGTTATAGCCTTCCTTGAGGTTTACGCCGACTTCGTTCGCCGCCTCCATCTTAAAGCGGTCCATTGCTGCGCGCGCTTCCGGTACCATGCCCTTGTTAGAACCATTATTAGAGTTAGCCATAATTTCATTTCTCCTTACATTCAAATTTGTTTTTTGGGGTTTTGCTGATAGTATTGTATCCCGCAAAAAGGACGTTATGAATGTAATATCTGCCGTGTCTGCCAGTCCCTGCGCACCGCGCAAAAATTCCGGCAAGATTCCATTTTTCGGAAATTATAATTGAAACCAGCCGGCAAAAAGGAGAGGCTCCATAAGCCTCCGTTTTTTTTTCATTTGGGGAGCGGCCCGGACGCGGCCGCTCCTCTTGACGGGAAGCGAAGGGTTTGTCTTTCGCGGGCGCAGTCAGAAGCACGTGCCGCTTTCATTGGCATTCCGATAGAATGAACCGCAGGCCTGTTTGGAAATCAAGAAAATAGTGCAAAAAAACTGCAACCATGTGCAAGAATCCCCATGCCGCAAATGATAAGATAGGATTAACAATAAACACACCGCCAAAACAAAAAAACGGAGGGTTTTAGATCGGAAGAGCACACGTCTGAACTCCAGTCACCTCCAATCA